>DATMVG010000057.1:0-29651 GCA_035563315.1 Allosphingosinicella sp. | reverse complement strand
GATCTCAACCCGAAGAAGAGCTTCATCAAATGGGCGGTCGACCAGGGTCTGACCGTGTTCGTCGTGTCGTGGAAATCGGCGGACGAGAGCCTCGCAGACGTCGGCTTCGACGATTATGTGAAGGCGCAGATCGAGGCGATCGACGCGGTCCGCGAAGGATTGGGCGTCGAGAGCGTCCATGCAATCGGCTATTGCGTCGCCGGCACCTATCTCGCCGCCACGCTCGCGCTTCTTGCCGCGCGCGGCGAAGCGGAGAAGGTCGCGTCGGCGACCTTCTTCACGGCCCAGGTCGACTTCTCCGAGGCCGGCGACCTCAAATTGTTCGTCGGCGACGAGATGATGGAGATGGTCAGGCAGCTTTCGGCCGAGAAGGGCTATCTCGACGGCCGCTACATGGCCGCCACCTTCAACCTGCTTCGCGGGCGCGACCTGATCTGGAACTATGTCGCCAGCAACTACCTGATGGGCGAGGATTATCCGCAGTTCGACCTGCTCTACTGGAACTCCGACACGACCAACCTGCCCGGCGCGTGGCACCAGGCCTATCTCGACCAGATGTACCGGGAGAACAAGCTGGTGCAGCCCGGCGCGATGACCATCGACGGCACTCCGATCGACCTCAGGAAGGTGTCGATTCCCACCTATGTCCAGGCCGGCCGCGAGGATCATATCGCGCCGCCGCAAAGCGTGTGGAAGATCACCCATCATTTCCAGGGGCCGCTGCGCTTCGTGCTCGCCGGCTCCGGCCATATCGCCGGCGTGGTCAACCCGCCCGAGGCCCAGAAATATCAATATTGGGTCAATGAGGAGAAGGTCGACACGCTCGACCAGTTCATCGCTGGGGCGACTGAGACCAGGGGCAGCTGGTGGCCCGACTGGATCGCGTGGATCGAGGGCATCTCGGCGAAGCGCGTGCCCGCCAGGGGCGCCCGGGTTCCCGGCAAGGGCAAGCTGAAGGCATTGGAGGATGCGCCGGGGAGCTATGTGAAGGCGCGCTGATCGGAACTGCCGCAAGGCATTTCGGTCGCGGCCAAGGCAGTGAGGCTGCCTTTCTCCTCAGGCGCGAGCGCTTCTGCTGCAGCGCACAAAAAAGGGCTTGAAACGTCGCGCGACCCGCCCTATTTGCTGCGCTGCAACATATTCAGGAGCGTGACAATGGCAGAGCAGAGCGCCGTGGCGAAAGCCGCCGAGGCCGTGGAGAAGGTGACCGAGAAGGCCGTCGAGGCGGCCGCGGCCGTGACCCCGGTCGAGGCGAAGGCCGCCGCCCCGACGGCCAAAGCGGCCCCCGCTGCAGCGAAGCGCTCGGCCCCCAAGGCGAAGCGCGTCGCCCGCGCGGCACGCCCGGCCAAGCGCAAGCAGGCGGCCAGGCCGGCCGCCAAGGCCCAGCCGGCGAAGGCGCCGGCCGCCGCCCGGACCAGCAAGCCGGTTCGCGCCGGCGCCAACCGCATCAAAGGAGTGAAGACCATGAACAAGCAAACCCGTGACACCATCGATACCGGCCTGTTCGCGGCCGACCAGTTCAAGACCGTTTTCGGCGACGTCAACGAGCGCGCCAAGGCCGCTGCCGAGCGTTCGGCGAAGATCGCCGAGGAGCTCGCCGACCTCACCCGCGGCAATGTCGAGGCGTTCGTCGCCTCCTCGAAGATCGCGGCCAAGGGCGTCGAGGCGCTGAGCCAGGACGCCGCCGAATATAGCCGCAAGAGCTTCGAGGAAGCTTCGGCCGCCCTCAAGAGCTTCGCCGAGGTCAAGTCGGCGACCGACTTCTTCAAGCTGCAGGGCGACTTCGCCCGTGCGGCGTTCGACAATGTCGTCGCCGAGAGCGCCCGCGTCAGCGAGACCGTTCTCAAGATCGCCGGCGACGTCGCTCAGCCGATCACCAGCCGCTACACCGTCGCGGCCGAGCGCGTGAAGACCCTCGCCGCCTAAGGCTCGCGCCTTAGCTTTCGAGAGTCGCACCGCCGACCGTGGAAAAGGGCGGCCCTCCCCCGGGAGCGGCCGCCCTTTTTTTATGAGTGGCTGCCACCGTGCCGATGAGGGCCGCGCATCGCCGGCCTCTTGCCCGCGTCGGGCACCTTGCCATATTTACGGCGTTGATATGGAGATGACGGCAAGCGTGATCAGGGCATCGGACGGCGATCGGCGCGACGACGAGGGGACCGGTCTCGGAGTCGCGACCAAGACGCGCACTCGGACCAAGACGCCTTCGCCCTACAAGGTGCTGATGCTGAACGACGATTACACGCCGATGGAATTCGTCGTCCTGGTCCTGCAGCGGATCTTCAAGATGGGGATCGAGGACGCCACCCGAGTCATGCTTCACGTCCACCAGCGCGGCGTCGGCGTGTGCGGGATATTTCCCTATGAGGTCGCCGAGACCAAGGTCGCGCAGGTGATCGAATATGCCCGCCAGAACCAGCACCCGCTGCAGTGCACGCTGGAGAAAGCCTGAGTCCGGTTCCGCCGTCTGGCTGCGCCGTCCCCGCTTCGGCGCGCGCCTTGCGCCGGCCTTGATTCGGAGCAATAGCGCGGCACCGGATGGACAGGATCATCATCAAAGGCGGCAAGCCGCTCAACGGCCGGATCCCGATCTCGGGAGCGAAGAACGCGGCGCTGACGCTGATGCCCTGCGCGCTCCTCACCGACGAGCCGCTGACCTTGCGGAACTTGCCGCGGCTCGCCGACGTCGACGGCTTCGGCCATCTCCTCAATCAGCTCGGGGTCTCGACGACCGTCGAAGGGGCGCGCAAGGGCGAGTTCGGGCGGGTGATGACGTTGCGCAGCGCGACCATCGCCTCGACCGTCGCCCCCTACGACATCGTTCGCAAGATGCGCGCCTCGATCCTGGTCCTCGGGCCCTTGCTCGCCCGGGCCGGCGAGGCGACGGTGTCGCTGCCCGGCGGCTGCGCGATCGGCAACCGGCCGATCGACCTCCACCTCAAGGCCTTGCAGGCGCTGGGCGCCGAGATCGAAGTCGCCGCCGGCTACGTCAAGGCGATCGCCCCGGCGGGCGGGCTCGCCGGCGGCAGGATCAGCTTTCCGACGGTCTCGGTCGGGGCGACCGAGAACGCCCTGATGGCGGCGGTGCTCGCCAAGGGTATCACAGTGATCGAGAATGCCGCGCGCGAGCCCGAGATCACCGATCTCGCCCAATGCCTCAACGCCATGGGCGCGAGGATTTCGGGCCTCAGGACCGACACTCTGACCGTCGAGGGGGTGGATCGGCTGCACGGCGCCACCTACGCCGTCATGCCGGATCGGATCGAAGCCGGCAGCTACGCCTGCGCGGCCTTGATCACCGGCGGGTCGGTCGAGCTGGTCGGCGCCCGCCGGGAGACGATGCCGTCGATCCTCTCGGGCCTCGAGGATGCCGGCGCCATCATCGCGGACACCGACAAGGGGATCAAGGTGAGCGCCGACGGCGGCATCCGGCCGCTCTCGGTATCGACGGCGCCCTTTCCCGCCTTTCCGACCGACATGCAGGCGCAGTTCATGGCGATGCTGAGCGTCGCCGACGGCACCAGCCTGCTGACCGAGACGATCTTCGAGAACCGCTACATGCACGTGCCCGAGCTGAACCGGATGGGCGCCGACATCGAGGTCCGGGGGCGCTCCGCCGTGGTGCGCGGAGTCAAGGGGCTGATCGGCGCGCCGGTCATGGCCACCGACCTTCGCGCCTCGATGAGCCTGGTCATCGCCGGCCTCGCCGCCGAGGGCGAGACTCAGGTCAACCGGGTCTATCACCTCGACCGCGGCTACGAGCGGCTCGAGGAGAAGCTCCAGGCGGTCGGCGCCGACGTCGAGCGGGCCAGCGACGGCTGATCAGTCGACCGCGGTGAGCTGGCGCTCGCCGTTGAGCTTGTGGACCCGGCCGTGCCTCATGACGAAGCCGACCCGCTCCAGAAGGCTGACATCCTGGGTCGGATCGCCGGCGACGGCGATGATATCGGCGTCCTTGCCCGGCTCGATGGTCCCGACCATATCCTCCCGGCCGAGCAGGGTGGCCGCGCCGACCGTCGCCGCCCTGATCGCGGCGGCGGGCGCCATGCCGTTGCGCACCATCAGGGCGAACTCGCGGGCATTGTCGCCGTGGCGGCTGACCCCGGTATCGGTGCCGAAAGCGATGTTGACGCCCTCGCGGACGGCTCGGGCGAAGCTGCGTTCGGCATTGCCGGCGGCCTCGCGGGCCTTTTGCATCTGCGCCGGAGTGAGCGCGCCGCGCTCGCCGTCGGCGAGCGCCGCGGCCGGAGCGAGCAGGGTCGGCACGTAATAGGCCCCGGTCCGGCGGTAGAGCTCGAAGGTCCGGTCGTCGGTGAAGGTGCCATGCTCGATCGAGTTCACTCCGGCCTCAAGCGCGGCGTTGATTCCGTCGACGCCGTGGGCGTGAGCGGCGACCCGGCGGCCGAAGCTTCGCGCCGTCTCCACCACGGCGCGCATCTCGTCGGCCATCATCTGCTGGCTGAGGCCGCCGGGGACGTTGCTGAGGACTCCGCCGGTCGCCGCGAACTTGATCAGCTCGGCGCCGAGCGAGATCTGCTCGCGCACCGCTCGGCGGCAATCGTCGGCGCCGTTGCAGGTGTTGATCGCCTGCGGCTCGTAGATGCCGCTGAGGTCGCGGTTGAGGCCGTTGACGTCGCCATGGCCTCCGGAGACGGAGATCATGTTGCCGGCCGAGACGATGGTCGGGCCGGCGAACTGATCGGCGTTGATGGCATCGCGCAGCGACATGATCGTTCGCGGGTCGGCGCCGAGGTCGCGAACCGTGGTGAAGCCGGCGAGCAAGGTGCGGCGCGCGTTGAGCAGAGCGGTATAGGCCTCGTCCTCATAATCGCGGAACGGCGCCTGCAGCCGCGCCTGGAGGCGATCGTCCAGCCCCTCGAGGTGGACGTGCATGTCGATGAGGCCGGGAAGGACGAAGCTGCCGCGCAGATCGACGACCCGAGCGCCCGGCACGTCGACATAGCCGTCGCGGATCTCGGCGATTCGCCGGCCGCGGACGACGATGCTGGCCTCGCGCCGGGGCGGGCGGCCCGGCACGGCGAGCAGCGTCCCGGCGTGGATGACGGTAACTTGCTCCTGTTCGGCGGGCGCGGCCGAGGGCGGCGTCTGGGCGGCGGCAGGCGCGGCGAGCGCCAAGGCGGCGAGCGCCGCCAGCGGGTGGCTGAGCTTCATCGGTTCTTCCCCTGTTGACCCGCGCAGCAAAGCGCAGCGGGCGGCGAGGTTCAACCTTCTTCTTGGGCCGGGCGCGAGCGGTCGACCGCCGCGGCCTTGGCGAAGCGGTAGCTGGTCCGCTCGTAGCCGAGCCGTTCGTAGAAGCCGTGGGCGCGCAGCCGCCTCATGTTGCTCGTCACTTCGATCAGGCCGCAGCCGCGCTCGCGCAGCCTCGCCTCGGCCGCCTCGACCAGGGCCTGGCCGATGCCCTTGCCGCGCTGCTTCTCGGCGACGACGAGCATCGTCAGCCGTCCGACCGGGCGGGGCCGGTGAATGACCGGAGTGACATGCCAGGTGACGCAGCCGATCACTCCGTCCGCCTCCGCCACCAGCGGCGCCTCGTTCGCCCGGCGAAGCTGCGTCAGCCGGCGTCGGACGTCGGCGGCGGTCACCTCGTAGCCGAGCGCGTTGATCAGGCCGGCGATCCGATCGGCGTCGCGCGGCGCGGCGTCGCGGACGACAGCGGCCTTGGGCGGCTCCGGCTCGGGGCGCTTGCGTGGCGGCTCGGCGGCGGCCCTCCGCTGAGGCCGCTCCGGTTCGGCACGATTCTTCGGCCCCTCGGCAGGGCGGCCCTGGCCGGCCGCCTCCTTCCTCGCGGCGGCCCTTGGCTTGCCGGCCGGAGTCGCTCGAAGCGAGGTCTTCCAGCTCGACGCCGCGCCGCCGCGCAGGAAGGCCTCGATCTCGTCGGCGGTGGCGGTGAGGCCGTCCTTGCCGAAGCCGAACAGCTGCGCGCCGCTGCCGGCCTCCTTGAGGCCGTAGCGGCCATAGTCGCCGCCGGGCTTGCGTCGGCGCGACTTGGTCAGCTTGCAGCCGCGATTCGCCGCCATCGCCCGCAGGGCCTCGTCCCGCTCGCTCATGCCAGCACCTCGATGCCGTGGATGGCGAGGCCGACGAGGCCGCCGACCAGGGTGCCGTTGATCCGGATATATTGAAGGTCTCGGCCGACCGCCGCCTCGAGCCGGTCGGTGACGGTGCGCGCGTCCCAGGCGCGGACCGTCTCCGACACCAGCTTGACGATTCCGCCGCCATAGGTGGCGGTGATTCCGGCGGCGGCGCGGCGGGCGAACTGGTTGATGGCCCGGGCGAGGCGCGGCTCGCTCTGGAGGGTCTGCCCGAGCTGGCGCATCGCCTCGCCGAACTTGCCGGCAAGCGCGGCGTCGGGATCGCGGGCGCCCTTGAGCAGGCCGGCGCGGCTATTCTCCCACACCCCGCCGAGCCAGCGGCTCACCGCCTCGTTCTCGATCATCTCGCTCTTCCAGTCCTCGACCTTGGCGCGGGTCTCGGCATCGTTCTGAAGGTTCCAGGCGAGCCTCGACAGGCCTTCCTCGGCCTTGGTCCGAAGGGGGTGCTCGGGGTCGAGCGCCATGTCCATGGTGAGGCGGCGAAGGCCGTCGACGATGCCGTCGGCCAGCCGCTCGTCGAGGCCGGCGAGCCGAAGCACCCAATTGGCGCGCTGATGGACCATCTGGCGGATCAGATCCTCGTTGGCGTCGAGCGTCCGCCCCGCCCAGGTGACGATCCCGTCGACCATCGGCACGTGACGGTCCTCGGTCATCGCCGCCTCGAGCGTCTGGCCGAGCAGCGGCGCGATATCGATCGCCCGCATCCGCGCGGCGACGGCGGACTTCATCATCCCGCCGAGCTGCTCCTCGTCGAGCGCCTCGAGAATGTCGGCGAGGAGACGCGAGGCCCCTTCGCGCAGTCGTCCCTCGCCCGGCGGCTGGGCAAGGAAGCGGCCCACCGCACCGGCCACGTCGACCTGCCGCATCCGCCGCGCGACCACCCGCGGGGTGAGGAAATTGTCGCGAAGGAAGGCGGCGAGGGTGTCGCCGATGCGGTCCTTGTTGCGCGGGATGATCGCCGTGTGCGGAATGGGCAGGCCGAGCGGATGGCGGAACAGGGCGGTGACGGCGAACCAGTCGGCGATTCCGCCGACCATCGCCGCCTCGGCGAAGGCGCGGACGAAGCCCCAGGCGGGGTGAGTCTCGACCAGGCCGGTGGCGGCGACGAACAGCGCCGCCATGCCCGCCAGCATCGCGGTGGCGAGCACGCGCATTCCGCGGGCGCCGCGCTGCGCCGGATTGAAGCGGCTGAGCGCGCTCGGTCCGATCAGGCTCATGCCGGATGAATAACCGGCCGCGGGCTTGGTTCAAAGCCGGGGACGGCTACTCCGCCGGATAGGGCGCCGGCGAAGGCGCGTCCTTGCCGCCGGTGGTGAACCAGCGCCTGAACCTCGGCCCGAGCCGCTCCTCCACGCCCAAGGCGAGGCTGAACGTTCCCGGCACGAGCACCAGGGTGAGCACGGTGGAAAGGATGAGCCCGCCGATCACGACGACTCCCATCGGCTGCCGCCACGCCGCGTCGCCGTTCAGCGAGATGGCGGTCGGGATCATGCCGGCGGTCATCGCCACCGTCGTCATGACGATCGGCTGGGCGCGCTTGTGCCCGGCGTCCATGATCGCCTCGTATTTCGGTACGCCCTTGGCCATCTCCTCGAGCGAGAAGTCGATCAGGAGGATCGAGTTCTTGGCGACGATGCCGAGCAGCATCAGGATGCCGATATAGACCGGCATCGACACCGCCATGCCGGTGATCGCCAGCGCTACCAGCCCGCCCAGGGGGGCAAGGAGCAGCGAGCCCATGTTCACGAAGGGCGGCAGGATGCGTTGATAGAGCAGCATCAGCACCGCGAAGACGAGGAAAATGCCGGAGACCAGGGCGATGATGAAGTTGGTGATCATCTCCTGCTGCCACTTGTTCGGGCCAAGCACGATCTCGCGGACGCCCGGCGGCAGGTTCTGCATCGTCGGCAGCGCGCGGATCATGCGGTAAGCATCGCCGCTGAGCTGGCCCGGCGCGAGATCGGCGCCGATCGTGACTCGGCGCAGCTGGTTGCTGCGCTCGATCCGGGTCGGGCCGGAGCCGAAGCCGATGTCGGCGACGACCTTCAATGGCACCGATCCCCCCGAAGTGGTCGGCACCGGCAGATTCTGGATCGTCGAGAGGTGCTGGCGCGAATTCTCGGCGAGCGAGACCCGGATCGGGATCTGGCGGTCGCTCAGCGAGAAGCGGGCGCTGTTCTGGTCGATCTCGCCCTGGGTCGCGATCCTGATCGCCTGGCTCAGCGCCTGGGTGGTGACGCCCAGCTCGGCGGCCAGATCGAGACGCGGCCGGATGGTGATCTCGGGCCGCTGCAGGTCGCCGCTGACTCGCGGCGCCACCAGCTCGGGCATCCGGCCCATTTCCTCGACCAGGCGGTTCGCGGTCGCCATCATCACCGCCGGGTCGTCGCCGCCGAGGTTGATCTGGAGATCGCGGCCGCCGCCGCTCTGCGAGCGGAAGGAGACTCGAGCGTCGGCGATGCGGTTGAGCTGCGGCGCGACGGCGCGCTCGAACTCGATGCTGGTCCGCTCGCGCTCTTCCTTGAGCCTGATGTCGATCGTCGCGCTCCCGACGCGCACCCGCGAGAAGACCGATTCGACCTCGGGCTCGCGGCGGAGCACCGCCTCGACCTGCTGCGCCACGGCGCCCGTCTGTGCGACCGTCGTGCCGGGAGCCATCTCCACGAGCACCGTCGATTCGTCCACGTTCATGTCGGGGAAGAAGGTCTGGGGCAACATCATGAAGGCGACGACCGTCAGCACGAGCGAGATGAAGCCGCCGAGCACGGTGACCCAGCGGTGCCGAAGAGTCCAGGCCAGGGTCGACATGTAGCGGTCCATCAGCCAGCCCTCGCCATGCTTGGCGTGGCCCTTGGCCTTGAGGAAATAGGCCGCGATCATCGGCGTGATCAGGCGGGCGACGGCGAGGCTTATCAGCACCGCGACGACCACCGTGAAGCCGAAATTCTTGAAGAAGGCGCCCGATACGCCGGGCATCAGCCCGACGGGCAGGAACACCGCGACGATCGAGAAGGTGGTGCCGACCACGGCCAGACCGATCTCGTCGGCGGCCTCGACCGCCGCCTGGTAGGCGCTCTTGCCCATGCGCATATGGCGGACGATGTTCTCGATCTCGACGATGGCGTCGTCGACGAGCACGCCGGCGACCAGGCTCAGCGCCAGCAGCGTGAGGCTGTTCAGAGTGAACCCCATCAGGTCCATGAACCAAAAGGTGGGAATGGCCGAGAGCGGGATGGCGATCGCCGAAATCAGCGTCGCCCGCCAGTCGCGCAGGAACAGGAAGACGACGAACACGGCCAGCACCGCGCCTTCGACCAGCGCCTCCATCGCGCTGTGATATTGCCCTTCGGTATATTCCACCGAGTTCCACAGCTCGACGAAGCGGATGCCGGGGCGCCGCTCCTCGATCGCCCTCAGTCGCTCCTCCGCGCCGTTGAAGACGCTGACGTCGGATTCGTTCTTGGCGCGCTGGAAGGAGAAAGCGAGAACCTGCTGGCCGTTCTGCGTCGCGTAGAAACGCTGCTCGGCATAGAGGTCGCGCACTTCGGCGATGTCGGCGAGCTGGACGGTTCGGCCGCCGCCGATCGCGATCTGGGTCTGGCCCAGGCGATAGGCGTCCGCGGCATTGCCGAGGACGCGCAGCGACTGCTCGGAACCGGCGATCTCGGCTCGGCCGCCCGCGGCATTGACGTTCATCGCCCGAAGCTGCTGGTTGACCTGGCTCGCGGTGATGCCGAGCGACTGCAGCTTGGCCGAATCGAGGATGACCCGGATCTCGCGCGAGACGCCGCCGGTGCGCTCGACGGCGGCGAGGCCGGGCACGGACAGCAATTCCTTGGCGACCGTATTGTCGACGAACCAGCTCAGCTGCTCGAGGCTCATGCCGGTCGAGATGACGGCGAAGCTGGCGATGTCGTCACCGGTCGTCGTCGCGCTGAACACCTGCGGCTCGAGGATGCCGTCGGGGAGATCGGCCCTGATCTGCTGGATGGAGTTGCGGATCTCGTCGAGCGCTCGGTCGATGGGAGTGCCCAGGCTCAGCTGAACCCAGGTCGCCGAGCTGCCCTCGTTGACGTTGGAATTGATCTCGTCGATTCCCTGGACCGATCGGACCGCCGCCTCGACGCGCTGGGTGACCTGGGTTTCGAGCTCGCTGGGCGCCGCGCCCGGCTGCGAGATTTGCACGATGACGACCGGGAAATCGATGTCGGGATCGTTCTGGACGTCCATTCCCATGAAGCTGACGATGCCGGCCAGCGTCAGGAAGGCGAACAGGACGAGCGAGGGGACCGGGTTGCGGATCGACCAGGCGGAGATGTTGCGGAAGCTCATGACGCTCAGACCTTATCGGGCGCGCCGGGCCCGTTCCGGCCGGACCCGCTGGCCCGGACTGAGGAAGGCGCCGGCCGATTCGACGATTCGCTCGTTGCCACTGAGGCCGCTGGCGATGGCGACGCCGCGGTCGGTGACTTCGCCGACCTGAACGTCCCGGCGCACCACCTTGCCGTCATTGCCGACGAGGTAGACGAAATTGCCGCGCTGGTCGCTCAGGACCGCCGATTCCGGAAGAAGCGGCGCGGTCATCGATCCGGCGCGGATCTCGGCCGAGGCGAATCCGCCGGGGCGAAGCTCGCTATTGAAGGGTATCGAGATGCGCGCCTCGCCCTGACGAGTCTGCGGGTCGACGATCGGCGAAACCTGCCAGATCGTGCCCTGATAGCTCTGGGTCGAACCCACCGGAGTGACGACGACCGGCCTGCCCGCGCCCAGCCGCGCGAGATCGCTCTGCGGCAGCCGCGCGCGAAGCTCCATCTCGCCGCCGGCGGCGATCCTGAAGAGGGCGCCCGAGCCCGGGCCGACCACCTGGCCGGCTTCGACGCTCCGCGAAAGGACGAGGCCCGCGGTCGGCGCGCGAACGTCGAGCCGCCCGATCCGGGCTCGGGCCCCGCCGAGCTGAGCCTCGGCGACCCGAACCCGGGCCGCCGCCGCGTCGCGGGTGGCGCGCTTGCGGTCGACGTCCGCCTGCGAGACGAAGCCGCGCGAGACCAGGGCCAGGGCGCGGTCGAGCTCGTTCTGGGCGAGGCGAAGGTCGGCTCGGTTGACTTCGATCTGGGCGGCGAGCTGAGCCGATTCCTGGGCCTGCACGCTGCGGTCGATCACGGCCAAGGTCTGCCCGGCGCCGACCCACTGGCCAGGCTCGACCAGGACCCGGACCACCTGTCCGCCCTCGCCCGGGACTCCGACGGGCATGTCGCGGCGCGCGGCGAGCGAGCCGGTCGCGGTGATGATCGCCGCAATGTCCTGACGGCCGGGGACGATGACCGTCACGGCCGGCAGCGACTGGCCTTCCGCCGCCTCGGGTGCGGCCGCCTTCTCGCCGCCGCCCCCGAACATGAACATGGCGACGACTGCCAGCAGCACCACCACCGCGACCGCGATGATGATGTTGCGGCGACGGCGGCGGCGCACGACGAGCGTCGTTTCGTCAACCGGCACGTCGTCGATCGCTTCCCGGCGCCATTTCGTCGACTCGAAGTTCATCGCTTTCATCGTCCCCACTCGAACAGCGCGGCCAGCCGCCGCTTGGTCGGCACTGTGTTATCTGAATACATCACTTGGAACAAGGCCCCAAAAACAACTGACGCCCCCTTCCCCCCCGGGAGGACGCGCGGAACCGCGCCCTACAACCATTGTTTGGCCTTTACCAACGATGAATGCAGGCGCAGCAAGGCTGGTCAAGGAGGGCGCGCACCATGTCGCAATATCTTGCCGAGTATAATTGGCTCGTCTGGATCCTGATCGGCCTTCTCGCCGGCGGCATCGCCAGGGCGATCATGCCGGGGCGCGATCCCGGCGGGTGCCTCGTGACCATCGTCATCGGAATCGCCGGCGCGCTTGTCGCCGGATTTCTCGGCCAGGCCATCGGATGGTACGAGCCCGGCGAGGGCGCCGGTTTCCTGGCGGCGATCGTCGGGGCGATCCTGATCCTTTTCGTCTACCGCATGATCGCCCGGCGCTGAGGGCGCAGGGCCGCCCGTCTTTCGGTTCAGCAACGGTGCAGCGCCGCCCGCGTTTAGTCGCGCGCGGAGCGCGCCGATGCGCGCAGGGAAGGAGCATGAGATGATCCGGACGATGATGGTGGCCGCGGCGCTGACGGCAGCGTTGCCGGCGGCGGCGCAGGAGCGGCAGGTCTCGGGGACTCGGCTCGACGTGGTCGCGACGGGCGAGGTGAACCGGGTTCCCGATACGATGCGGATCAATGCCGGGGTGATGACCCAGGCCCCGACCGCGACCGAAGCGATCGGCCAGAATGCCCGGCAAATGGAGTCGATGCGAGCGGCGCTGCGTCGGGCCGGAGTCGCCGACCGCGACATCCAGACGACCGCGATCAACCTCCAGCCCGAATGGCGCTATGCCGAGAACAGCGCCCCTGTCTTCCTCGGCTATCGCGCTCACAACAGCGTCGGGGTGCGCTTCCGCGACATCGCCAATGCGGGCCGGATCCTCGACGCCCTGGTCGCGGCGGGCGCCAACCAGATCGACGGACCGACGCTCTATATCGAGCGGCCGGAGCCGGCGCTCGACGAGGCGCGGATGCAGGCGGTGGCCAACGCGCGCGCCCGGGCCGACCTCTATGCCCGAACGCTCGGCATGCGCGTGACCCGAATCCTGTCGGTCAGCGAGGCCGGCATGGTCCACATGCCGCGGCCCGAGCAGATGATGGCGCGCGACGTCGCGGCCGTCTCCGGGACTCAGATCGTTCCTGGCGAGCAGACGCTCACCGTCAGCCTCACGGTCAGCTTCGAGCTCCAATGAGCAAGGGCCGCTCCGAAGAGCGGCCCTTCGCGTCTCGAGATCGACTCAGCGGACGCTGCCGCGGCGGAACAGGTTGACGATGGCGAGCAGGATGATCGCGCCGATCAGCGAGACGATGAACGACGTCACGTCGAGGGGGGCGTCGTTGATGTCGCCGCGATTGAAGATCAGGCCGCCGATGAAGGCGCCGACGATGCCGACGACGATGTTGAGCAGGATGCCCTGTTGAGCGTCGGTGCGCATGATCAGGCTGGCGAGCCAGCCGACCACTCCGCCGATGATCAGCCAGATGATGATTCCCATGAACTTTTCCTCCTGTTCCCGCGCGCTTAGCGATGGTTACAGCGCCGGTCCGATCTCAAGACGCGCCACCGGCGGTCTTGTTCCTGACCTCGAGCTGGGAAGGGGGCTGTTCCGGAACCGGCGTCTTCGCGCCGGACTCAATAATTCTGCTGGCGCTCGTAGAGCGACTTGTAATGCTGGATCCGGGTGACCCTGAGGCCGGGCATCCCGGAACGGTCGACGGCGCGCTGCCAGCCGGCGAACTCCTCCAGGCTGAGGCGGTAGCGCTCGCACGCCTCGTCGACGCTGAGCAGGCCGCCATTGACCGCCGAAACCACCTCGGCCTTGCGGCGCACCACCCAGCGGGTGGTCGACGGCGGCGGCAGCGATTCGACCGTCAGCGGTTCGCCGAGCGGGCCGATTACCTGGGCAGGCCGGATTTTCTGGTTCTCGATCATTCCTACCTCAAACTGTACTCGGGGCGGCGCTACCGCCTCCGCATGGCCACCGTGTAGCGGCGGAGCATTGAAGGAAGGCTAAAGTGCCAAGGTAAAAATAGCGGTGAAGAGGGTTTACGAGACATTGAGCCTCCGTCCCGCTTCGGCACGGCTGAAGCAGCCGCGCTGCGCGGCGACCGCCTGGCGCCAGGCCGGGCCGGCCAGAAGCAGCTCGATCAGCGGCTCCTCGAGGGCGGCCTCGCGCGCTCCGGCCTTGGCTCGGTCGACGCCGCGGCGCGGCGCCTGGAACTGTCTCTGGGCCGCCAGCGAGGCGATCAGGATCGAATGGTCGATCGGTACCGATTCGCCGCCCGCCGGCAGCCGCTCGGCGGGACGAAGGAAGGCCATATCCATGGTCGACGCTCTACCCGAAGAGGGTGAAGAGGCGGTAAAGCCGGCAGGGGTGGGCGCGGCCGGTGCGAGCGCCTATCTAGCGGCGATGATCGAAGCCGATTTCGAGCTCGGCAAGGCGGCGCCGAATGCCCGCATCGTCGTCGCCATGTCGGGCGGCGTCGACAGCTCGGTCGTGGCCGCGCTCGCCGCGCGCAGCGGCGCCGAGGTGATCGGGATCACCCTCCAGCTCTACGATCATGGCGCGGCGGTCGGCCGGGCGCGCAGCTGCTGCGCCGGACGCGACATTTACGACGCCCGCGCCGTCGCCGACCGGCTCGGCATCGCCCATTATGTGTTCGACTATGAAAGCCGGTTCCGGACCAGCGTGATCGAGCGATTCGCCGAGGAATATGCGAACGGGCGGACCCCGGTCCCCTGCATCAGCTGCAATCAGGGGGTGAAGTTCACCGACCTCCTCGCTTTGGCGAGGGATCTCGGCGCCGATTGCCTCGCCACCGGTCATTATGTTCGCCGGGCGATGGGCGCTTCCGGCGCGGAGCTCCGCCGAGCCGCCGATCCCGCGCGGGACCAGAGCTACTTCCTGTTCGCGACCACCCGCGACCAGCTCGATTACCTTCGCTTCCCGCTCGGCGCTCTGCCCAAGGCGGCGGTCCGGGACGCCGCGCGCGAGCTTGCCCTCGGAGTCGCCGACAAGCCCGACAGCCAGGACATCTGCTTCGTGCCCGACGGCGATTATGCTCGGCTGGTCGCCCAGGTGCGGCCGGAGGCGGCGCGAAGCGGCGAGATCGTCGACCGCGAGGGGCGGGTGCTCGGCGAGCATGGCGGGCTGATCCATTTCACCGTCGGTCAGCGCCGGGGCCTCGACATAGGCGGGCAGGCGGGACCGCTCTACGTGCTCCGGCTCGAACCCGAGACTCGGAGGGTCGTGGTCGGGCCGAAGCAGGCGCTCGCGGTGCGGACCGCCCGCCTGAGCGGGCTGAACTGGCTCGGCGAGGACCAAAGCGACGGCCTGACGGTCAAGGTCCGCTCGCTGGCAAGGCCGGTTCCCGCCCGGCTCGAGGACTCCGATATCCACTTCAAGACGCCCGAATTCGGGGTCGCGCCGGGGCAGGCCGCGGTCATCTACCAAGGGGACCGGGTGCTTGGCGGAGGCTGGATCGAAGCGACGGCGGCCGCGGAGCTCGAGCTCGCCTGAGCCTCAATCGGGCTGGCCCCGCTCGGCTTCCTCTTCCTCGAGCTCGGCTTCCCCGATCCGCCGCATGCGCGCCTCGCGAGCCTCCTCGATCATCGCGTTCCAGTTGACGCCGCCGGCTGCGGCGCGCTCGGCCCGCGCCTGCTGGACGATCTGGTTGAAGCACCCGATGGAGCCGCCTGAGCCGGCCGTCGAGCAGCTGCCGATCCCGCTCGCGCCGACATAGCTCAGCTCCACGGCGCGGTTGCTCCAGCTCTGGGTGGCCGGATCATCGGGATTGTCGCGCAGGTTGGGCGGGATTCGATAGCGGTCGCCCTCGGGGAGGCGCGCGCAGACGATGATTTCGTCGTTGGTGCTCTGCGGACAGGGATCGTCGCCGTAGATGATCAGCTGGTTGACCCGTGGATCGAGGCTCGGGCCGACCGCCGGGTCAGCCTGCGGGGCAGCCGCGGCCGCCTCCGGAGCCGGCACGCCCGGCTGCTGGGCGAGCGACGCCGCGGTGCCGAGAAAGAGAATGGCGGGGAGAAGGGCAAGACGCATGGCTCAGATCCTCTTCGAAAGCTCGATCGCAAGGCGGCAGCCCGCCCGGATGGCGGAGTAGAGCAGCGGATAGCCGAAGCTGTCCTCCGCGCCAGCCCCGATGGCCGTATCGCGATGCTCGCGCTCGTCGGCCTGGAACTCGCCGATCGTCGCGGCGAGCGCCGGCTCCTCGCCGCCGAGCGCGGCCAGCTGCTCGGAATAATGAAGGTCGATCTCGTCCTCGACCGCGGCGGTGCAGGCCATGGCGGCGCTCGGGCTGAGCAGCGCCGTGGCGGCACCCAAAGCATGGCCCGCGACCCGCCAGACGGGCTGGAGCAGCGTCGGGCGGACGCCGCGCTCGGCGATCAGCTCGTCGAAATGCCTGAGATGGCGCTGTTCCTGCGACGCCATGCGCGCGATCAGCCGCGAGCAGGGCTGACCGTCGCCGAGCACGGCGAGCTGGCCGGCATAGATGCGCGTGGCGCCATATTCGCCCGCCTGGTCGACCCGAAGCATGGCGCGAACGTCGGGGCGCTCGTCGCCCGGCCTCCAGCTCGGCGCCGGTGGGCTCAGGTCCGGATGGGAGATGGTCTCAAGCTCAGCCACAGGATCACCAACGCAGAACCGGCCGAAAGGATCGCATTCCATCCGGCCATCGAGATTCCGAGCAGCTCCCACTGAACCTGATCGCAGCGCACCATCGGCGCCGCCATGATCTCGGCGAGCAGGTCGCGGCCCGAGCCCACGGCGACCGAGCTGCACTGCGTGAAACCCTTGAAGACCCCCGCCTCGACCCCGGCGTGATAGGCGCCGATGGCGCCGCTGGTCAGGATCGCAAGACCCGCCAGCCAGACGAAGCTGCGGCCGCGGTCGGGGAGCCGCTCCCCGGAGGCCAGCGCGACGAGGGCGAAGGCGAGCGCGGCCATGTGCGCCCAGCGCTGCCAGTAGCACATCTCGCAGGGCGCGAGACCGCCGAGATATTGGGAGCCGTAGGCGCCGGCGAGCAGCGCCGCCGGCACCGCGAAGCTCAACAGCTTGGCGAGCCGAAGCGGCCGGGAAATCATGCGCGTGCGCTCAGCGGCTGACTCGGCGGGGCGTGCCGGCGGTCTGGGTGCGGCCGAGCCGTGCGATCGTCTGCAGCGCGTAATGGAGCTGGAAGTCCTCGATGCCGCGCTGCTCGAGCTGCTCGGCCGTCATCGCGAAACGCGGATCCGGCCGGCCGTCGTCCTGAATCACGTCGTCCTCGACGCCGGTCTCGTTGACCAGGTGGCGCCGAAGGTCCGACTCCCGGACGCGGCTGCGCGAGCGGTAGTCGGGATCCGAAAGCTGCGGCACCATGATGTCGGGGGTGATCCCGCCTTCCTGAACCGAGCGGCCGGACGGCGTGTAGTAGCGGGCGGTGGTCAGCCTGATCGCCGTCGTGCCGCGGCCGAGCGGGATCAGAGTCTGCACCGAACCCTTGCCGAAGGTGCGCTCTCCCATCACGATCGCTCGGCGATGGTCCTGCAGCGCCGCCGCGACGATCTCCGCCGCCGAAGCGCTGCCGGCGTCGACCAGAACGACGATCGGAACGCCCTTGGCGGCGTCGCCCGGGCGGGCGTAGAAGCGCTCGATATCGGTCCGCCGGCGCCCCCGCTGGGACACGACCTCGCCACGTTCGAGGAACAGGTCCGAAAGGCCCACCGCCTGGTCGAGCAGGCCGCCGGGGTTCGACCGCAGATCCAGAATGTAGCCGAGCGGCGCCCCGCCGAGCTGCCGCTCGATGTCGGCCATGGCCCGCTGCGCCGCCTCCGTCGTGTTGCGGTTGAAACCGGTCACGGTGAGAATGCCGACCCGGTCGCGAACCTCGGACGTGACCGCCGGAATGTCGATCACCGCGCGAGTGATGTTCACGTCGAAGGGCCGTTCCCGGCCCGGCCGCACCACGGTCAGCCGGACGTTGGTGCCCGGCGCGCCGCGCATCCTCTCGACCGCCTCGTCGAGGGTTCCGCCGTAGAATAGCCGGCCGTCGATATGAGTGATGAAATCGCCCGACTTGATGCCGGCGCGGTCGGCGGGCGTGGCCCGGGTCGCGGCGATCACCTTGACCGCGCCATCCTCCATGGTGACGGTGAGGCCGAGGCCCCCATAATTGCCGTCCGTGGTCGTCATCAGGGTGCGAAAGCCGCGCTCGTCCAGATAGGAGGAATGCGGATCGAGGCCGCTCAGCATGCCGTCGATGGCGCCCCGGATCAGGGTCGCGTCGTCGACCTGGTCGACATATTCCGCCTTCACCCGCTCGAGCACGCTCATGAACTGATCGATTTCCCGATAGGAAGCGACGTCGACCTGGGCGAGCGAGGCGGTCGTGGCGGGGATGAACGCCACCGCGCCGACGAGGGCGAGCGACCGAAGGAGGTTGTTGGCCATCTGAGTCCTGCTGAGCATGTTCGTATCCGGTTCTACAGGCTTTCTAGGCCGACGAAAAGCAACGGGAGATTAACGCGTCACCCGGAAATCAGCTGCGCGATCGGGAGCGGCCGGCCTTCGCGGCGCAACTCGACGGTGACTCGCGGCGACTGTGCTCCGGCTCGCCCGAGGACGGTCCCGCGCCTGACCATCTGTCCGCGCGCGACGCTGAGCGCGGCGAGATTGGTGATGACCGTGGACCACCCCTGGCCATGGTCGAGGATGACGACGTTGGCGTAGCTCCTGAAGGGTCCCGCATAGGCGATCCTGCCGTTGGCGGGGGCGACGATCCGGGCCTGCGGAGCGGGTTCGAAGGTCAGGCCGCGCGAGTGGACGCCGCCGTCCGAAATCTCGCCGACGCCCGTCACCAGCCGGCCCTCGACCGGGAGCGTATAGGGAAGCGCGGGCGGCGATGGCCGTTCGGCGGCGCTTCCCGGTCGCGGCAACGGACCCGGAAGCCGGGCAAGGCTGGCCGCGAGCTGCGCCTGGTACTGCCGCGTGCCGAGCTGCCGGGCGAGCGCCCGGGCTTCCTCCCCGAACACCAGCGCGCGGTCGGATTCCGCGACGGCCAGGCCCGACAGCCGTTCGGAGCGCGTCCGCTGGATCGCTTCGAAGCTGGCCAGTTCGGTCCGCCGGCTCTGCAGGGCACGCCGGCTCGCGAGCAGCGCTCCACGCGCCTGTTCGTACTGCCGGCGCAGCGCGGCGCTGCGGTCGACCTCAGCGCGCAAGGCGGCGGTGCGGCGCCGGATCTCGGGCAGGGTCGCCTCGAGGAGGGAGCGGACGTGGACGGTATCGTGGACCGAGCCGGGCTGGACCAGGGCGAGCGCGGCCGGGCGTCGCGCCATCGTCTGGAGAGCTGCGGTGAGTCTGACCAGCGGCTGCTGGCGCGCGGCAAGGCGCGCACGCTGGGCCGCCTGCATCGATTCGAGGATGGCGATACGTCGCTCCGCCGCGGTGAGATCGGCTTCGGCGGCCTGGATGCGTGCGGCGAGCGCCTCGGCGCCGGCGCGGGCGCGCAGCGCCGCATCCGTGGCCTGCCGCGACTGCCGGTCCAGGTTCCGGAAGCGCGCCGTCGCCTGCTCCGCCTCGCGCTTCGCCTGAGCCAGCGCCCGAGCGTCGTCGTCGCCGCTCGCGCGGGCGGCATAGCCGCCGGCGAGGAGAAGGGCGGTCGAGATGGACAAGGCGAGGGCGCGCATCGGCTCATCCTTCACGATGATAGGGGTGGTTCGCAAGGATGCTCGTCGCCCGAAACAGCTGCTCGGCCAGCATCGCCCTCACGAGCAGGTGGGGCCAGGTAGCGCGGCCGAAGCTGAGAAGGAGGTCGGCCGAGCGTCTTGCCTCGTCGCCGAAGCCGTCCGCCCCGCCAATGAGGAAGCGGGCCTCGCGAACGCCCTTGTCGCGCCAGGCGTCGAGCCGTCGGGCGAGCTCGGTCGACGAGAGCGCCTCCCCTTTCTCGTCGAGAATGACGGTCGCGCTGCTGACGTTCGCGGGGGACGGCCGGCGATCCTTGTCGGCGATCTCGCTGAGCTTCACCGGCCAGGGGATCCGCTTCAGATAGCGTTCCACAAGCTCCGCTTCGGGACTGCGCCCGATCTTTCCGCGCGCGACGATGTGAAGCAACACGGCCTAGCCGTGCCCGGGTAGGGCGGTGCGCGATGACGTTGGGCCGACGCGCCGCAGCGACCGAGCCTAGCGGCCGGCGGTGGCCGGCGCTCGCTCCTCGGCCGTGCGCTCCTCGAACGCCCACATCCTTTCGAGGTTGTAGAAGCTGCGCACCTCGGGGCGGAAGATGTGGACGATGACGTCGTCCGCGTCGATCAGCACCCAATCGGCGACCGGCAGGCCTTCGATCCTGACGCCGCGGCCGAGTTCGCGCTTGATCCGTTCGGCCAGCTTTTCGGCCATCGCCGCGACCTGGCGGGTCGAGCGGCCGCTTGCGATCACCATATAATCGGCGATGTTGGACTTGCCGCCCAGCGGAATGGAGACGACATCGAGCGCCTTGTCGTCATCGAGTGAGCGGAGCACGAGGCTGTGAAGCGTCTCGGTCCGTTCGTCGGCCCCGTCAGTCGGCGGAGCGGGTGCGGTTGCGGGCAAACGGCCTCCTTCCAGACAAGGGCCTGCGAGTCACGGGATCGCGCATGGCCTCGGGATGAAACGATTTCATGACGGCTTCGTGCCATTGGCCACGGGCGGCGCGAAGGGCGGTGGCTGAAGTCGGATCGGGCGGCAGATCAAGCAGCACGAGCGACGGCAATCTCCACTTCGTCCAGTGCCGAGCCTCGGCCGCGGGCCGGACGAAGCGCCGCAGCCACCCCATGGCGGGTGCCTTGAGGGCGCGCCCATGATAGCCCGGGCGAGTCACCACTGCAATCGTAACGATTCGGCTTATCGCGCGCCACTCCTTCCAGCGGTGGAACTCGGCCAGGTTGTCGGCCCCCATCAGCCAGACGAAGCGGCGTCGCGGGTACCTGCGGACGAGACGGCGCAACGTATCCACCGTATATCGTGTGCCAAGCTCGCGCTCGATCCCGGTGACCAGGATCGGAGCTCGGCGAGCGACCGAGCGAGCGCAAGCGAGACGGGCGGCGAACGGCGCCATGCCAGACCCGTCCTTGAGCGGATTTCCGGGCGAGACCAGCCACCAGGCCTCGTCGAGGCCGAGGCCGGCGATGGCCTCCAGAGTGATCCGGCGATGACCCTGGTGGGCGGGGTTGAAGGAGCCGCCGAGGAGGCCGGTGCGGGTCATCGGTCGCGGATAGCACGGGCATCGCGGGGGCGCGAACGGCCTCGACGCTTTCCGGCGCTTCCGTCATAGAGAGGACGATGGTGTCGGGGATAGAGGGCGTCGGCGAGGCGGTGACGGGCGGCATGCTCGCGCGCGCCGTCGAGCCCAGCGCCGGCGAGGATAACCACGCTCAGGGGGGCAACTGCCTTAACTGCGGCGTCGAGCTTGCCGGCGACTATTGCCACCGCTGCGGCCAGAAGGCCCTTGTGCACCGCACGATCGGGGCCTGGTGGCACGATTTCCTGCACAGCGTGCTGCACCTCGACGGCAAGTTCTGGCGGACTCTGCCGTTGCTGGCCTGGCGTCCGGGCGAGCTCACCCGCCGCTATGTCGAGGGCGAGCGGGCTCGGTTCATCTCGCCGCTCGCCCTGTTCCTGTTCTCGGTCTTCCTCATGTTCGCGGTGTTCAGCTTCTCGGGTTCGGCGATGTTCGGCGTCGACGACCCGATGGCGGCGAGCCGCGATATCGCCGCCGAGGTCGGCACGCTCCAGGAGGAAGCCGCCCAGTTGGAGGCGCAGCGGCGCCAGCGCGCCGCGGCGGGGGCCGGCACCGCCGCCCTCGATAGCCGCCTTGCCGAGCTGAGACAGGAGATCGAGCAGATCGAGGCCGCGCGGGGAGTCGTCTCGCGGAGGCCGATGTTCTCGACCAACCTGCCGCCCAGGTGGGACTGGGTCGAACGGGGAATGAGAAAGGCGAACGAGAATCCGGCTCTGTTATTCTACAAGATCCAGACCAACGCCTATAAATTCTCCTGGGCGCTGATCCCGATCTCGGTACCCTTTCTGTGGCTGCTGTTCCTGCACCGCGCACGCTACCGGCGCGCCTACCATGCCTACGACCATCTGGTGTTCGTCACCTATTCGATCGCTTTCATGAGCCTGGCGCTGATCACCTTCTGGCTGCTGCGATCGATCGGCCTCGGCGGCGGCCTGATCGAGATTCCGATGGTGCTGGTCCCGCCGGTCCATGTCTACCGGCAGCTCAAGGGCGCCTACCGGCTGTCCCGCTTCAGCGCCGCCTGGCGAACGGTCGTCCTGCTGGTCTTCGCCTCGGTGTCGCTGATGCTGTTCCTGCTTCTGCTGCTGGCGATCGGGGTGCTCGGCTAGACCGGCTCAGGCCCCCTGCACCGCCGGTCCGCCGAGGCCGCCGCGCGGGCGCCGGGTGGAGGGAATGGAGGAGCCGGTGATCGGGGTCAGCGACGGCTTGTCGCCCGGATTGCCGCGGCCGATATCCTCGCCGCGGATCGCCTTCTTGGCCTCCTCGCCGTTCAGCGTCTCATATTCGAGCAGGGCTCCGGCGAGGCGGTGAAGCTCGTCGAGATTGTCGGTCAGGACCTGGCGCGCGTTCGCTTCCGCTTCCTCGATCAGGCGGCGGACCTCGAAGTCGATCAGCCGCGCCGTCTCCTCCGAGACATGCTGGCTGCGGGCGACGCTGTGGCCGAGGAAGACCTCCTCCTGGTTGTCGCGATAGCGCAGCCAGCCGAGCTTCTCGCTCATGCCATATTCCATGACCATCGCTCGGGCGAGCTCCGTCGCCTGCTGGATGTCGTTGGACGCGCCGGTGTTGAGGGCGTCCTTGCCGTAGATGAGCTGCTCGGCGATACGGCCGCCGAAGCAGAGCGCAAGCCGGCCCTTCATCTGGGTCAGCGACATCGAATAGCGGTCGCGCTCGGGCAGGTTCCAGGTCACTCCGAGCGCCCGGCCGCGCGGGATGATCGTCACCTTGTGCAGCGGGTCGCAGCCCTCGACGTGGAGCGAGACGAGCGCGTGCCCGGCCTCGTGATAGGCGGTCGCCTTCTTCTCCTCCTCGGTCATCACCATCGACTTGCGTTCGGCGCCCATCATGACCTTGTCCTTGGCGAGCTCGAACTCGGACATGGCGACGAGGCGCTTGCCCATCCGAGCCGCGAGAAGCGCGGCCTCGTTGACCAGATTCGCCAGGTCCGCGCCGGAGAAGCCCGGAGTCCCGCGGGCGATGGTGCGCGGGTCGACGTCGGGCGCCAGCGGCACCTTCTTCATGTGGACGAGCAAAATCTTCTCGCGCCCGTCGATGTCGGGCCTCGGCACGACTACCTGGCGGTCGAACCGCCCCGGCCTCAGCAAAGCCGGATCGAGCACGTCGGGCCGGTTGGTCGCGGCGATGATGATGATCCCCTCATTGGCCTCGAAGCCGTCCATCTCGACGAGCAGCTGATTGAGGGTCTGCTCGCGCTCGTCATTGCCGTTGCCGAGCCCGGCGCCGCGATGGCGCCCGACCGCGTCGATCTCGTCGATGAAGACGATGCAGGGCGCGTTCTTCTTGGCCTGCTCGAACATGTCGCGCACTCGGCTCGCGCCGACCCCGACGAACATCTCGACGAAGTCGGAGCCCGAAATGGTGAAGAAGGGCACGTTGGCCTCGCCGGCGATCGCCCGCGCCAGAAGCGTCTTGCCGGTCCCCGGCGAGCCGACGAGCAGCGCCCCCTTGGGGATCTTGCCGCCGAGCCGGGCGAACTTGGTCGGGTCCTTCAGGAACTCGACGATCTCCTGCAATTCCTCGCGCGCCTCGTCGATCCCGGCGACGTCGTCGAAGGTGACCCGGCCATGCTTCTCGGTCAGCAGCTTGGCCTTGGAGCGGCCGAAGCCCATCGCGCCCGAGCCCGCATTCTTCTGCATCTGGCGCATGACGAAGAAGGCGATGCCGAGGATGAGGAGGAAGGGCAGCGACTGGACGAGCAGGTAGGTCCACAGCGAGGTCTGAGCCTCGGGCTGCGCCTCGAAGGCGACCTGGCGCTGGCGAAGCCGCTCGATCAGCTGGGTGTCCTGGGGCGGAGCGTTGGTCCGGAAGGTCTCGTTGTTGGTAAGCCGGCCGGTGATCACGTCCTTGCCGATCGACACCTGCTTGACCGACCCCTCCTCGACCCGATTGAGGAAGTCGGAATAGGGAATGGCGTCCCGAGCCGCGGTCGCCCCGCCGCCCATCATCTGCACGAACAGAACGAGCGCGAGCAGGATCCCGGCCCAGATCAGCAGCGACTTCATCCAGTTGTTGCCGGAGGGCTCCTTGTCGGAGTTCGGGTTGGGGGCGTCGGCCATAAAATCATCCCATCGAAGTGGTACTTCGATGGGGGCCCGTGAGGGAGGCGACCCAGGGAAGACCAGCTTTGTCTCTCGCCCGCTAAATAGGATCGGGCGGGCTGAGGCGCAATGTACGCCGCGAGGGTGAACGCCAGCTTACGCGGGATATGCCGCGGATGCTTGGCAGGCGCCGATTAAACGTATATACACAAAAGTGTGAGGGTCGAGTTCGATCCGGCCAAGCGCGCCTGGACGCTGCGCAACCGCGGCCTGGACCTCGCCGACGCCGGAGAGATTTTCGAAGGCTTCACCCTCACTTTCGAAGACGATCGCGAGGAATATGAGGAGGACCGCTTTGTCACCTTCGGCATCATGAAGGGCAAGCTGGTGGCCTGCGTCTGGACCTTTCGCGGCGACAATCGCCGCATCATCAGCCTGAGAAAGGCGGAAAAGGATGAACGGGAAATCTACAATCTCTGGCGGCCCTGACGCGGACGACGCGCCGCTTCTCACCCGCGAGATAGCCGAGCGCGCGCAGCTGGCGGTCGGCGAACGCGTCATCCGCCCGGCCGACCCGCCTTTGGGCAGGCGCCGCGGGCGCCCCGCCCGGCCCGCGGGAGAGAAGAAGGAAGCGGTTTCGCTGCGGCTCAGCCCCGCCGTCCTCGCTTTCTTCCGCGCCGGGGGTGCGGGCTGGCAGACTCGGGTCGACGAGGCGCTGATGCGGCATGTCCGGGACGCCGGCGCGGGCGGCGCTGTGGCGGAGGAGCGGGCGGGGTATCGGGCTGGGGGCGGTGAGGAGGATCGATGAAGGTGCAACATTATCCGGATACCGACAGCCCTCTATTTCGGGCTGAATGCGGGTTCGGACGGCGAGAGGCGGAGGTTGCGACGGCCTAAGACGATCAGGAACGGTGACGTCCGCTTTCCACGCCGTCGGCCCAACGCGGCGTTTTGGCGGGGCCCATTGTGAGAAGGGACACCGCGCGGCACCACTGCGCGCGTTCCGCCCGCTAAATAGGATCGGGCGGGCTGAGGCGCAATCCTTCGGCAGATTCGGGACAGGGTTGTACGCCGTGAGGGTGAACGGGGGATTACGGGCGGCACAGGGAATTACGCGAGTGCGGACAGGCCGAGGGCCGGACGATATCTGCCACGGTCTACCGCGCTAAAATCTGTCGGGTCAGTTTTCAGCGCGCCGGCGCGTGCGCGTCTGCTGTCCACCTGTGAGCATTCTCCAGAGTGCAAGGCCTCCGGCGCAGCCGATAACCGCCTGAATGGAGTTTGGTCCGAGTTCGACAATGGCCGCACCAAGCGTAGTTACATTAAAGAACGCGATCGAAGTCCCAAGCCAAGGGTAAATGACGGCCTCAAACACAAAGTAACCGGCAACCATAACAACACCCCCAGTTATCCCTGCCGCCAAGCTGTGGCCGATCCTCTGCTCTCTAACACTCTTGGCAATCGCGCCTGCGGCGAGTCCTTCTAATCCTTTTGTTACCGCAGTCGCTAAAATGAATTGTGGAAAGCCAATGGCGTCCGCCGCGGCCGGCCCGATTGCACCAACCAGAAGCCCACGCCACGGCCCCAGCCAGATGCCTGCTAAGATCACGAACATATCGCCGAGGTTAAAGTATCCATTCGTCGCGGGAATCGGAAGCCGAAGCGCCATCGTCCCGATGAACGCCAGACCGATAAGCACTGCCGTAACGGCGGTTCTTTTAAAGCTGGGGATGTCATCGTTCATCTTGGAGCCTCCCGAAGCTTTACGTAGCAACGCCGGACCTCATCATCCACAGCGGGCACGATTCGAAACGCAAAAACCAATAGGCATTTTGCCCAAGTCCAGAGTGCATTCCACACCCAGTTTCCGAGCTTCGCAACAGCGCTGATAGGGCCTTCCACCTGCCAGTCGGAACGGTTGCGCGGCAATATAGCTAAGGGATGTTCTTCGCGCCATACGGTGAGCAGGGGTGGAAAGATTTCAGCGAGATGTTGGAACACCCGTAGACACACGGCAATCCGTAGCGGCGCACGGATCAGCTTCATTTTGAGGCGCCTCCCTGGAACCCACCTAGCCAGTCGCGGTAGAGCACCCGAACCAGCATGGACCCGTTGAAGAAGCCCTGCAACGGAAAATGAACTAACGAAGAAGAATGCGTATGGGAGACTCACCATCAGCATGTACACAATACTGACCAGGTGTTCATCGGTAGCAGCGACTCCTGTTAGATCGATCACTAAACCTAGAACGTCTTGGACAATCGCGCCTACTATAACAGTGGCTATGACCATAACCGCAGCCACAGATATGAACGAAAAAAGCTTGTCAAGACCAGTATTCAGGCCAATTATAATCCAAATGGCGACCATGTATGCAAACATGGCCTCAACGCGCAGCCAAGGATTGTCGGGAACCCACCGTGTCACCAACGTGGAGTCCAAGAGCGGCGCGGCGAGGGATGCCAGAATAGCCAGCCGGAGAACCCAAGGTATGCGCCTCATTCTGGCACCTCACAGCGATTCAATACGACGTAGTCCTCACTTCCGTGGGTGAGGTGTAAAGCTGATCGCAAAAGTGTTTTCGCCCATTGCCATTCGTGCGAAATGACGGCAACCGGGACCCCCCTCGCATGAGCAGCTGTAATGACTTCAGCGACGAATGTGTGAGCAAGTCGATGCGACAACCCCCAGGAAGGTTCGTCTAGTATCAGCAACGATGGCCGCTCCGTCAGGCGCTCCGCCGCCAATGCGGCCTTACCGTGTAAAAGGGAAGCGAGGTGTCCGGAGCTGTCGCGTTTTGAAACCTCGTGGACGAAACCGGTCAATGAGCGTTGCAGAGAATTCTCAAGTTCTTGCATTGTCTCGTGGGTGGTTCCGAGGCCGCGCGTGTCATAACGGAATGCATAATTTATGTGCTCGTGTGGCGTCATCCCAAATAACTGGTGGTAAGCGTTCTGCATTAGAATGCGCGCTTTGCCCGACGCGCCTGATGAGAGAATGTCGACGCTCCCCTTTGCGGGCGCCAGCACGCCCGCGAGCACAAGTGCGAGTGTACTCTTTCCCACGCCATTATCGCCGAGGACAAGTGTCGGTGAATCCAGATCCAAAGAAGGCGTGTCCGAGCGATATCTGATTACTTTCGTGGGAATGGCCGTGGGATATGCGCGCCCAGGATAGGTGACATCCAAATCGGACAGTATCAGACGCCACGGTATTGCAGAAGTGGAGATTAAATGTGGTGTATGAGCTGCACAGCCGTCTATTTCTGGCCACTGACCATCCAGCAGCAGGATCCAAACGGATTTCTGTAGTTGAACGTACCTGTCCGCAACGGCAGTTATCATATCACGCCGCTCTGGGTATACCCACGTAGTCGGGCTTGCCATTACGAGGCCGTCGTACTCTTCTGAGAGCGCATGCGCCTTGGCGAGGGCAACGAGTGCCCGCTCCCCTCCGGAAAGAGATCCGATGCTTTGGGCCGCGAGGCTCGGCGGCAGTCGGAACTGATTCAGTAAGTCGGCGGTAGCGGCATCTGGGTCTATATGCGCACTGGCTAAGGCTACTTTCAACTCTTCGGCTACCGTTGGCATAGCAAAAAACTCTACAGGGTCAGGCGGCAGCACCAGGATCTTATTCGTCGCCGTCGATGCCAGTTCCAGGTATTCCCAGAATCGGCGAAGGAAGGGGGAGGCTCCTGTTTCAAGTGGCAGATCCGGCTGTCCAGACAGCTCAGATAAGCGCAGAAGCAGCTCAGCTTGAGTGGCGTACCGTTCAATGTGAATCGTTGGGCGGTCGGGGACAGGATTGCCGTCGCTTAACCTCGTCAGCATCAATTCCCCTCCAGATTCCCGCCGACTCCAGCCCGCTCTATCCACGCCCACTGTATGTTTGAGCTGAACCTTCAACATCCCGTTATGCGGCACGCTTTTCAATAATGAAATTATCCCAGTATCGCCGCTCATAATTTGTTCTCATTCCCCGGACAGCCTTACGTGCTAGCTCTCCCTGTATCCGAAGCTGCTCGGAAGTGTTCGCTCACGAGATAGAAAAGTCGATATTTTGGAGGCAGCGTTAACCCGTGTTATCGTACAGAGGTGGTCCGAAATATCTCAGCAGCCCGTGATCTTTCGCCGATTGGGCGGCAGCTCCTCGACCTCCTCTTGAGCCAACAAAACGAAGGAAGGCCTGCATTTCGGTCAGTTCGGCGATCATGCCGACCAAAGCGGGCCTTGGCAGCCGGGGTTCGAGGACCTGGCTAAGAAACCTCGTTTGTATATGACGCTGTGGCCCTGCAGAGTGCTCCGCAAGCATGGTTTGGCCGAGGACGCTATCCACAATGCGCTCAAGGGCATTTGCGCCATCTTCGTAGATGGCGTTGTTCTTGGAGACGAGGACACCATTCCAGTCGCTTCTGAGGGGAGGCGATTCGTCAGCTTTCGCCACAGTATCTGCGGTGCCTTGATCCTCTTTGAGCAAGCGGGTTGGAAGGGGGTAACAGACGGCGTCCTAGCAAGAATGCTGGATCGAGGGAGCCCTTGGCGCGCACCGGACGGGGGCTGGACTCATAGCGATGCTCGACCCACTCAATCAGATCTCTACAGTGGCCTTTATGCGATTCAACTTTTAGATGCAGCCCGTATGTGCGCAGATGTCAGCGCCGAACTATCCGAGGCTGTGATGCGGCCATTGGAGGAAAGCCTCGCATACTTGGCGCATGCGTGGGAAACAGATGGCTGGTCATACGGTAGGCTAACCTCCCAAGAGTCCTTTCCGCTCTCTTTCGCTGAAGTTTCGACGGTCCTTTGGGAGCGTCGACCCGCGTTATTCGCCGCGGTTGCTGATGAGCTTCTCCTCTACCGCAACCCAGTAGGGGACTTGCAGGAGGAATACCGAACGTACGTCGACCCAACCGTGTCGATAGAATCCTGCCGGGCGAGACTCGCTTACTCGACCTACCTGGCCCTTCATCCTCGGACGGTATGGGGAGGGTTCGCGCAGCGCGCGTTAGCGGGAAACATCGATACCCTTAATTCCGTAGAAATCGCATGGCTGCTAGACCTCGAGCTGACGGAGTCAGTTTCCGCCCGTTGACGCCGCAAGGCTGCGGATTTGGCAGCCGCGTCTGCTCCACATCGCCGATCTTCGATCCAAGCATCGCATCGGTGGGGACAGTCACAGTGACTGTCCCCTTTTGCGACTCGGGAGGGGTGGAGCGCAAGGCGGAGCGCATCGGTAGGGGACAGTCACAGTGACTGTCCCCTTTAGCCACTCGCGGGGCAGGCTTGCCGGCGTGAGGTCGGTCTGGTCCGACCGCTATTCGTCCTCCCCGCGTCCCGCGCCGCCGCGCAGGTCCTTGGCCATGGCGATGCAGGGCATCGCCCGGCCGGTGGCGAGGCGGTGGGTGGAGGGGGCGAGGGGGCGGTAGCCGAGGGCCCGGTAGAAGGGCTCGGCGTTGAGGGAGGCGCTGAGGGTGAGCTGGCCCGCGCCCTCGCGCCGTGCGATGCGCTCGAGGGCGCGGACGAGGCGGGCGCCGACGCCCCGGCGCGCCGCTTCCGGGAGGACGTAGCAGGCGACCAGCTCGCCGCGGGC
>DATMVG010000056.1:0-8865 GCA_035563315.1 Allosphingosinicella sp. | reverse complement strand
AACACCCATTCGCGCACGGCGCGCCGGTCCTTGGCGCCGGCATAGCGGCGGACCTTGAAGTAGCGGGCGATGATCGTGTCGGCGGCTCCGCCCCCCTGGCGGGCGGCGGCGAGGACGGCGTCGAGAAGCTCGATCGCCGCCTGCACGCGCGCCGGCGGAGTCACCGCCCCGGCCTAGCGGACGGGATAGTTGGGCGCCTCGCGGGTGATGGTGACGTCGTGGACATGGCTCTCGCGAAGCCCGGCATTGGTGATCCTCACGAACCGCGCCTTCTGAAGATCGGCGATCGTCCGGGCGCCGGTATAGCCCATTGCCGCCTTCACCCCGCCGACGAGCTGGTGGACGACGTCGCGGGCATGGCCCTTATAGGCCACCTGGCCCTCGATCCCCTCGGGCACCAATTTCAACTGGTCCTTGATGTCCTGCTGGAAATAGCGGTCGGCCGAGCCGCGCGCCATCGCGCCGACCGAGCCCATGCCGCGATAGGATTTGTAGGCCCTGCCCTGATAAAGGAAGGTCTCGCCGGGCGCCTCCTCGGTGCCGGCGAGCAGCGAGCCGATCATCACCGCCGAGGCGCCGCCGGCGAGCGCCTTGGCGACGTCGCCGCTGGTCCGAAGGCCGCCGTCGCCGATCACCGGAGTGCCGGTCTTCGCCGCTTCGTCGGCCGAGTCCATGATCGCGGTGAGCTGGGGAACGCCGACTCCGGCGACGATCCGGGTGGTGCAGATCGAGCCCGGGCCGATGCCGACCTTGACCGCGTCGGCGCCGGCGCCGATCAGCGCCTTGGTCGCCTCGCGGGTGGCGACGTTGCCGGCGACGACCTGGACCGCGTTGGAGCTCCGCTTGATCCGCTCGACCGCGGCGGCGACGTCGCGATTGTGGCCGTGGGCGGTGTCGATGACGATGAGGTCGCACTCGGCGTCGACCAGAGCCTGGCTCCGCTCATAGCCCTTGTCGCCGACGGTGGTGGCGGCGGCGACCCTGAGCCGCCCCGCCGAATCCTTGGTCGCGTCGGGATAGTTGACCGCCTTTTCGATGTCCTTGACGGTGATCAGGCCGATGCAGCGGCGCTCGGAGTCGACGACGATCAGCTTCTCGATCCGGCGCTGGTGGAGCTGGCGCTTGGCCTCCTCGTGGCTCACTCCCGGGCCGACGGTGACGAGATCGTCCCTGGTCATCAGCTCGGCGACCGGCTGGCGCGGATTTTCCGCGAAGCGGACGTCGCGGTTGGTCAGGATGCCGACCAGCCGGCCGTCCTTCTCGGTCACGGGAATGCCCGAGATCCTGTGCCTCGCCATCAGCTCGAGCGCGTCGGCGAGAGTCTGGTCCGGAGCCATGGTGATCGGGTTCACCACCATTCCGCTCTCGAAGCGCTTGACCGCCCGCACCGCCGCCGCCTGCTCGTCCACCTCGAGGTTGCGGTGGAGCACGCCCAGGCCGCCGAGCTGGGCCATCACGATCGCCATGTCGGCCTCCGTGACGGTGTCCATCGCCGACGACAGGATCGGGATGTTGAGCCGGATCTCGCGGGTGACCCGGCTCGCCGTGTCGGCCTGGCTCGGCAGGACGGAGGATTCGGCCGGCTGGAGCAGGACGTCGTCGAAGGTGAGGCCGAGCGGGATCTCTCCGGTCATCGCCGGCTGCTCGCGGGAGGACGGTAGGCGGCCGGATCGGCGAGGCGGCGGCCGAGCGCGACCAGCAGGTTGGCGTCCTCCGCCGCTCCGTCGAGCATCAGCCGCGGCCCCGTTTCATCGTTCGGCGCGTGATAGGGGCCGGACAGGAAGGCCTGGAGCAGCGCCATGTCCGAGAAGGAGCCGCCGACCATCACCGCCGGCACTCCGGCCCGGGTCAGCGCCCAGCCGTCCTGGCGCTCGACGAAGGAGGCCGCTTCCTCGTCGGTGTCGAGTCTCCGGCCCATCGCTGCGACGGTGGCGTCGATAACGGCGTCGAGCGCCGGAACCCCGCGGCCGATCACCGCCACGGGCTCGCCGGCGGGATGGATCGCAACCGTGTCGAGGTTGATCGCGGCGACGATCGAGGGAAGCGGCACGGTGGGATGGCCGGCGAAATATTCGGCGCCGAGCAGGCCCAGCTCCTCGGCCGTGGTGGCGAGGAAGAGGATGTCGCGCACCGGCCGGGGCGCGCGGGCGAGCCGCCCGGCAATCTCGATCATCGCCGCGATCCCGCTGGCATTGTCGACGGCGCCGTTGCAGATCCGGTCGGCCTCCCCTTCGGGCCGGCACGTGCCGAAATGGTCCCAATGGCCGAGATAGAGCAGGCTCTCGCCGCCTTCGCCGCTGCCGCGCAGTCGGCCGACGACATTGTGGGTGGTGGTTGGCCGAACCGTGGTCATCACCTCGATCTCGGCGCGAAGCGGCAGCGCCACGGCGCGGAAGGACGAGCCGGGCTGGTCGTTGAGCAGGCGCTCGAAATCGCCGCCCGCCGCGGCGACGAGGCGCTGGGCGGCGGCGATCGGCATCGCTCCGACGACCGGCGCCACGGTCTGCGAGGCAAGCTTGGTCGCCGGCCGCTGGAAGTTGCGGTTGACGAACTGCCACTGCACGTCGGCGCCGGCAACGGCGATGACGGCGGCGGCCCCGGCCTCGGTCACCGACCTCACCCGGTCGGTGAAGGAGGGGAAGCCGGGCACGTTCGGCCCGTCGAAGAGGAGGATGACGACGGCGCCGCGAAGGTCGGCGCCGGCGAGCTGATCGATGCCGCGGTCGGGGATTCGAGCGCCGTGGCCGGCGAAGATCACCGGCGCGTCGGTGATCCGGACCTCGGCGTCGCGGCCCTGCAGGGCGGCGTCGCCTTGATCGAAGGGCAGCGCCCGGCCGCCCACCGACCAGGCGACGCGCTGGCTGACTGTCGCGCGTTCGACCAGGACGACCGGCTGGAACCAGCCGCCGCCCTCCCCTGCCGGCTCCAGCCCGCGCAGGCGCAGCTGCTCGGCGATATAGTTGATCGTCCGCTGTTCGCCGTCGCTCCCCGGGGCTCGGCCGCCAAAAGCGTCGCTGGCGAGGACCTCGATATGGCGGCGCAGATCGGCCGGGGTGATGGGCCCGTCCGGCTGGGCGGCGGCCGCGGCGGGAAGGAGCAGAAGAAGCGGCGCGACGCCGCGGAAGAGCCTTGAGAACATGGCGCTGCTTAAGGAAGCGGCTCTGCGCTGGCAAGCGATTCGCCGGAGTCGGGATCCTAGATCCGGGCCCGGGCGATCACGCTTCGCGCCTGCTCGACATGGAGCTGCTCGATCATCCTGCCGTCGTGGCGCTCGGCTCCGCCGGTCGCCGCCGCGATCAGCCGCTGGGCCGATTCCAGCTCCTCCTCGCTCGGCGAAAAGGCGCGGTTGACGGCGGCAATCTGGTCGGGATGGATCACCGACTTGCCGTCGAAGCCGAACAGTCGCCCTTCCCCGCATTCGTCGATGAGCCCCTGGTCGGCCTCGAGCCGGTTATAGACTCCGTCGAAGGCGGCGACCCCGGCCGCTCGGGCGGCGAGGACGATCCTCTGGAGAGCATAGGTGAGGCCCCGCCGCCCAGCCTGCTGCGGCAGGCCGAGCATTGCGGAGAGATCGTTGGTTCCGGCGATGACGCCCCTCGTCGCCGGCGCGATCGCGGCGGCGTCGATCACGCCGCGCGGAGTCTCGATCATCGCCAGCACCGGCTTGCCCATCAGCCAGGCGGCGTCGGTGACCTGCTTGGCGCTCTCCGCCTTGGCCAGCACGATATAATCGACCGCGGCTCGTCGCACCGCGACGACGTCGGCGCCGTAATGGGGCGAACCGGTCGGATTGACCCGGATCGCGATCGGCCTGGCGCCGGCGCGCCCAGCGGCGGCGGCGATGGCCGCCTCGCGGGCGGCCTCCTTGTCCTCCTCCCTCACCGAATCCTCGAGGTCGTAAATGACCATGTCGGCGTCGAGCTCGCGCGCCTTGGCGACCGCCCGGGCGTTGGAGGCGGGCAGGAAGAGCAGCGACCGGCAGTGGCGAAGATGGGCGTCGGGCATGGCCTGGGTCTCCGATTCCGCTTGGATCAGGGCAGGTTTCGCGACATGATATTAGCGCAACGCGAAGGGAGAATGAAATGATCGAGACCGTGCTTACCGTGGTCGTCGTCTTCGTCCTTCTATGGCTCTTTGCTAGTGTAAAGATCGTTCGTCAAGGCTTTCAATACACTATTGAATATTTCGGCCGCTTCACCGCGGTCGCGCGTCCGGGGCTGAATTTCTACCCGGCCATCTTCTATCGCGTCGGCCGCAAGGTGAACATGATGGAGCAGGTGCTCGACATTCCGGGGCAGGAGATCATCACCAAGGACAATGCCATGGTCTCGACCGACGGCGTCGTCTTCTTTCAGGTGCTCGATTCCGCCAAGGCGGCCTATGAGGTGAGCGACCTCTATGTCGCGATCATGCAGCTCACGACGACCAACCTGCGCACGGTGATGGGCTCGATGGATCTCGACGAGACCTTGTCCAAGCGCGACGAGATCAACGCCCGCTTGCTGTCCGTCGTCGACCAGGCGACCGAGGCCTGGGGAGTCAAGATCACCCGGGTCGAGATCAAGGACATCCGCCCGCCGGCCGACATCGTCAACGCGATGGGCCGGCAGATGAAGGCCGAGCGCGAGAAGCGCGCAGTGATCCTCGAAGCGGAGGGAAGCCGGGCCTCCGCCATCCTTCGCGCCGAGGGCGAGAAGCAGGGCCAGATCCTCGAGGCCGAAGGGCGCCGCGAAGCCGCCTTCCGCGACGCCGAGGCGCGCGAGCGCGCCGCCGAGGCCGAGGCCAAGGCGACCCAGGTCGTCTCCGACGCCATCGCCGGCGGCAACACCCAGGCGATCAACTATTTCATCGCCCAGAAATATGTCGACGCGATCGGCGGCTTCGCGACCTCGCCCAATGCCAAGACGATCCTGTTCCCGGTCGAGGCGACGGCGCTGATCGGGACGCTCGGCGGCATCGGCGAGCTCGCCCGCGACGCGCTCGGCCGCGGCGAGTCGGGCGCGCCGCCGCTCGAACGTCCGCGCGGCCCGTTCGAGGGCGGCCCGCAATGAACCTGGCCGGCCTCGAAGCGCATTGGTGGTGGCTGCTCGGCGCCGCCCTGCTCGGAATCCTCGAAATCTTCGTGCCCGGAATCTTCCTGATCTGGATGGCGGCGGCGGCGGGGATCACCGGCATCGTCGCCGCCTTGGTCCCCCTCCCCTTCCCCTTCCAGCTCGCCTTGTTCGGCCTGCTCGCTCTGGCCGCGGTCTATAGCGGCCGCCGCTTCTACGATCGCAACCCGGTCGCCAGCGCCGATCCGCTGCTCAACGACCGGACGGCCCGGCTGATCGGGCAGAATGTCGTGGTGGTGACGGCGATCGAGCATGGCGAAGGTCGGGTCAAGGTCGGCGACGGAGTCTGGGTCGCCCGCGGCCCGGACGCGCCGGCGGGCAGCCACATGGTAGTCACCGGCGCCGACGGCACCTGTCTCAGGGTCGCCCATGCCGCCGCTTTGCCGCCCGCCACGAACGCCGCCTCCGGGAGCTGATCACCGGCCCTGCCCCCGAGCGGAGACGGGGCCGAATGCCGATTCTAGCCGAGGGCGCAGACCGCCTCGCTCATCAGGTCCGCCGCCGCTTCCGTGCCGCATCTTGCCGCGAGCCCTCGCCAGCAGGCGAAATCCAGGGCGACTCCGAGCAGCGCCCGCCCCCGCTCGCCGAGCCCCTCCCCGAGCATTTGCGCGGCCTCGGCGAAGGTCGGCGCCATCCGAAGTTCGACCATCTCGCGGGTAAGGGCGTGATGCTCGGCGTCGCGAAGCACGCACGCCGCCTGCCCGGCGTTCCGCTCGTACCAGGCGTAGAGGTCGGCCAGGCCTCGACGCAGGCGTTCGCGGCCCGCCGGAAGCGACCTCCACCGCTCGACGTCGGGCAGCGGATCGCGGGCCAGCGCAAGGCCGGAGCAGGCGAGGAAGAGGCCGCGCTCCTCGGGGAAATGGGCGTAATAGGTATGGCGCTGAACGCCGGCACGCTCGGCGATCTGGGCGACCGTGGTTCGCGCGGGCCCGAGGGTCGAGTGGAGGTCGACGGCCGCCTCGACGATCCGGAGTCTCGTCTCCTCCCGCCGATCGGCGCGCCGGCCCATCCGGTAGGGACGCTTTTTTTTGGTTGCACTTGGTTGTGCATTGGAAGTTGACATGCCGCCTATTTAGATACACAAGCGTGTGCAGTCAACATATCGAGTCGCTCGCGCCTCGACGAAGAAAGGAAAGTCCATGACGACCCGGCTCGACGAAATCGCCGAAGGCATCTTCCGAATCTCGACCTACGTGCCCGCGGTCGCCCCGCCGGCCGGCTTCGCCTTCAACCAGTATCTGATCCTCGCCGACGAGCCTTTGCTGTTCCACACCGGCCATCGCCAGCTCTTTCCGACCGTCCGCGAGACCGTCGCGCGTCTGCTTCCGCCCGAGCGGCTGCGCTGGATCAGCTTCGGCCATGTCGAAGCCGACGAGTGCGGGGCGATGAATCTCTGGCTGGCCGAGGCGCCGAACGCCGAGATCGCCCACGGCGCCACCGCCGTCGACGTCAGCCTCAACGATCTCGCCGACCGCCCGCCCCGATTGCTCGCCGACGGCGAGGTGATCGATCTCGGCGGCAAGAGGGTGCGCTACATCGATACGCCCCACACCCCCCACGGCTGGGAGGCCGGGCTGCTGCTGGAGGAGACGACGAACACCCTATTGTGCGGCGATCTCTTCACCCAGACCGGACGGACCGACGCGGTCACTCACGGCGACATCGTCGGCCCAGCCTCGGCCGCCGAGGATATGTTCCGCTTCTCGAGCCTTCATCCGGAAATGGGCGGCACCATCCGGCGCCTCGCTTCCCTCGCCCCGGCGACTCTCGCGCTGATGCACGGGCCGGCCTTCATCGGCGACGGCGAAGCGGCCCTGCTCGAGCTTGCCGGCGACTATGACCGCCGTACAGCCTCATGGCGCGAGCAGCGCGCCGAAGCCGCCTGACGAAGGCGGCCGCGTTCAGCGGCGGCCCGCGAGGACCATCGCGCCGACCAGGCAGCCGCCGAACAGCGCGCCCTCGAGCCCGGCGGTCGCGACCTGGCTGACTGGCCCGAGGCTGCTCTCGCCGAACAGGCCGCCGATCGGGTCGAGGCGCAGGCGGGAGTCGGGAAAGGTTCCGGCGATGAGGTCGAGGCTGCCGCCCATCAGCCGTCCGCCGAGGAGGGGGATGAGGAGTCCCGCGCCGCCGCCGGTCAGACCGGCCACCGCGATGGCGCGCCGGAGCGGGGGCGGGCCCGCTGTCCGGGCCGCGAGCCAGGCGCCGAGTCCGACCGCTCCGCCGAGCAGGGCGCCCTCAGCCGCACCGGTGATGTCGGCCGGCGACCGGCCGAAGAAGAGCTGGAAGGCGTCGAGGCCGAGCAGCTTGACGGCGGCGCCCACGGCCAGCCCTCCGATCGCACCGCCGGCGATCGTCCACGGCGAGGGCCGGCCGGCGGCGAAGCCCGCCACAGCGATGCCGAAGGCGACTCCGGCGCCGCCGACCAGGGCGAGCGCGGCCGTGAGGCAGAGCAGCACGAGCAGCACCGAGGCGGCGCCCATTCCGGCGTGGAGGGGCTGCGAGGCGCCGGCGAGACCGTAGAACAGGCCGCCGATCAAGCCCGCGCCCCCGGCTCCGAGAGTCCCGGCGCCGCCGACCAGCAGCAGGCGCCGCCAGGAAAAGGCGCCGACACCGCCGGGCCGGACGATCGCGGCCTGGGTCCCCCCGTCCCGCTCGACCGGGGCGATGAAGCGATAGCCGTGCTTGGGCACGGTCTCGATGAAACGCGGCGCGGCGGCGTCGTCGCCGAGCTGGCGCCGAAGCGTCCGGATGCACTGGGTCAGCGCCTCGTCGGTCACTGGAACGCCGCGCCAGACCTCGTCGAGGAAGCGTTCCTTGGAGACCAGCCTGCCCGCCTCGCTCAGCAGCAGAGCGAGCGCGTCGAGATAGCGGGCGTTGAGCTCGACCGGCTCGTCGTCGCGGCTGAGCCGGCGGTCGCGGAGATCGAGAGCGAAAAGGCCGAAGCGAAAGGCGCCGGGTTCCACTTTTCAGCAAGTCCTCAGAAAATGCTCATGCCGCTCACCGGCCGCCATGCCATTGCCGACGTCCACTCAGCATGGAGACGGGGCAATGGCAAGCAAGGCGGCTAGGCGCGGGCGGTTCTGGAACCCGTGGCGGATCGCGGGCTGGGGCCTTGCCGCCTTCCTCCTGCTGCTTCCGGCGGTGGCGATGCGCTTCACCGAAGAGGTCGTCTGGACCGGGTCCGGTTTCATCGTCATGGGCCTGCTGTTCGGAAGCGTCGGGCTCGCCGTCGAGTTCCTCGTCCGGCAGTCGGACAGCCTCCTCTACCGCGCCGGCGCAATGCTCGCTCTCCTCACCGTCTTCCTCACTATCTGGGTCAACCTCGCCGTCGGCATGATCGGCTCGGAGGACGAGCCCTACAATCTCTTGTTCGGCGCAGTGCTCCTGGTGGCGCTGGCCGGAAGCGTTGCCGCGCGCTTCAGGCCCGCCGGCATGGCGCTCGCCCTGGCGGCGGCGGCGCTCGTCCAGGCGGCGGTCGGGGCCGGCGGCCTTTCCGTCGACCGGCTCGGCGCCGTCCTCAGCATCGCCTTCGCCGGCCCGTGGCTGGTCGCGGCCGCCCTGTTCTGGAGCTCTGCGTCGCTGGCGAGGCACTCGGGCGCCGCCGACGGCTAGGTGTGGAGCCTCAATAGGTTGTTCTCGGTCAGGCCGAGTCGGTTGATAGGTGGTTGGTATTGTAGGCTGCCGTGGGGTCGGTGCCAGTTATATTGGTGGAGCCAGGCGGGCAGCTCGGCGGCGCGGTCGTCTGAGGTCGGGT
>DATMVG010000055.1:0-23049 GCA_035563315.1 Allosphingosinicella sp. | reverse complement strand
CATCGACAAGGATACTTCCGGTCTGCTCGTCGTCGCCAAGACCGACATCGCGCACGAGAGGCTGGGCGCGCAGTTCGCCCGCCACGACGTCCACCGCCTCTATCTCGCGATCGTCGCGGGCATCCCCGCGGCGCCCGCGGGCACCGTCGACGCGCCGCTCGCGCGCTCGGCGGCAAACCGCAAGAAGATGGCGGTCGTCACGGCGGGCGGCCGCGGCAAGCGGGCCGTCACCCACTACCGAATCGTTCGGCCGCTCGCCGAAGCGGCGCTGATCGAATGCCGGCTCGAGACGGGTCGGACCCATCAGGTCCGGGTTCACATGGCCTCGATCGGTCATGCTCTCCTCGGCGATCCGGTCTACGGCCGGCCCCGGCCGGCCCACCGCGACATATTGAAAGGGCTCGGCTTTCACCGCCAGGCCCTGCACGCGGCGGAGCTCGGCTTCAAGCATCCGGTTTCGAAAGAAAACCTAACCTTTAAAAGCCCCATCCCGTCTGATATTCAGGAACTGTTCGGGGCGCTTACCGTATAGAAACTTCAGCCCGGCATGGAGCGAAGACTCCGTGGGGCCGCAGGGAGAATGTGAGAATCAGCATGGCGAGCGGCAGAAACGTCCCGGCGACGATCCCGGCGACCGGCGGAGAGGCGGGCCTCAACCGCTATCTTTCCGAGATCAAGAAATTCCCGATCCTCACGCCCGAGGAGGAATATATGCTGGCCAAGCGCTGGACCGAGCATCAGGACACCGATGCCGCGGCCAAGCTGGTCAACTCGCACCTGCGCCTCGTCGCCAAGATCGCGATGGGCTATCGCGGCTACGGCCTGCCGCTCAGCGAGCTCATCTCCGAGGGCAATATCGGCCTGATGCAGGGCGTGAAGAAGTTCGAGCCCGAGCGCGGCTTCCGCCTCGCCACCTACGCGATGTGGTGGATCAGGGCGTCGATCCAGGAATTCATCCTGCGCAGCTGGAGCCTGGTCAAGATGGGCACCACGGCCGCGCAGAAGAAGCTGTTCTTCAACCTGCGGCGGATGAAGAACCGGATCGAGGCTTTCGAGGACGGCGACATGAAGCCCGAGGACGTCGCCAAGATCGCGACCGATCTCGGCGTCTCCGAGGAAGACGTGATCTCGATGAACCGGCGCATGGCGATGGGCGGCGACACCAGCCTCAACGTGCCGTTGCGCGACGACAGCGAAGGATCCTGGCAGGACTTCCTGGTCGACAGCGAGCCGCTGCAGGATGAGCGCGTCGCCGATGCCGAGGAATCGCAGATGCGGCATGCCCTGCTCGAGGAGGCCCTGCAGGCGCTGAACGACCGCGAGCGGCACATCCTCACCGAGCGCCGGCTCCGCGACGACCCGAAGACGCTGGAGGAGCTCTCCCAGGTCTACGACGTCAGCCGCGAGCGCATCCGGCAGATCGAGGTTCGGGCCTTCGAGAAGCTGCAGAAGGCGCTCATGGGCCTGGCCGGCGAGCGGCGGCTGCTCACCGCCGGCTGAGCCGGCCAGCCAGGCAGCGTCCTCAGAAGCGCAAGCCGGTGCCGACGCTGAGCTGAAGGCGGTCGCCGCCGACGTCGCGATCCTCGTGCGCGATCGACAGCCGCAGGCTGGCGCTGGCGCTGAGATCGTAGCTCAGACCGCCGAACAGGCTGAACGTGTCGATCACGATCCCCTCGGAGGTCTCGGGGGCGTCGGCGAGGCCCGCGAACAGCCGAAGCCGGTCGCCGGCCATGACGTCGCCGCGGGCCAGCCACCCGGCGCGATGATCGCCATCCTCGTCGAAGATGTTGATCCAGCGCGCGGTGAGCCAGGCGCGGCCCCCGGCCAGATATTGCTCGATCCCCGGCGTCAGGGTCTGGACGTCGCCGGCGCGATAGCGGCCGTGACGAGCATCGAGGGTGAGGACGGTCGCGCCCGGACCGCCGCGTATGCGCGCGAACCCGCCCGCGCTCAGCTGCCATTCCGGCCTGAAGTCGGCCTCGGGCGTGACGCCCAGAGCGACGTAGACGCCGCTCCCCGGAGCGCCGCGCCGGTCGAGCCGAACCTCTCCATAGACGTCGCGGGAGCGGCCGCGATCGGAGACTTCGAGCAGGGCGCTGACCGCCAGCGTCTCGTCGGCCTGGTAGCGCAGGCGCACCGAGGCCTCATGCCAGTCGGATCGCGGCTCTTCGAGGTCGCTGAAGCTGAAATCGTAATCGAGCCTGACCCTCGCGGCCTCGGCGCCGCCGCGGCGCAGGGTCTTCGGCCTCGGCACGTTCACGAGCATCGCCTCGCTGATGCTGGCCGAATTCCAGCTCAAGCCCTATCCCCACATCAGCGACCTGGCGAAGCTCGGCTCGGCGGCCGTGCTCGAAAATTTCGGCTATCGGCAGCTGCACAATTTCTGGCGGGTCTGGGGCTGGTGGCAGTATCTGACCTCGCAGCGCGTGTGGGGGGAGATGCCTCGCGTCGGCTTCGCCGGGAACGGCCCGGCGGCGGCCGGCCCGGAGAACGCCCCTGCCTCGCCGGCGGCCGAGCCGTCCGCCTCGCCAAGCTAACAGGGGCGCCGCCGGGCGGCCGCGCGGGCCTTTCCGCACGGAGCGGCGGGATGCTAGGCGCGGGCCATGGCACGCCGCGCCCGCCCCCGCCGTTCCTGGCTTCGCCGACTGCTCGGCTTGATCGTCAAGGGCGTGCTGCTGTTTCTCGTCATCAGCGTGGCGTGGGTGCTGCTCTACCGGTTCGTGAACCCGCCCATCACCTTCACCCAATTGGGCGACGTCATGGCCGGCAACGGCGCCCGCCGCGAGTGGCTGCCGATCGAGCGGATCGACCGCGACATGGTGCGTGCCGCGATCGGCGGCGAGGACAGCAAATTCTGCGCCCATGACGGCTTCGACCGGCAGGCGATCGAGGCGGCGATGCGGCGCAATGCCCGCGGCGGCCGGATCGTCCGCGGCGGCTCGACGATCAGCCAGCAGACGGCGAAGAACGCCTTCCTGTGGCAAGGTGGGGGCTGGTTCCGAAAGGGGATCGAGGCCTGGTTCACCCTGCTCATCGAGACCCTGTGGGACAAGCGGCGGATCATGGAGGTCTATCTGAACGTCGCCGAGACCGGGATCGGCACCTACGGCGTCAATGCCGGCGCTCGCCGCTATTTCGGCCACGACGCCGCCAGCCTCAGCGCGACCGAAGCGGCCCGGCTCGCCGCGGTCCTGCCGCTGCCCAAGCGGCGCGAGGCGATCGCTCCGAGCGGCTTCACCCGCCGCTACGGCAATCTGATCGCGGCCCGGATGGCGGCGGTCCGCCGCGACCGACTCGATTCCTGCGTCTATGCCGGCGCCCCGGCCCGACCCGCCGCCGACCGTCCCGAGCCGCGGCGGCCGGCGCGGCGCCCGACCAGCCGAACCGCGCCCCAGCCGCCCCCGCCGCCCCCGCAGCTGCCAGGCGAGGAGTTCGAGAGGCCTGCGCCTGAACCGGAAGCGGAACCGGACGCGCCGGCCCCCGACAACGGCCTCTAGAAGGGCATCTTCATCCCCGGCGGGAGCTGGAGCCCGCCGGTGGCGTCGCGCATCGCTTCCTGGGCGGCGAGATCGGCCTTGCCGCGAGCGTCGTTGAGCGCGGCCGCCACCAGATCCTCGACCATCTGCTTCTCGGCCGGCTGGAGCAGGCTCTCGTCGATGTCGACCCTGATGATCCGCCCCTTGGCCGACGCTCGGATGCGCACCATGCCGCCGCCCGAAACGCCCTCCACCTCGACCTTGTCGAGATCCTCCTGGGCCTGCATCAGCTTGGCCTGGGCCTCCTGGGCCATCTTCATCAGCTCGTTGAGATCGGGCATCTAAGCACTCCGTTTGTCGGCGATCGTGTAGCCGGCGAGCTCGGCGTCGGGAAAGCTCTCGAACGCCGCCTTGACGACCGGGGATTCGAGCACCTGCTGGCGCAAAGCCTCCTCGTCCGCCAGTTCCTGCTCGCGCAAAGTGGGCTGAGCCGAGCCTTCGGCGAGGACCACCTGCCAGCTCTCGCCCGATTCCTTCTTCAGGAAGGCGCGAACGCCGGCGAGCACCTCCTCGACCCGGCGCGAATCGAGCGCTCGCGCCGCCTGCAGCCGGAGCAGCGGGGGGGCATATTCGATCAGCCGGAACTCCTCGGTCAGCTGGTGCGAGAGCAGGCGCTGGCCCCGGTCCCCAAGGCGCTGGACCAGCTTCGGGAAGCTCGCCGGCGCCTCGAGGAGGGCGCCCTGCGGCTCGGCCCTGGGCGACTCGCTCCGCGCCGCCGCGGCGACGGGCTGGCCGCTCGCCAGCTTCGCCGCAAGCTCGCCCGGATCGGGCAGCTCGGCGGCGTGGATGACTCGAAGCAGCGCCATTTCGGCGGCCTCGAGCGGCGACGGCGCGACGTGGATCTCGGCCAGTCCCTTGAGCAGCAGCTGCCAGAGCCGGTGGACCGCGGCATGGGAGAGACGGCTCCCCCAGTCGGCATAGGCCTCGCGCTCCTCGGCCGACTGCGCCGGATCCTGGGCCCCGCCGACCTTGGCCCGGGTGATTCCGTGCACAGCCTCGAGCAGCCCGCGGAGCAGCGCGGACGGCTCGACGCCGAGATCATATTGGTCCTTCAGCGCCGCCAGGGCGCCGGCCGAGTCGCCGGCGAGCAGAAGGCCGAGAAGGCGCCGGGTCGCGCCTCGGTCCGACAAGCCGAGCATCGCGCGCACCTGATCGGCGGTGACCGCGCCGGCGCCGTGGGCGATCGCCTGATCGAGGATGGAGAGGCCGTCCCGGGCCGACCCTTCGGCGGCGCGGGCGATGAGGGCGAGCGCGTCGGGCTCGACCTCGACCCCTTCGGCCCGCGCGACCTCGGCGAAATGCTCGCCCAGCCGCTCGGCGGGAATCCGCCTCAGGTCGAAGCGCTGGCAGCGCGACAGGACGGTGATCGGGACCTTGTTGACCTCCGTGGTGGCGAACAGGAACTTGACGTGGGCGGGCGGCTCCTCGAGCGTCTTCAGGAGCGCGTTGAACGCATTCTTCGACAGCATGTGGACTTCGTCGATGATGTAGACCTTGTAGCGCGCCGAGACCGCCGCGTAGCGGACCGCCTCGATGATCTCGCGAACGTCGTCGACGCCGGTGTGGGAGGCGGCGTCCATCTCGACCACGTCGATATGGCGGCCCTCGGCGATGGCGAGGCACGGCTCGCAGACTCCGCACGGAGCGATGGTCGGACCCCCTTCTCCGTCCGGGCCGACGCAGTTCAGCGCCTTGGCGATGAGCCGCGCGGTCGAGGTCTTGCCGACGCCGCGAACGCCGGTCAGCAGGAAGGCGTGGGCGAGCCGGTCGCTGCCGATGGCGTTGGCGAGGGTGCGCACCATCGCCTCCTGGCCGATCAGCTGGTCGAAGCCCTGCGGCCGGTATTTGCGGGCGAGGACCCGGTAGGGCTGGGGAGATTCGGACATCATGGCCATCCTAGCCGCTCGCGCCGCGCCTGTCGAAGCCCGGCGGGGATCCCAAAGCTGACGCTGACGGGCCGCTTGCAAGTGCATCGCGTCAGCTTCGACGGCTTCGAGGCCCTTCCCAGCCGTCCCCTGAGCGCGCCTAGGTCACGAGGTTATGCCCGGATGAAGGCCCAAATAGATGGCGACGAAATCGCAATTATTGGCGGTGAAATGCGCGGCGATCGGGGCGAGCAGGTTTCGACCCGTCGCGAGATAGAGAAGGCCGAGCAGGATCCCTTGAACGGCCGCCTGCACGATTCCGGATTCGCCCTGATAGAGATGGGCGAGGCCGAAGGCGGCGTTCACGACCAGTATCGAAGCCGCCCAGGCGGCGCTCGAACCGCCGAGGATACCGGCCACGCGCGGCAGGGCATAGCCGCGCCAGACCATCTCCTCACCGAAGGCCGCAAGGACGAGGTTCAGCGCGATCAGGAGGGCGAGCAGGCCGGCATTGCCCATCAGGTCGGCAAAGACATCCAGATCGGGATGGCTCCCCGTCAGTCGGTACAGCAAGGGATTCTCGACGAAGAATTCGAACGCCCAGAATGCGGCGCCGGCGGCGACGCCGAGGCCAAGAAGGGCCAGCCAGCGACGATCGAAGTTCAAGCCGGCAGCGCGCCATCCGGCGCCTCGCAGGCGCAGGGACAGCCAGGCCACCAGGAACAGGAACGGCGTCTTCGACAAAGGGATGAGCCCGGCGCCGTCGGCCCAGAAGATGAGCGCGAAGAGCGCGATCTCGAACGGGAAGAGATGCAGCTTCCGCTCCGCGGCGGGCGGGTCAATGGCGGCCATGTCCGGGCGCTCCGTTCGTCAGTATCTCCAGGATCAGCCTGCGGGACTGCCGCCAGGCGAAGGCCATCGACGCTGCCGCCAAGGCGAGCAGGCCGATCGCGAACCATGGCGCGAAGAGCGGCACCCCCCCTTGCCCGCCGAGCAGCCGGAGATGGATATCGTCCGGGCCGAGCCGGAAGAGCCCAACCGCCCGAGGGTCGAGCAGGCTGCCGAAGGCGACCAGGCCGGCAAGCGCTCCAAGCAGGGCGGCGAGCAGCGCCGACGCCGAACGCCAGGCAAGCCGCCAACCACGCGACAGCAGCGACAGCAGGACCCGCCCCGCCTGGCCGAAGCCGACATCGCGAGGGGGATCGCGGAATATGGCTTCGCCGACCAAGGGCGCCAGGAACTCGCGCGGATCGCCCATCCGCTCGAGCGCCCCCCGCAGCCTTTCATATTCGCTGGCCCCGTCCGGGCCGAGGGCGACCAGCTCGCGCACGTGCGTGGCGAGATCCTCGAGCAGCTCCCGGCGCACGCCGCCCGATACCGAGCTCAGCATCAGCTCGACCCGGAACCGGAACTGGCGCCACGCACCGCGCGCCTTTGGCTCACTGAACATCGTCGCCGCTCCCGTCCTTCAGGATCGCCTCGACACCATGCGCGATTTCGGTCCAGGAGCGCTTCATGTCTGCGAGCAGGGCGCGACCATCGCCGGTCAAGGCGTAATATTTCCGAGCGGGACCGCGCTCGGCCGCTTCCCAGCGCGTCCTGACGAGCCCTTCGGCCTTCAGCCGAACGAGGATCGCGTAGAGAGTGCCGTCGCTGACCTCCACGCCCGTGCTGGCCAGAATGTGCTCGACCAGCTCGTAGCCATAATATTCGCGCGCCGAGAGCGCCGACATCACCATCAGCACGAGCACCCCCTTTCGCGCCTGCGAATCCCAATTGGCCAGGAAGCGGCTGTTCCTCGAGATCACCACGAATCCACTAGTACAGGTAGCTATCTAGTTATGCAAGGTAGCTGAGCGGGTCAAGCGGAGAGCGCGACGGGGCCGCGGCTCCGGGCGGGATTCCGAGCGGGGCGCCCCCGCATGCTGTCCTCGGCGCGAGTCGATGGCGCCGCGTCTGGCGACGTCGACAGCGCCGCACGTCGTCGGAAGGAAGGTGGATGGCGGATCAGGTTCGGCACGACGAAGGCCCGTCGATCAGGCCAGATCGACCTAGGCGACGCCGAGCTTCCCGCGCCCGCCGTCACGCGGCGTCGAGCGCTCCTCGGGCGTGGACGGGCTAGACGCACCGGGCCTGGATCGGAAAGGTGGGAGCCGGAACGACCCGGCGCTTGAACTCGTTACGGCTGCTTCCTTCCGGACCTGACCGGGTTGGCGAGAGCGCCGTCCGCCCGACTCCCGAGCGCCATATGGGCGACAACCCCCGGTCAGGCAAGATCACATCAGGTGGCGGCCGGCATCCATCCGGTGATGGAGCACTCGGACTATTCGCACTTCTTCCTCATCGAACGTGTAATAGACGCGGTGCTTTCCGGCTTTGACCGAACGGAACGATCGCGGTCCGCCGGCCTGGGAACCGCGGCCGGGGCGGTCGACCAAAGTACGAATCACCCGAAAGAGAGTATCGCGATAGGCCATGGCCTGAGCCATGCCCCAATTCTCAATGGTGAAACGAAAGATCAAATCCAGGTCCTGCTCGGCACCGCGGAGGAGCCTCAGGCGGCGCGCGATCTGATCGTCTCCCGCGCACGCTCCCAAATCTCATCGAGGCCGAGTTCGCTGACGCCGCTTCTCTCGCCCTCCGCCAGCAATTCCCTGAGCCGCCCCCGTCCTTGCTCCAGATCGAGCCGAATAAGGTCGCGGATGAAGTCGCTGGCATTGGCAAAGTAGCCGGTTGCGACCTGCGCCTCGACATAGGCGCGCATCTCCTCGGGCAGCGAAATGTTCATCGTGGCCATCGCCGCACATTAGTCCGGATTGGCAAAGATTGTCAAAGCCGGGAGGTGAAGGCCGCAGTCACCGCGCGGGCGACCGCCGCGTGGGCGGCATTGCGTTCGGCGTGGGTCGGCGCGGGTGCGTCGATGTAGCTGGCGATCAGGATCGGCGGGCGTCCCGGCGGCCAGGCGACGGCGATGTCGTTGTTGGCGCTGTTCGCGGTGCCGGTCTTGTCGCCGGCGCGCCAGCCGGCGGGAAGGCCGGCGCGCAGACGGTCGAGCCCGGTGGTCGCCCCCACCATCCAGCCGGCGAGGCGAGCTTGCGAGGCCGGCGACAGGAGCTCGCCGACGAGGAGGCCGCGAATCAGCCCGAGCATCGCCGCCGGGGTCGTCGTGTCGCGCAGATCGCCCGGACGGTTGCTGTTCAGCTCCGGCTCGACGCGGTCGAGGCGCGTGGCGGGATCGCCGCAGCGGCGGACGAAGGCGGTGAAGGCCGGCGGGCCGCCGAGCCGGGCGAGCAGCAGGTTCGCCGCGGCGTTGTCGCTGACCTGGACGATGGCGGCGCACATGGCCTCGATCGTCATCCGCCCAAGCGGCAGCGCGGCGGCCGCGGCCGGCGAATTGTCGACCAGATCGGCTCGGCTCACGGCGAGCTCGTCGTCGAGCGCGAGCGTTCCGCGCTCCGCTTCGGCGAGGACCATGGCGGCCAGCGGCGCCTTGAAGGTCGAGCACATCGCGTAACGGCCGTCGGGATCGAGGGCGAGCCGCGCTCCCGACGAGGTGTCGACGGCGGCGACGCCGAGGCGGGCGCCGGCGCCGAGGCGAGCCCTGATGTCCGCGAGGGCGGTGTCTGCAGGCGCCAGCGGAGCGGCGGTGCGGGTCCGGCAGGCGGCCAGGGCAGCGGCCGATCCGGCGAGGAGGAAGGCGCGTCGGTCGATCATCTCCCCTGCATGTTATGAAAACCGCCGGGGATGCGCACCGTCAGATATTCTAGGGCCTCGCTCAACCAGATCTGACAGGCGAGTCGCGAATGGCGGGTGACGTGGGAAGCGAGGTCGAGCATGTCCTCCTCCTCGTCGCTGGCGGCGGGAAGCTTCGGAAAATCCTCGGCATCGACGATGACGTGGCAGGTCGAGCAGGCCATCTGCCCCTCGCACGTGCCTTCGAGCGGCTGGCCGGCCGACTGGGCGACGTCGAGCAGCCTTTCCCCCGCCGGAGCGCGCACCTCCTGGACGTGGTTGCCGTCGGCCGAGACGAAGCGGACCAGGGTCATGAGGCGAGGTCCAGCTGGCGGCCGGCGGCCGAGTCGATGAGCCTCAGCGCCTCGACCAGCTCCGATTCCGTAGTGTAGCGGCCGAAGCCGAGCCGGATCGAGGACCGTATCTCCCGGTCGCTCAGGGCGAGAGCGGCGAGGACGTGGCTGGGGCGGCCCGAGCCGCTCGCGCAGGCCGAGCCGGCGGAGAAGGCGACCTGGCGGACCTCGGAGATCAGTCGGGCGGCGTCGACTCCGGGCCGGCGGAGGTTGAGATTGCCCTTGTAGCGGTGCCCGGCAGGCCCGTTCAGGCTCCAGGCCGGGAGCAGCGACAGCGCCAGCGACGACAGTCTCTCGACATGAGCCGAGTCCGCCTGGGCCCGCTCGACGAGCAGGCGAGCGGCCTCGCCGAAGCCCGCGCACAAGGCCGGCGAGAGCGTTCCGGAACGGATTCCGCCCTCCTGGCCGCCGCCATGGAGAAGCGGGTCGAGACCGACGCCCTCGCGCACCCAGAGGGCGCCGATGCCCTTGGGGCCGTGGACCTTGTGAGCGGACAGCGCGACCATGTCGCAGCTCGCCACCGCCAGCGGCACCCGGCCGAACCCCTGGACGGCGTCGCAGAGGAACAGGGCGCCGCGGCCGCGGGCGAGACCGCCGATCTCGGCGACCGGCTGGACGCTCCCGATCTCGTTGTTGACCAGCATCGCCGCGACCAGCCCGGTGCGGTCCGTGACCCGCTCGGCGAGCAGGTCCATCGAAACGAGGCCGTCGGCCTGGACCGGAAGGACGTCGACCTCGAAGCCCTGGCCGCCCAGCCATTCGACCGTGTCGAGAACGCAGGCATGCTCGGTGGCAAGGGTGACGATCCGCCGCCGCCCCTCGGGCAGGCGCGCGGCGACCCCCTTCAGAGCCCAGTTGACCGCCTCGGTCGCCCCGGACGTGAAGTAGAGCCGGCCCTCCTCGCCGCCGCCGAGCGCCGCCGTCACCCGGTCGCGGGCGACCTCGATCGCGGCGGCGGCCTCGCGGCCGAGCCGGTGGGGGCTGTGCGGGTTGCCGAAGCCGGCCTCGAGCCAGGGCCGCATCGCCGCCGCCGCTTCCGGCGCGAGGGGAGTCGTCGCCTGATAGTCCAGATAGATGCAGCTCATGCCGCCCGGCGGCGCTCGAGCAGCTTGCGCCATTCGCCGAGAAAGGCCTCGACGTCGCCCCGAGTCGTGCCGGGGCCGAAGCTGACCCGGATGACCTCGCGCGCCGCCTCCTCGCTCATCCCCATCGCCAGCAGGACGTGACTGGTCTTGAGGCTGCCCGACGAGCAGGCGCTGCCGGCCGAGACGGCGATCCCGGCCAGGTCGAGCTGCATCATCTGAGCGGCCGCGGCGACGCCGGGCAGGCGATAGGCGGCGATGGTCGCGATTCGCGGCGCCGCCGAGGCGACGATCTCGCCGCCCGCTTCGAGGATGGCCCGGTCGAGACCGTTGCGCAGCCGCCGCGCCTGCTCGAACCAGCCATGGTCGGCCTCCGCGGCCGCGGCAAAGCCCATGATCATCGGCACCGCCGCCGTTCCGGGGCGGTAGCCGCCCTCCTGCCCGCCCACCGCCTCGAGGGCGGCGGCGTCGCGCACCAGCAGGGCGCCGATTCCCGGCGGGCCGCCGAACTTGTGGGCGGCGACGGCGATGAAGTCGGCGTCGGGGAGCGGCAGCTTGGCGGCGCTCTGCGCGCAGTCGACGAGGAGCAGGCCGCCGGCCGCCGCCACCCGCCGGGCGACCTCGCCGATCGGGTGGACGACCCCGGTCTCGTTGTTGACCGACTGGACCGCGACCAGGGGCCGCTCGGTCTCGGCGAGCGCGGCATCGAGGTCGTCAAGGTCGAGCCTGCCGTCCCGGCCGACCGCGACTTGGCGCGCCTCGGACGCCGCTCGGAGAACCGCCGGATGCTCGATCGCCGAGACGATCGCGGCGCCGGCCCTGGCTCGGCGGAGCGCGATCTCGATCGCCTCGGTCGCTCCCGAGGTGAAGACGACGAGGCCGCTCCAGCCGAGCGCCGCGGCGATCCGCCGCCTCGCTTCCTCCATCGCCGCCCGGGCCGAGCGGCCCTCGGCATGGGCCGAGGAGGGATTGGCCCAGGCGGCGCAGCCCTCGGCGATCGCCGCCGCCGCCTCGGGCAGGATCGGCGTCGTCGCGGCATGGTCGAGATAGATTCGGCCGGCCAGCGCTCCCGTCCTTTCAATTGCAGAAAAGCCGCGCCTCCCTATATAGAGCGCCGCCGCGTGCGGTTCATCCGCGCGCATTCCTTTGTCGGCATCCAAGCACAGGTGCAATGCCCGAAGTCATCTTTCCAGGGCCCGAGGGCCGTCTCGAAGGACGCTTCAGCCCCGGCCCGCGCCCGCGCGCCCCGGTCGCGCTGATCCTCCACCCGCATCCGCAGGGCGGCGGGACGATGAACAACGCGATCGTGCTGGCGCTCTACAAGACCTTCGTCCGCCGCGGCTTCGCCACCCTGCGCTTCAATTTCCGCGGAGTCGGCAAGAGCCAGGGCCTGTTCGACAACGGCATCGGCGAACTCAGCGACGCCGCCAGCGCGCTCGACTGGGTGCAGCAGGTCCATGCCGAGGCCGAGACGACCTGGATCGCCGGCTTCAGCTTCGGCGCCTGGATCGGAATGCAATTGCTGATGCGCCGTCCCGAGGCGCGCGGCTTCATCTCGATCGCGCCGCCGGCGAACATGTACGATTTCTCCTTCCTCGCCCCCTGCCCCGCCTCCGGAATCATCATCCAGGGCGAGGCCGACGAGGTGGTCACTCCGATCGCGACCCAGAAGCTGGTCGACAAGCTCAGGACCCAGCGCCACATCACCATCGAGCACAAGACGGTGCCGGGCGCGAACCACTTCTTCGTCAACGAGATGCCCCAGCTGATGAAGGCGGTGGACGATTATCTGGACTTCCGGCTCGACCCGAGCTGCCCGATCAGGTGAAATGATGTTTCCCGGCGAAGGCCGGGACCCAGTCTTGCGTCATTGCCGCTGGACCCCGGCCTTCGCCGGGGAGCACCTCCGACCGGTCACTTCCCGCCCGCCAGCCAGCGCAGCGACATGCACGACAGGCCGGCGTCGATCAGGCCGATCTCGTCCACCGGCAGCGGCACCGCTTCGAGGCCGCGGCCCGCGACGAGCTCGATCGTCCTGACGAAGCCCGCGCCGACGAGCACCCGTCGTCCGAGGCGCAGCAGATTGGCTCCGGCCTCCTCGCCGGGCGGTGTCGTCAGCACTGCGAGGCCGCCGAATATTCCGGCCTCAGCGAGGGCGGGAGTGGCGAGGACGGTCCCCTCGTCGAGCAGGGCGCAGGCCGACTTGAGGTGGAGAACGCCCGGCGGGGTCGCGACGATCCGGGCTCGGCGGGCCAGCGTCGCGGCGAGGCGGACGAACTCCGCCGCGCCGGCGCGGTCGGTGCGGGCCGAGAGCCCGACCAGTATTTCGTCCGGCAGGACCAGGATGTCCCCGCCGTCGACGGACCCGGTCGCGACCGCGAGCACGCGCTCGAACCGCCGCTTCAGGATGGGGGCGAGGGTGGCGGCCTCGCCGCGCCGGCTTGGCGCCCCGGGGCGAAGGACGATCGCGCCTTCGGCGAGGACGAAGGCCGGGTCCTCGACGAACAGCGAATCGGGAAAGAGGGGCAGCGGCGGCAGCGCCTGGACGTTGAGGCCCGCTTGCTCAAGCGCGGCGACATAAGCGCGGTGCTCGGCAAGCACCCCTTCATGGCTGGGCCCGGCCTCCCCGCCGGCGCGAAGGCCGTCGACGACGCTCGCCGCCGGCGCTCGAACGATGGCCGAATCGAAATCGAAGACGCTCACAGCGTCCAGACCAGGACGTTGCCGAGCATGACCAGGGCGGCGACGAGCATCAGCCCGCCCTTGCGGCGCTCGCCGCGGCCGGCAATCAGATAGAGTCCGCCGGCGGTCAGCAGGAAGACGGCGACCATCAGCACCGACAGCAGGGTCGCGCCGGGCCCGGTCATGCCAGCAGGCCGGCATAGAGCCCGGCGTCGACATTGCCGCCCGAGATGACCAGCACGGCGCCGTCGGGGACGTCCCCGGCCTTTCCCGCCAGCAGCGCCGCCAGGGCGACGGCGCCGCCGGGCTCGGCGACCAGGCGAAGGTGGCGGAAGGCGAAGGCGATGGCCGCCGCCACCTCCTCCTCCCCGACCGCGACTCCGGTCGCCCCGGCCTCGCTCAACGCGCCGAAGGTGAGCGGCGAGACCCGCTTGGTCTGCAGCGCATCGCATAAGGTGGGCGGCGCCGGCTCGACGACCGGAACGATCTCGCCGAGCGCCAGCGAGCGGCACATATCGTCCCAGCCTTCCGGCTCCGCGAGGAGGATCCGGGACTCGGGAAGAGCGAGGGCGATGCCGGCGGCGAGGCCGCCGCCGCCGCACGGCACGATCACCATCGGCGGAACGCCGCCGAGCTGGTCCTCGAGCTCGACTCCGAGGCTGCCCTGCCCTTCGATGATGTCGCGGTCGTCGAACGAGGGGACCAGGGTCGAGCCGCGCTCGCCGGCGAGCCGGGCCGCGATCTCCTCGCGGCTCCCGGTCGCTCGGTCGTAGAAGACGATCTCGGCGCCGGCGGCCCGAGTCGCCTCGGTCTTCACGGCGGGCGCGTCGGTTGGCATGACGATGGTGGCGGCGATTCCCAGGCGGCGGGCGGCGAGAGCGACGCCCTGGGCGTGGTTGCCCGAGGAGAAGGCGACGACGCCGAGCGCGCGCTCGGCCGCAGACAGCAGCGCCAGCCGGTTCGTCGCGCCGCGCAGCTTGAAGCTGCCGCCCAGCTGCAGGCATTCGGCCTTCACCCAGAGCCGCCGCCCTTCCCAGTCGAGCGGGAGCAAGGGCGTTCGGGTGACGTGGCCGGCGACGCGACCCGCCGCAGCCCGGACACCCCCTGTCGTCGGCTTGCTCTGTGGCATGAACCCTCTGGAGAAACGGGGAGAACCCCAAGTCTTTACATGGGGGTGCGACGTCCATATATCGCGCCGCGCAGCCCCATGGGGACTTCCAACCGCAAGGCTGCTTCGTCGTCAACTACCTGTTGGAGGTCCCTTGAGTTGCACATCCATCCTCGCGCGCTGGGGCTAGCGACCGCCCCTGCCGGCGTCGCCTGCGCTGCCGATCTCGCGAAGCAGCGCCCGGTCGAACCGGTCACGCTCCTTCGTCCGCACGCCGCAAGCCGTGCCGCCCGATTCTTCGTGGAGAGGTTTCCCGGGCGGTCGCTCTATGCGGTCAAGGCCAATCCGGCTCCCGAACTGCTCAAGGTGCTTTGGGACGCCGGCGTCAGCCATTACGACGTCGCCTCGATCGCCGAGGTGCGGCTGGTCGCGGCCACCCTGCCCGGGGCGGTGCAATGCTTCATGCATCCGGTGAAGGCCGAGGAGGCGATCGCCGAAGCCTATGCGCTCGGAGTGCGCACCTTCTCGCTCGACACGATGGAGGAGCTCGACAAGATCGTCCGCGCCACCGGCGGCGCGAGCGACCTCAACCTCCTTGTTCGGATCCGGGTCTCGTCCGAACACGCCAAGCTCAGCCTCGCCGCCAAGTTCGGAGCCGAGCCGCACGAAATGCGGGCGCTGCTGTTCGCCGCGCGCCAGGCGGCGGATGCGCTCGGCATCTGCTTTCACGTCGGCAGCCAGGCGATGACTCCGGCCGCCTTCGGCGACGCCATGGAGCGGGTCCGGGCGGCCATCGTCGAGGCCGCGGTCACCGTCGACATCGTCGACGTCGGCGGCGGATTTCCGTCGGTCTATCCGGGCATGGAGCCGCCGCCCCTCGAAACCTATTTCGAAGTGATCCACAACGCCTTCGAAAGCCTGCCGATTTCCTACTCGGCGGAATTGTGGTGCGAGCCCGGTCGGGCGTTGTGCGCCGAATATGCCAGCGTCCTCGTCCGGGTCGAGAAGAGGCGCGGCGACCAGCTCTACATCAACGACGGCGCTTACGGAGCGTTGTTCGACGCCGCCCACATCGGCTGGCGCTTCCCGGTGGAGCTGGTCCGTGCCGGCCGTTCCGAAGCCCGGCCGATGGCGTTCAGCTTCTACGGGCCGACCTGCGACGATCTCGACCATATGGCAGGGCCGTTCCTGCTTCCCGCGGATGTCGGCGCCGGCGACTATATCGAGATCGGCATGCTCGGCGCCTATGGCTGCGCGATGCGCACCGGCTTCAACGGCTTCGGCGCCGATCTCAAGGTGATCGCCGCCGACGAACCGATGGCGACCCTGTACGGCGGAGCGGAGCGCGAAGTGGCACGTTCCAAAGTCGTGAAGCTGTAGGCGCCAGACTTAGTCAGCAATGGTCATGCCGGACCCGATCCGGCATCCACCTCGCTTTCGGAAAAGAAGGTGGGCCCCGGGCAAGCCCGGGGTGACGGAGGACATGGAGACTCTTCGAAGATGAACGACCCGACCCTGATCAACGACACCCGCAAGGCGGAGCTGCTCGCCAAGCCGGTCGAGCATATCGACATCAAGAGCTTCGACGCGCGCCCGATCGTCGAGGCGATGAAGAAGATGAGCTTCACCTCGCGCGATCTCGGCCGGGCCGCCGACATCTACAACCAGATGCTCGCCGATCCGGACTGCTCGATCATCCTGGTGATCGCCGGGTCGACCTCGGCCGGCGGCTGCATGGACCTCTATGCCGACCTGGTGAGGCACAACATGGTCGACGCGATCGTCGCCACCGGCGCCACCATCGTCGACATGGATTTCTTCGAGGCGCTCGGTCACAAGCATTACCAGGCGCTCGAAATCCCCGACGACGACACCTTGCGGTCGCTCTACATCGACCGGATCTACGACACCTATATCGACGAGGAGAAGCTCCAGGAGACCGACCATACGATCGGCGCCATCGCCGATTCGCTCGAGCCGAAGCCCTATTCTTCGCGCGCCTTCATCCGCGAGATGGGCCGCTGGCTGATCGACCACGGCAAGAAGGAGAACAGCCTGGTCAGGCTCGCCTACGAACATGACGTGCCGATCTTCTGCCCGGCCTTCACCGACAGCTCGGCCGGCTTCGGCCTGGTCAAGCACCAGGTCGACCGGATGAAAGCGGGCGAGCCCTATCTGACGATGGATTCGATCGCCGACTTCCGCGAGCTCACCGACATCAAGATCCGGGCCGGCACGACCGGCCTGCTGATGATCGGCGGGGGCGTTCCGAAGAACTTCACCCAGGACACGGTCGTCTGCGCCGAGATCCTCGGCCATGACGATGTCGAGGTGCACAAATATGCGGTCCAGATCACCGTCGCCGACGTTCGCGACGGCGCCTGCTCCTCCTCCACCCTCCAGGAGGCGGCGAGCTGGGGCAAGGTCTCCACCGCCCTCGAGCAGATGGTGTTCGCCGAGGCGACCAGCGTTCTGCCGCTGCTCGCCAGCGACGCCTGGCACCGCGGCCATTGGCGCGACCGCGCGAAGCGGGCCTTCGCGAGGATGTTCGACTAGTCCGTTTGACAGTCCGGGCCGGCTGGAGCACCTTCCCGCCGCAAGCGGGGAGGTGTTTTCCGATGAGCGACAGCGCCATTCTCGCACCGGTCGTGGCGCTGGTCGCTTGGTCGCTGGTCATGATGATCTGGCTCTACGCCGTGCGCTTTCCGGCGCTCGCCCGCAAAGGCATCTCCCTCAAAGGCCGAATCGGCAGCAAGGGCGGGGACCTCGACGGCGTCGTCGAGCCGCAGGCGCAGTGGAAGGCGCACAATTACAATCACCTGATGGAGCAGCCGACCCTTTTCTACGCGGTCTGCCTGACCTTGGCGCTGATCGGCCGCGGCGACGCCCGGATCAACGTCTGGCTGGCCTCGGGCTATGTCGCCTTCCGCGTCGCCCACAGCCTTGTCCAGGCGACCGTGAACGTCGTCAGATGGCGATTCCTGTTCTTCATCGCCGCCTCGCTCTGCCTGCTCGGCCTCACGATCCACGCCGCCGCGGCCTTGTTCCGGGACCTGGCCTAGAGGCCGCTGCGCCGGACGATGGCCGCCATCACCCGCCGGGCGTCGTTGGACGGGACGGCGAGGCCGATGCCGACATTGCCCCTGCCCGGGCCGATGATGGCGGTGTTGATTCCGATCACCTCCCCGCGCATGTTGATGAGCGGTCCGCCGCTATTCCCCGGATTGATCGGAGCGTCGGTCTGGACGTAGCTCGGCCCGCCGCCGCGGCGTCCCTGGCCGAGCGCGCTGACGATCCCCGCCGTCACCGTCTGCCCGATCTCGAAGGGATTGCCGATGGCGACGACATAATCGCCGACCGCGAGCCGGCTCGAATCGCCGAGCGGCAGCTGGGTCAAGCCCTCGGCCGGGATCTGGAGAAGGGCGATGTCGGACTGAGGGTCGCTGCCGAGGAAGCGCGCGCCGAGCCGGCGATCGCCGACCGTGACCTCGATCGCCCGCGCATTCTGGACGACATGGTGGTTGGTGAGCACGAGCCCGCGGCGCGAGTCGACGATGAAGCCCGAGCCGGCCGAGAGCCGCGGCGCCAGAGCCTCTTCGGGAACGCCGAAAAAGTCCTGGAAATAGGGATCGCGGAGCAGCGGATTCTGCTCGTAGGGCGAAGGCTGCAGGACCGCGATGTTGACCACCGCGGGGGCGACCCGCTCGACCAGCGGCGACAGAGTCAGCCGGGCGGGAGGAACCGAGTCGGTCGGCACCGAGGCCGGAAGCGTCCCCGGCGCCCTTTCGCCGTCCTGGAGCCACAAGACGGCCGCGCCGCCGGCGAAACCGGAGGCGATCAGCGCCAGCAGCAGCGCGAAGAAACGGACCATGGGCGTCATCGCCGCGCCCTTACTCCCTGCTGAAGCATGCCGCCAACTCGATGTGAGTCGACCAGCGGAACTGGCCGATCGGCTCGACCCAGGACAGGCGGTAGCCGCCCGCGATGAGGGCCTTCGAGTCGCGCGCGAAGGTGTTCGGGTTGCACGAGACATAGGCGACGAGGGGCACCGGCGAGACGGCCAGCCTTGCAGTCTGCTCGCCGGCGCCGGCGCGCGGCGGATCGAGCACGACCGCGTCGAAGCGGGCGAGCTCGGCGGCGTCGAGGGGGCGTCGGAACAGGTCGCGATGCTCGACGAACAGATGCCGGCCGGCGCGGTTCGCCGCCGCCTTGAGGGCGAGCGCGCTGTCCCTCGCCCCCTCGGCGGCGTAGACCCGGCCGCCCAGCGCCAAAGCGAAGGTGCCGAGCCCGGCGAAGAGGTCGGCGGTCACCCGCGCTTCCCCGACCGCCCTCAGCACCGCTTCGAGCAGCGCCGCCTCGCCTTCCCGGGTCGCCTGGAGGAAGGCGCCGGGCGGAAGCGGAACCGGCACCCCGCCGAGGCTGATCGTCGCGGGCTCCGGCTCCCAAAGCGTCTGAGGGCCGAAGCCGTCGTCGACGGCGAGCCGCGCCAGCCGATGTTCGCTCGCGAAGGCGGTGACCGCCTCCGCCGCTTGCAGCCCTTCGACTCCGATGCCGCCGAGCAGCAGGTCGATGCCCTGGTCGCACAGGGTGAGCCTGACCTCGCCGCGGCCTCGCGCCGGCAACAGCGCCGCGAGCAGGGCGCGAAGCGGCGCCACCAGCGCGAACAGCTCGGGGCGAAGGATGTGGCATTCGCGCATGTCGACGATGCGATGGCTGGCCTCGGCGTTGAAGCCGAGCAGCGCCTGTCCGCCCCGCCGTTCCGCCCGAAGCGCGGCCCGGCGGCGGGAGTTGGGCGGCGACAGACGAGCGGGCAGGATGTCCGGCCGAGCGACGCCCTGGGCGGCGAGCGCCGCGGCGATCCGGTCGGCGAGGAAGCCGGCATAAGCGGAGTCGTCGACATGCTGGAGCTGGCAGCCGCCGCACTCGGGAAAGTGACGGCAGGGCGGCACCGAGCGATGGACTCCCGGCGCCACCGAGCCGTCCTCGGCGATGCGGTCGCCGGGCGCGGTCAGCGGGACGAAGCGGCCGGTCTCGCTGATCCCGTCACCCCGCGCGGCGAGCCGGACGATCTCCTCGCCGCCGCTCACAGGCAGCCGGCGACGGCGGCGGGGAGCTGAGCGACCAGATCGTCGGCGATCAGCGCCGGCCCGCACAGCGCCGCCGCCCGGCCGTGCAGCCAGACGCCCGCGCAGGCCGCTTCGAACGGCGCCAGGCCCGAGGCGCGCATCGCCGCGACGATTCCGGTCAGCACGTCGCCGGTCCCGGCGCTGGCCAGGAAAGGCGAAGCCGGCGCGGCGATGGCGGCTCGCCCGTCCGGGGCGGCGACGACGGTGTCGGCACCCTTGGCGACGACCACCGCGCCCAAGCCGCGGGCGGCGGCGCGCGCCTGCTCGACCTTGCTCCCGGCACCGGCGCCGAACAGCCTCGCGAACTCGCCGGCATGGGGCGTCAGGATCGCGCCCTCGAGATCGGCACCGGCAAGGCCGGGCAGCAGGTTGAGGGCGTCGGCGTCGAGCACCAGCGGCAGGCCGGAGGCGAGGGCCGACCGGAGCGTCGCCCTTCCCCGTTCGCCGGTGCCGAGGCCGGGACCGAGAGCGAGCGCGCCGATGCGCGGATCGGCGCGGAACGGCGCGGCCGGATCCTGAACGACCGCGGCCGGCACGGCGGGAACGATCTCGGAAGCGAACAGGCGGACATAGCCGGCGCCGGCGCGAAGCGCCGCGGCCGCGGCGAGGGCCGCGGCGCCGGGCATCTCCCCGGCCAGGATCGCGACATAGCCGCGGCTATATTTATGGTCGTCGGCGCCCGGCGGTCGAAGCCGGGGCCGCGCGATCCGATGCAGCCGGCTCGAGGCCTCGATGCCGATGTCGGCGACGACGATCCGTCCCATGTGCCGGGCGGCGGGCTGGAGCAGGTGCGACGGCTTGAGGGTCTGGAAGGCGACGGTGAGGTCGTAGTCCGGAACCGCCGATAGAATCGCTCCGTCGTCGGTCGCGACTCCGCTCGGCAGGTCGATCGCGACCCGGACGCTCGCCCGGGCGGCCAGGGCGCGCAGACCGCTCGCCAGGCCGTCGCCGAGCGGCCGGGCGAGGCCGGTGCCGAACAGGGCGTCGATCAGCAGCGGCGCCGGCCGAGCCTCGGCGAGCGGCTCGACCGGGCCTCTCCACAGCTCGCTCGCCACTCTCGCGGCGGCGCTCCCTGGCTCCCCCGAAGCCGCGATCCGCACCGTGACTCCGCGCGCGGCGAGCGCTCGGGCGACGACGTAGCCGTCGCCGCCATTATTGCCCGGGCCGCACAGGACGAGCGCCGGAAGCGGCCCGGCGAAGCGCCGGATCGCCTCGGCGGCGGCGAGGCCGGCGCGCTCCATCAGGGTCTCGACCGGGGTGCCCGCGGCGACCGCCGCGGCCTCGGCGGAGCGCATCTCGGCAGCGGTGAGGACGGTGTCCGAGCTCACCGCCGCACGGTCGCGGGCAGGCGGAAGATGTCGCCGCCGATCGCCACTTCGATCCGGTCGTCGGCGATGATCGTCACCCGCGCCTGCTCGGCCCCGTCGGCGGCGACGACTCCGCGCCCGTCGCCGGTGAGGAGCAGGCGGCGGAAGCCGCCGTCCGGCTTGCGCACGGTCAGAGTCCGGCCGGCCCCGCCCTCGGCCGAGCCCAGCTCGATCGTGCAGAAGCGCTCGAAGTCGCGGCTGTTGCCGATCCGGCAGTCGATGCGCTCCGGCCCTTCGGCGGGCGCCGCCTGATCGGCCGGTTCGGCACCGCCGCAGCCGGCGAGGAGGAGCGGGATCAGAGGGACGATCCTCATGGCGCGCCTTCTACCATTTCCGCCGCAAGGCTTCGAGCCGCCCGGCCAGCGCCTCGCCGCCGATCAGGGCGTCGAAGCGCCGGTCCTGGTCGGCATCGCTCCACCGGCCGCCGGCGGTGAGGCGAAGGCCCCGCTTGAGCGCGGCGAGGCTGTCCTGGTCGTTGGCGAGGATCGCTTCGATGACGGCGCCGAGACCGGCCTCCGCTTCCAGCGCCTCGACCAGGCCGATCCGCACCGCCTCGTCGGCGCCGATGGTGGCGGCGGTGAACAGCAGCCGCGCGGCCTGCCCCGGCCCGACCAGCTGGACCAGCCGGTGCACGTCCTCCTGCGGATAGGAAATGCCGATCTTCGCCGGGGTGATGGCGAAGCGCGCGTCGGCCGCGGCGAGGCGAAGGTCGCAGGCCATGGCCAGCGCCACGCCGGCGCCGAAGCAGGGGCCCTCGATCGCGGCGACGGCGGGAACGGCCAGGCCGCGTAGCCGGTCGAGCGCGTCGCGCATCTCCTCGCGGAAGCGGCTTCGGGCCGCCTCGTCGCGGTTCAAAAGCGCGAAGTCGTCGAGATCGGCGCCGGCACAGAAGGCACCGCCGGCACCGGAGAGGACGAGGAGCCGCGCCGGCGAGCGCTCGATCTCGCCGATCCGGGCGGCAAGCGCCCGCCAACCGTCGAGCGGGATGGCGTTGCGCGCCTTCGGCCGGTCGATCACCAGCCGTGCGACCTCCCCTTCCTGGCTCAGCCGGAACATCGCCGCCCCTTGCCCCGGCCTCGCCGGCTTGTCTGTAAAAAAGAGGCGCGGGCGCCCGCTCGCGAAAAGGGCCGAACGTGATATCCGTGGCCGCGGCGCCCTTCCAGGCGGCCGGCGGAGGCTCGGTGAGCAGGCAGGAAGCGGGGATCGGCTATGTCGCGGCGGTCGACGGCCTTCGCGCGCTCGCGATCCTGTCGGTGCTCTTCTACCACCTGCGGCCCGACCTCGTTCCGGGCGGGTTCGGCGGAGTCGATCTCTTCTTCGTCATCTCGGGCTTCGTCGTCACCTCCTCGCTGGCCCATCTCCGATTCGACCGGCTCGGCCGGCTGCTCGCCTATTTCTACGGCCGGCGAATCGTCCGGATCGTGCCGGCGCTGCTCGCGATGCTCGCGGCGGCATCCCTGGCGTCGGTGCTGCTGGTGCCGGACAGCCCGCCCCTGCACGAGGCCAAGGCGACCGCCGCGGCGGCTTCGCTGGGGGCCAGCAACCTTCTGCTCGCCCTCCTCGGCAACGACTATTTCGATCCCCGCCAGGAGCTCAATCCGTTTCTCCACACCTGGTCGCTCGGGGTCGAGGAGCAATTCTATCTCCTCTTCCCTTTCTTCTTCTTTTTCTGCCAGCGGGTCCTGTCCGACCCTCGCCAGAGCTTGCGCGCGGCGGCGGTGATCGCCGCTTTGTCGCTGGCCTCGCTGCTGCTCGCCTGGCTGATGCAGTCCCAGCCGCAGCTCCGTTTCTACCTGATGCCCACCCGCTTCTGGGAGCTGGGCTGCGGAATGATTCTGAGCCTCACCTTCAAGCTCTGGCAGCCGACGCTGGCGCGGATCTCCGACCGGGCGGCCGCCGCCTGCGGCGCCGGCCTGCTGCTCGCGATGGGCCTTGCCTTCTTCTACCCCGGCGGCAGCCTGGTTCCGCTTCGGGCGCTGCTGACGGTGGGCGCGGCGGGCGGCCTGATCGCCCTCGTCTGCGCCCGCCCCGAGGCGGCGCCGGCCCGCGCCCTGTCCCGCCGGGCGCCGGTGTTCATCGGCAAGATCTCCTACTCGCTCTACCTCTGGCACTGGCCCGTCTTCGTGCTGTTCCGCTGGACGGTGGGGCTGGAAGGATCGATCGAGGCCGTGGCCGCCGTCGCGCTCGCCTTGGCCCTC
>DATMVG010000054.1:0-6235 GCA_035563315.1 Allosphingosinicella sp. | reverse complement strand
TGAGGCCGGCGAGGCGCTGCGCGCCGATTGGGAGCGCGGCCGGATGTCGCCGGCGATGACGATGCGCTGGGATGCGGCTCCCATCGGCGCCGGCGGCTCGGCCGAGCCGGACGACCCGACCGTCGCTCAGGTCGCCGCCCGCCGCCGCTTCCGGGCCGCGGTGGCGGCGGTCGGCTCCGGCCTCGCCGACATCATGTGGCGGGTCGTCTGCGCCGGCGAGGGCATGCGCGACGCCGAGCAGGCGCTGGGCTGGCCGGCGCGCTCCGGGCGGCTGGTGCTGACGCTGGCGCTCGACCGGCTCGCGGATCATTATCGGCTGCGCTGAACGGTGGGAGCCAGGATGGCGAGAAGGATGCGGACCCGGCTGCTGGCCGGCCTGGGCGCCATCGCCGCGGCGGGATGCGCCCATGCGCCCGACTCGGCGGCGGACCGGATCGGACGCCTCTACACCTATGTGCGAAGCAACAGCGACGGCAGCGAGGCCGAGACGATCCACGTCTACCGGGCCTCGCGAACGCGAATCGAGGTGACCAAGATGCGCTCGCGCTGCACCAATGCGGCGTTCGTCACCGCCGAGCTGGACCTCGTCGCGGGGCAGGCGACCCGGCTCACCGGCGGCCGCCTCGAACCCGATGGCGGGCACCGCGATTTCGCCATTCTCACCCACGACCGGCGCGAGCGCCGGATCCGCGCCCGGGTCGAGGCGCCCGGCGGCATTCTCCAGCTGTCGAGCCCGGTCCCGGACGAGCCCTGGCATCTCTACGATTTCGACCTCGCCAGCCTGACCGTGACCGCCCAGTACCGCGCCGACCCGCGCCGCGACTTCAGCTTCGGCCTTCCGCTCGTCTGGCTCGGCGGCGATCCCGCCGACGCCCTGCGCTACCTCGGCCGGGCCGATGCCCGGTTCGCCGGCGAGGAAGACCATGGCGGCCGCCGGGCGCTGCGCTTCGAGGTGGGCGGACCGGCCTTCGGCGGACGGGGCGGGCCGATCTGGTTCGACGCCGCCGAGGGGCACGTCCTGGCCGCGCGCTTCGGAATCCCCAACCATGCCGAATATCGCGACTTCGCGTTGCGGCTCACGGGAGTCCGCGACGCCGGCCCCGACCAATGGCGCCGGCTGCTGAGCGCGCATTTCGAGGGCTGCCCGGCCGACGAGGCTCCGGCCGGGTCCCGATAGAAGGACTCACTCGGCCGGAATGCGCCCTTCATATTCCTCCGTGTAGCGGGCGTTGGTCGGCCAGAAGGGCGCTCGGGGCCGGCCGGCGAGCAGGGTCTCGAGCACGTCGAGGTGGAGGTGCCAGCCGCCGGACACGTCGACCAGCATCGCCCGGTTCGGCAGGCGCCGGTGGGTCAGGGTGAAGAGCGTCCGCTCGCCGCGCGGCTCGAGCTCCCAGGTCACCTCGGTCGGCGGCCCCGCTTCCTCGAACCAGAGGAAGACCAGCCGCCGCGGCGGCTCGGCGAGGACGATCTCGCCCTTCGAGACCATGCCCTCATATTGGCAATATTTCTCCGGCACCGCCTCGCCGTCCGGGGCGAGCTCGGAATTGCGGAAGACGAGGGTGAGCGCGCCCCCGGGGCGAAGGTCCATCTCGCCGGCGGCGAACCACAAGCGGCGCAGCTCGGACCTGGCGAGATGGTCCCACACCCGCTCGACCCCGGCCGGCAGAAGGCGCTCGAAGCGCACCGCGCCCGATTCGGTGACGATGCCGTAGTCGCTCATCGGCTTTCTCCCTTGTCCTGCGCGAGCGCCGCTTCCAGCGCGTCGAGCCGCTTGCTCCAGAAGCCGCGCACCCGCCCGATCCAGGCGTCGACGGCGGCGAGGCCGTCCGGGTCGAGGCTGTAGATCCGGCGCTGGCGGTCGATCGTCACCCGAACCAGGCCCGCCTCGCGAAGCGCCTTGAGGTGCTGCGACACGGCCGGCGCGCTCATCTCGAAGCCGCCGGCGATGGCGCCCGCGGAGCGGTCGCCGCGGCTCAGAAGTTCGAGGATTCGGCGCCGGCTGGGATCGGCGAGGGCGGCGAATCGATCCATCGCGATATCTTTAAGTACAGACTTAATTAAGTCAATGCCGAATGCATTCAGGCGTGACCTGGAGCCGGGCCCTTGCTATGTTAGTAGCAGAATAAAACCTACGTAGGAGGCGTCCGATGATCGTCTACGGTTCCTCATTGTCGCCCTTCGTCCGCAAGGTGCTCGCTTTCGCCGCTGAGAAGGGGATCGAGCTCGAGCTCAAGCCGGTCGGCCCGGGCTCCCAGGATCCGGAGTTCCGCGAGGCCAGCCCGTTCGGCAAGATGCCGGGCTTCCGCGATCCCGGCGCCGGGCCCGACGGGTCCGATTTCACCATCTCCGATTCGACGGCGATCATCACCTATCTCGATTCGATCCACCCGGAGCCCAACCTCATCCCGACCGACCCGCGGGCGCGGGCCCGGACGATCTGGTACGAGGAATTCGCCGACACCATCCTCGGCAGCTGCGGCGCCAAGATGTTCTTCAACCGCATCGTCGCGCCGCGCTTCCTCGGCCGCGAGGGCGACCTCGCCGTCGCGCAGGCCGCCGAATGCGACGAGCTTCCGCCCCTGCTCGACTATCTGGAGCGGGTCATCCCGGCGAGCGGCTTCCTGGTCGAGGACCGGCTGAGCCTGGCCGACATCGCGGTCGCCGGCCCGTTCGCGAACCTGCGCCATCTCAGCGTCGCGATCGACCCCGATCGCCATCCCAAGGTCACCGCTTATGTCGAGCGGATGCTCGAGCGGCCGAGCTTCAAGCATTGGGTCGAGCGCGAGACCGCCTTCCTTCAGCGCGCCGCCTGATGCCGGCGCCGGTCCGCTCCGTCGCCGAGATCGCGAGCTACCACGCCCATGTCTATTTCGACGGCGAGGAGCAGGCGGCGGCGGCGCGGCGGCTCCGCTCGGCGGTGGCGGAGCGCTTCGCGGTCCGGCTCGGCACCTGGCACGAACGCCCGGTCGGCCCGCACGACCGGCCGATGTTCGAGATCTCCTTCGCGACCGATCTGTTCGCCGCCCTGGTGCCGTGGCTGATGCTCAATCATGGCGAGCTCAGCATCCTCGTCCACCCGAACACCGCCAATCCGCGCCGCGACCATGTCGACGACAGCCTCTGGATCGGCCCCGCGCTCGCCCTCGACGAGGCCGTGCTGCCCGAACATGAAGAGCGCCCGGAGACGGCCGGCGCGGTCAACACGGCGCCGACTCTCCGGCCCTGACGAGCGCGCGAGAATATTCGCGGTTAAGCCCGCCTTAACCGGCATCCGATCCGCTCGACGGGCGTTCAAGCCTCGGACGAAACGGGGTTTTCCATGCGGGCGTTGGGCGAAAAGATCGGCATCGGGCAGGCGCGCTCGGAGCCGCGCTTCCCGGTCTTCCTTCCGGCGACGATCAGGAGCGGGCCCTGCGCCTCGCGGGTCCATCTGCGCGATCTGTCGCGGTCCGGAGCGCTCGCCGAATCGCTTCGCCCGCCGCCGCCTGGAAGCCCGGTCACGCTCGCCCGCGACGGCCTGCTCGTCGAGGCCGAGGTCGTCTGGGTCGGCGGCATGCGTTTCGGGCTGCAATTCGCCACCCCGCTCGAGGCGACCGAGCTTCTCGTCCAGCTCAGCCGAAGCCGAGCCGCGGCCTAGCCGGCCGGGCCGGACGGGCGCCGCTTCGACCGCGCGCCGGTTCATCCTTACGGCGACGAAACCATGGCAGCGCTTGCTCGTTCTCCTGCCCGATGCCCGACGCCGCCCCCCGCAAGCCCGAAGCCGACCGGTTCGCGCTGGCGCCGGGGCGCAATTGCTGGCGGATCGAGCGGGCGACCCGGGCGACCCTGGTCGTCGACGCCGCCGATTACTTCCGGCTGGCGCGCGCGGCGATGCTCAAGGCGAGGTCGCAGATCCTGCTGATGGGCTGGGACCTCGACACCCGCCTCAAGCTGATCGACGACGACGAGGACGAGGAATGCGGCGCTCCCGTCCATCTCGGCCCGTTCATCTCCTGGCTGGCGAAGAATCGGCCGGACCTGTGCATCCACATCCTCGCCTGGGACGGCGAGGTGTACAGCCTGCTCGGCCGAGGCACGACCCTGCTGCGGATGGCCGCCTGGCGGCTGTTCAACCGCAAGATCTCGTTCAAGCTCGACAGCAGCCATCCGCGCGAGGCCAGCCACCACCACAAGGTCGTCGTGGTCGACGACGCCTTCGCCTTTTGCGGCGGCATCGACATGACCGGCTCGCGCTGGGACACGCGGGCTCACCGGGACGACGAGCCCGGCCGGCGCCGGCCGACCACCCACCGCCGCTACCCGCCCTGGCACGATGCGGCGATGGCCGTGGAGGGGGACGCCGCGCGCGCCCTCGGCGACCTCGGCCGGGTGCGCTGGAAGATCGCCTGCGACGAGGAGCTCGAATGCGCCGACGGCCATTGCGATCCCTGGCCGGACGGGCTCGAGGCGCATTTCCGCGACGCCGAGATCGCGGTCGCCCGGACCCGCGGCGACGACGGCGATCACGAGGAGCTGCGCGAGATCGAGGCGATGTTCCTCGACATGATCGCCGCGGCCAGGCGCTTCGTCTATGTCGAGAACCAGTATTTCGCCTCGCGGGCGGTCGCCGAGGCAGTGGCCCGGCGAGTCGCCGAGCCCGACCCGCCCGAATTCCTCTTCGTCAACCCGCGGGCCGGCCAGACCTGGCTCGACGAGGGGGTGATGGGGGCGGCTCGGGCGGAGCTGGTCAAGGCGATCCGCGAGCGCGACCACAAGCAGCGCTTCCGGATCTATTCGCCGGTGACCGAGAAGGGGGCCGACATCTACGTCCACGCCAAGATCATGATCGTCGACGACGTCATGCTCCGGGTCGGCTCGGCCAACATGAACAACCGCTCGATGGGCCTGGACAGCGAGTGCGACGTCATGCTCGACGCCCAGCGGCCGGCCAATCGCGGCGCCGCCGACAAGATCGCCGAGCTTCGCTGCGATCTGATGGCCGAGCATCTCGGAGTCGAGCCGGCCAAGGTCGCTAAGCTCTTCCGGGCGACCGGTTCGCTGATCGAGACGGTCGAGCAGCTGCGCGGCGGCGGCCGGACGCTGGTGCCGTTCACGCCGCCGGACTTCAACGGCCTGGCCAAGGCGATCGCCAGGAGCGAGGTCGCCGATCCGGACGGCGCCGACGAATCGTTCGAGCCCTTCGCCCAGCACCGGCTGCTGCGCGGCTTCCGGCGCGGCTGGAGGGGAAGGCGCCGCAAGGCCCGCGCCGCGAAGGGGCGGGCATGACCGGCGCCCGGCGGGCTCGCTGAGATGGCCCATGTCGGCAAGTTCGTCGCGCTCACCCGGATCGGCTTCGCCGCGCGCGGGCTGATCTATGTGCTGATCGGCTATCTGGCGCTTCGCAGCGGCCGGACCGAGGGCAGCGCGGGAACGCTCGAATATCTGAACGGAGGCGCCGGCAAGGCGCTGCTCGCGGTCGTCGCGGCCGGGCTTCTCGCTTACGCCGCGTGGCGTCTGGCGGACGCCTTGTTCGATACCCAGGGGCGCGGCGCCGACGCCAAGGGCGTGGCCTTCCGCCTCGCCGGGGCGGCGAGCGGAATCGTCCATGCCGGTCTCGCCGCCGTCGCCGCGAAGCTGGTCGCCGGCGGGTCGCTCGGCGGCGGCGACGGGGCGAAGCAGGGCGCGGCGGCGACGCTCGCTTTGCCAGGCGGCCAGACCCTGCTGCTGATCGCCGCCGCCGCCTTGCTCGCCGTCGGCGGCTTCCAGCTGGTCAAGGCGGCCAGGGCGGATTTCCTTCGCCATCTCGATCCCCGCGCGGCCCGCCGGCCCTGGGTCGGGTGGGTCGGCCGGCTCGGCTACGCGGCTCGGGGAATCGTCTTCCTGATCGTCGGCGCCTCGCTGTGGAAGGCGGCGCGCGACGACGAGGCCGGGGAGGCGCTGGGCATGGGCCAGGCGCTCGGCAGCCTTCCCGATCTCGCCCAGGCGGCGATCGCGGCCGGCCTGCTGCTGTTCGGAATCTTCAGCCTCGTCGAGGGACGCTATCGGGAGATCACCGATCCGAGCGTCATCCGGCGCCTCCGGAGCGCCTGGCCGGCTCGCTGAGCGGCCGGCCGCGCTCGACGCGCAGACGGAAGGGCTGCTAGGCGAGGCCGGCGAGCCGCTCAGGAACGGGCCGGCGGCCGCCCCCGAAGCAGGTCGAACCAGCCCGGGACCGGGGCCGGGCGAGGCCCCTGGAGCCGGGCCGCGGCGCCCGGCG
>DATMVG010000053.1:0-10481 GCA_035563315.1 Allosphingosinicella sp. | reverse complement strand
CGACCCAGGCGCCGAGCGCGAGCGAAGCGATCCGGGCGAACGGCGCGAGCATGGAGCGACTGCGAGACGCGCTGCGCCGCGCCGGCATCGCCCCGCGCGACGTCCAGACCAGCTCGGTCAATCTCAACGCCGAGATGCGCCACGCTCCGGACGGAACACCGATTTTCGCCGGCTACCGCGCCAGCCACCGGCTCAGCATCCGCTTCCGCGACGCGGCCAATGCCGGCCGAATCCTCGACACCCTGGTCGCCGCCGGAGCCAACGAGATCGACGGGCCGCGCTTCGAGATCGCCGAGGCCGAGGCGGCGCGCGACGAGGCGCGCACCCGTGCGCTCGCCGTCGCCCGTGCCCGAGCCGACCTCTATGCCCGAACGCTCGGCATGCGAGTGGCGCGTTTGCTGGCCGTCAGCGAGACCGCGCCCGGCGGGCCGATCGGCTCCGCTCGGGGCTTCGGCGAGAGCCGCGCCGCGGCGTCGAACATCGTGCTCGGCGAGGAAGCGCTCGGAGTCACCCTCAGCGTCAGCTTCGAGCTCGAATGAGCAAGCGAGGCTGGCCTGGCGGGCCGGCCGTGCCTAAATCGGCCCGGTGACCGAGACGCCCGACGCCCCCGACCGCTTCAACGAGGAGAAAGCGACCTATACGGTTCGCGGCGAGGGCGCGCCCGATCTCGAAGCGGGGATCGCCGCCATCCGCGCGGTGATGAAGTCGCTGCCGGTCCGCCCCGGCGTCTACCGGATGCTCGATGCACGCGGCGACGTCCTCTATGTCGGCAAGGCGCGGGCATTGCGCAATCGGGTCACCAGCTACACTCAGGTGGCGAGGCTGACCAAGCGGCTGCAGAGGATGGTCAGCCAGACTCGCGCGATGCAGATCGTCACCACCAACACCGAGGCCGAAGCGCTGCTGCTCGAGGCGCAGCTGATCAAGCGCTACCGGCCTCCCTACAACGTCCTGCTCAGGGACGACAAAAGCTTTCCCTTCATCCTGATGCGAGAGGATCACCAGTTTCCGCGCGTCCAGCTCCACCGCGGCGCGCGCCGCTACAAGGGCCAATATTACGGGCCATTCGCGAGCGCCGGCTCGGTGCGCGCGACTCTCAACGGCCTGCAGAAGCTGTTCCTGCTGCGCAGCTGTTCGGACAGCTTCTTCGCCAACCGCTCCCGGCCCTGCCTGCTCTACCAGATCCGCCGCTGCTCCGCCCCTTGCGTCGGCCGTATTGACGCCGCCGGCTATGCCGAGCTGGTCCAGGACGCGAAGGACTTTCTCGGCGGCCGCTCGACCAAGATCCAGCAGAAGCTCGGCCAGCTCATGTCGAACGCTTCCGAGGCGATGGATTTCGAGCTTGCCGCCGTCTACCGGGACCGCCTGCGCGCGCTCACCTTCATCCAGGGCAGCCAGGCGATCCACGCCGAAAAACTGGGCGATGCCGATCTCTTCGCGCTCGCCTGCAAGGGCGGCACGATGTGCATCCAGGCCTTCTTCATCCGCGGCGGCAACAATTGGGGTCATCGAAGCTTCTTCCCGGCCCACACCAACGACGTCCCCGAGGCGGAGGTGCTGCAGGCCTTCCTCACCCAGTTTTACGAGGAGATGCCGCCGCCGCGGCTGATCCTGACCGACCGCGCGCTGCCGGAGGCCGACCTGCTTTGCGAGGCGTTCTCCGAGCGCGCCGGGCGGCGCGTGGCGATCCGGGCGCCGCAGCGCGGCGAGACCGCTCGAATGATCCGACAGGCCCGGCGCAACGCCGAGGAGGAGCTCGAGCGCCGCCTCGCCGAGACCTCCACTCAGGCGCGCAACCTGCGCGAGGTCGCCGAGCTGTTCGAGCTGGCCGAGCCGCCGCAGCGGATCGAGGTCTACGACAACAGCCACGTGATGGGCGCCAGCGCCGTCGGCGCGATGATCGTCGCCGGCCCCGAAGGCTTTCGCAAGAATGGCTATCGCAAGTTCAACATCAAGCGGCCGGAGACCGCGCCGGGCGACGATTTCGCGATGATGCGCGAAGTGCTCAGCCGCCGCTTCGCCCGCCTTGAGAAGGAGGATCCGGACCGGAGCCGCGGCGAATGGCCGGACCTGCTGCTGATCGACGGCGGCAAGGGGCAGCTCTCCGCGGTCTGCGAGGTGCTCGAGGATGCCGGCGTCCACGACGTGCCCGTGGTTGGCGTTGCCAAGGGGCCGGATCGCAATGCCGGCCGCGAGGTCTTCCACCTGCCCGGCGGCCGCGAGATCACGCTGCCGCCCAATGCCCCGGTCCTCTTCTACCTCCAGCGCCTGCGCGACGAGGCGCATCGCTTCGCTATCGGCGCCCACCGCACGCGGCGGGCCAAGAACCTCGTCACGTCGACGCTCGACGAAGTCCCCGGCATCGGGCCGGGCCGCAAGCGCGCCTTGCTCATGCACTTCGGAACGGCTCGCGCGGTCAAGGCGGCCGCGCTCGAGGATCTGGAGAAGGTGCCTGGAATTTCGCGCGCCACGGCGCGCGGCGTTTACGACTATTTCCATCCCGCGGGATGAGCGCGCGCCCGACCGATCGCCCGCCACCGTCCCGGTCGCGCCAGGGAGTTGGGGCGTGAGGCTTGAGACCGAGGCTCTGATCGTCGCCGTCCGCGCCCATGGCGAGCATGGCGCGATCGTCCGCGCGCTGACGCCGGGGGAGGGGGTCCAGGCGGGCTACGTCCGCGGCGGCAAGTCCCGGCGCCTGCGCCCGGTGCTGGTGCCGGGCAATCTCGTCCACGCCGAATATCGCTCGCGCACCGAGGAGCAGCTGCCCCACCTCACCGTCGAGCTGGCGCACAGCCGCGCCTTCCTGCTTTCCGAGCCGCTCGCCGCGTCGGGGATCGAATGGGCCTGTGCGCTGACCGCCACCGCTCTTCCCGAGGGCCAGCCCTATCCGCGCCTGTTCGACGGGCTGGACGGCCTGCTCGCCGCGATTGAAGCGGCGCCAAGCGCGCGCGGCTGGGCCGCGGCCCTCGTGCGCTACGAATTGCTGGTTCTGGGCGAGACCGGCTTCGGCCTCGCTCCGGCGTCGGCGCCCCCCGGGGACCGCAGCTGGGAGGAGATTCGCCGGGGCCTCAAGCGTACCGGCTATTCGCTCGAGCGCGACCTCCTCACCGGTCGTCAGGGCGAGGTGCTCGCGGCCCGCGAGCGGCTGATCGAACGGCTCAAGCGGATCGCCGGTTGACCCTGGCGTCCGCCCGGCACAGGAAGCGCAGGTGAAAGAATTCTTCCCGCACAGCGCCACCACGCGCGGTATCACCGTGCGAGTCTCGGTCAGCTACCTCCAGGAGCAGTCGGAGCCGGCGAAGGGCCGCTGGTTCTGGGCCTATCATATCCGGATCGAGAATGAGGGCGCCAAGGCGGTCCAGCTGGTCAGCCGGGAATGGGAGATCAGCGACGGCCGCGGCGTCACCCACGAGGTGCGCGGCGAGGGCGTCGTCGGCGAGCAGCCGGTGCTCGAGCCGGGCGGCTCGTTCGACTACGTCTCCGGCTGCCCGCTCACCACCCCCACCGGGGCGATGGAGGGCCGCTATTTCATGGTGGCCGCCGACGGCTCGACCTTCGCCGTCGACATCCCGCGCTTCCCGTTGATCGCGCCCGCGGTGACGAGCTGAGCGGCGGACGAAACCAGCGCGCCGCTTCGTCGTTACAGTGACGAAAGCTTCGGGAGACAAGAGCCATGCCGGTTTCGAACACCAGCCTCATCGAGCGGATCGCCCGGGTCATCGCCGGCCGGGTCGTCAGCGTCAATGCCGGCGGCGAGGATGCTTCGGCCGGCGAACGGGTCGACGCCATCTGGCGCGACTATCGCGGCGACGCCTTGTCGATCATCCGCACCTTGCGCGAGCCCGACCCGGCCATGGCTCGGGCCGGGGACGTCGCGGTGTGGGAGCGGATGATCGAGGCCGCCCTTACCGAGGCCGGCGAGGGCGTCGCCTCATAGGCCGAGCTCGGGCCAGATCCGGACCAGAGCGTAGACCGACGGCACCAGCAGCACGAGGCCGAGCGCGGCGTCGAAGCCGCGGATCGGGCGCATCCTGCCGCTGGTGCCGCGGGTGCGCATGTCGGTGGCGGTGATCCACAGGATCGAGGCGCCGCACAGCGCGGTCAGCGCGAGCAGCCCCGCATAGGGGTAGAGCAGCCCGCTCGGGGAGGTGTTGAACAGGCCGGCGATCAGGATCGCCGCCAGCCCCGCGCTGGCGCCGACGCCGCTCGCCCGCTGCAGAGTCCAGCCGCCGAGGATCCGCGCCGGCGGGCGGCGCGGGTGGGTCGCCCGGCGGCGGCTCACGCGTCGATCTCTTCCTCGTCGAGCTCGGCGGCGCGGCTCTGGATGAAGGCGAAGCGGTGCTCGGGGTTGCGGCCCATCAGCCGGTCGACCAGGTCCTTGACCGTGGCCCGGTCCTGATAATCCTGGGGCAGGGTGATCCTGATCATCCCCCGGGTGCGGGGGTCCATGGTGGTTTCCTTGAGCTGCTGGGGATTCATCTCGCCCAGGCCCTTGAAGCGCGACACCTCGACCTTCCTGCCGCCGAACAATTCGCGTTGCAGCGCCTCCCTGTGGGCCTCGTCCCGCGCATAGGCGACCGTGCCCCCGGCGGCGAGGCGATAGAGCGGCGGCTGCGCCAGGAACAGGTGGCCCTGGGTGACGAGCTCCTTCATCTCCTGGAAGAAGAAGGTCATCAGCAGGGTCGCGATATGGGCGCCGTCGACGTCGGCGTCGGTCATGATCACCACCCGCTCGTAGCGAAGCTCGTCGGGATTGCAGCGCTCGCGGGTCCCGCAGCCGAGCGCCAAAACGAGGTCGGCGATCTCGGCATTGGCCCGGATCTTGTCGGCGCTGGCCGAGGCGACGTTCAGTATCTTGCCGCGAATGGGAAGGATCGCCTGGGTCTTGCGGTCGCGCGCATGCTTGGCCGAGCCGCCCGCCGAATCGCCTTCGACGATGAACAATTCGGTCCCCGCCGGATCGTCGTTGGCGCAGTCGATGAGCTTGCCCGGAAGCCTGACCTTGCGGTGCGAGGTCGCCGTCTTGCGCTTGATCTCGCGCTCCGCCCGACGCTTCAACCTTTCGTCCATCCGCTCGAGGACGAAGCCGAGCAAAGCCCGCCCGCGCTCCATATGGTCGGCGAGATAATGGTCGAAATGGTCCCTGACCGCGGTCTCGACCAGCCGGGCGGCGTCGGGCGAGGTCAGCCGGTCCTTGGTCTGGCTCTGGAAATGGGGGTCGCGGATGAACACCGAGAGCATGATCTCGGCGCCGGCGACGACGTCCTCGGCCTGGATGTCGCGCGCTTTCTTCTGGCCGACCAGCTCGCCGAACGCCCGGAGCCCGCGGGTCAGGGCGCCTCGGAGCCCCTGCTCGTGGGTGCCTCCGTCGGGGGTCGGGATGGTGTTGCAATAATAAGAGGCGGCGCCGTCGCCCCAGAGCGGCCAGGCCACCGCCCATTCGACCTTGCCCTGGCCGTTGGGGAATTCGTGGCGCCCGGTGAAGGGGGCGGCGGTCGCCGTCTCGCGCTCGCCGATCCGCTCGCGAAGATGGTCGGCGAGGCCGCCGGGGAACTGGAAGACAGCCTCGGCCGGGACCGCCGTTTCGCCGCCCTCGCCGGCGAGGAGGGCCGGGTCGCAGCGCCAGCGAATCTCGACCCCGGCGAAGAGATAGGCCTTGGAGCGCGCCAGCCTATAGAGCCGGGCCGGGCTGAACCTCGCCTCGGGCCCGAAGATGTCGGGGTCGGGGGTGAAGGAAAGGGTGGTTCCGCGCCGGTTCGGGGCCGCTCCGAGGCGCTCGAGCGGCGAGGTCGGCCGGCCGCGCTCGAAGGTCTGGCGGTAGAGCTCGCGGCCGCGCGCGACCTCGACCATAGTGTCGCTCGACAGAGCGTTGACGACCGAGACGCCGACGCCGTGGAGGCCGCCCGACGTCGCATAGGCCTTGTCGCCGAACTTGCCGCCCGAATGGAGCATGGTCAGGATCACCTCGAGCGCCGACTTGCCCGGATATTTGGGATGCTCGTCGACCGGGATTCCGCGGCCGTTGTCGACGATGGTGAGCCGCCCGGCCGTCCCCGGCGCCGCCTCGAGGATCATCTCGATCCGGGTCGCGTGGCCGGCCACCGCCTCGTCCATGCTGTTGTCGAGCACCTCGGCGGCGAGATGGTGGAGCGCCCGCTCGTCGGTCCCCCCGATATACATTCCCGGCCGCCGCCGGACCGGCTCGAGGCCCTCGAGCACCTCGATCGAATGGGCGTCGTACTCGCCGCCGGCGCGGGCTGGGGAAGCGAACAGGTCGTCGGCCATGATGGGGGTATAGGGGGTGGGGAGTCGGGGGGGCAAGCGGGTGCGTCCGCAAGGGGTACTTGCTGCCGGGGGAGGGGTTCTGTCCGTCGACGCCAGGAAGATTCACGCGAAGGGGCGGAGGCCGGGGTCGGCGGCGAGCCCGCGGGGAGGAATGGGCGGGAAGCGGATCAACTGAAATCGGGAGTGATCGCCACGCCGTCCAACTCGGCACTCGGCTCCTCGCGAGAGTTCGTCCAGACCACCATGCCGTCCGGCGTGACTTACGTGATCAGAGGGTCCTTGGTCGCCACGTAACTCAGCCTCAACACAGAATCTCTTGGCACGCTGTAAGGATGACACCAGGGCTCGACCCAAACCTCGAGTTGCTCTGAACTCCGGTTCTGGATCTCGTAAGCGACCTTCATGCTAGTCTGTCGCAGCTCAGTCTACGGTTCGCGATGGGTCGAAATCGGACAAGAGCAACGCTTGGTCCAGTCCTTCGAGCACCGAGATCGAATGGGCGTCATAGTCGGCGCCGGAACGGGCGGGGCAAGTGACGAGGAGGATGAGGATTTCATCGGCCACTATCGCCGGTCCTTTATTGCCCGGAAGGCTCGCGAGCGCTTTCCCGAGATCGCGGCCGTCTACATGACGGGGGACAGCGCGGCTGACTGCAGCCCTCACGGCGTCCCCGACAGCATCCTGCTCCAGAGACCCTTTGCGAACGCCCAAGTGCTCACGGCCGTCTCCACCCTGCTGAACAAAGCCGTGCAGCGGGGATCGTAACGGGGGGACATGACCTTCCACGCCTCATGGGCGTCCAGGGCCAGTCAGGGGAATGATGGCCTCGAGGCCCGCCATGGGAGAAGCGGTCATTGCACCAGGCCGAGCTGGTCTTCCCTCATGTGCAGATACCCGCTGGTGAAGTCGCCCTCCGCCGCCAGCCGTTTCCAGTCGTCGACCGTCACGCTGCGATGGGTTCGGCTGATCACCCCGTCGGCGTCCAAGCCGCGGAGCGTCCGGTTGACGTGGATAGGCGTGAGGCCGGTGCAATCGGCGAGGTGCTCCTGAGTCATCGGCAACGTATAGTCGTTGTGCCTGCCCAGCCCCGCCGCCTCCAGCCGCAGGGCAAACTCGCATAGCAGGTGGGCCAGCCGAGTGCGGGCATTGCGTCTTCCGACGTTGGCGATCCACTCGCGGAAGATGGAACCGTCGACCAGCGTGTCCAGCCACATGGCCGTGCCCACGGCGGGCCGCTCGAAGGCGATCTGATGGATGGCTTCGCGCGGGATGAAAGCGACCTCGGCTCGGGTCAGGGCCTGGACATTGTGATCCGCCAAGCCGAGCAGCGAGTTCTGGAGGTCCACCATGTCGCCGGCCATGTGGATCGCGCAGATCTGGCGCCCGCCGTCGGCGACGATCTTGTGCCGATAGACGAAGCCCGATCGCAACAGGCATGAGTGAGTCGGCCTGTCGCCCTCGCGAACGATGTAGGCCTGAGGTTCGATCGTCTTGAGCGAGTGCGGAAGCGCGAGCACGGCCGCCTGGTCGCCGTCGCTCAGGGAACCGGAATATTCCAGCTTGCGAAGCATGGGGGCGAGGGGCGATGGCGATTGAGGGTCGAACATACAGGGCTCCCGACGATGGCGGGAGCACAAGTCTCTCAGTCGCTGAGTGCCTTGAACGGGCAGCGATGAGAAAGCCGTGGGCCTTTGTTAGGCGCGCGTCAACGGAATAGGTTGGTCATTGGGGATTAACTCGGCTGCTTGACCGGCGATCCTGAACGGCCGGCCGCGGGTCGAGCGGGGCGGGCCGGATATTATCGCCAAGACCGATGCGATGGCCTCGGCTCCTAAGCCGCGCAGTCCCTACAAGAAGCGCGCTGCCTGGGTCGCACTTCCCCACGTCCGGGACAGCGGAGGGGGCAGCGGAGGGGACAGTCACTTTCGCGAGGCGCGGGTCCGGTCCGGCGAGGCCGCGGGGAAAGAGACTGTCCCCGGGGCGGTGGGGAAAGTGACTGTCCCCGGGGCGGGGAAAGTGACTGGGTCCGCGCCACGGGGAGGCGACAGCGGGGCCTGGGGGGCCTAGCGTGGCGGGATGATTCGCCGGTCCGAACCGATCAGCCGCCGGGCCTTCGTGGCGCTGGCCGGCGCCGCCGCCGCCGCGCCGGCGCTGGCCTGGGGGGATTCGCCGCCCGGCCGGATCGAGGCTCTCGGGCCGCTCGGCGACGGCGATGCCGCCGATCCCCGGGTCCGGGTCTGGCTCCCGCCCGGCTATGAGAGCGGCGGCCGGGCGCACCGCACCCTCTACATGCTCGACGGCCAGCTCGTCTTCGCCGGCGACAGCAACGGGGTCAATTTCGCGACCGACCGCCGCATCGCCCGGCTCGCCGCGGCCGGCGCCATCCCGCCGACCCTGATCGTCGCGATCGACAATCTCGAGGGCGACCGGTTCCGCCAATATATGCCGCAGGCCATCTACGACCAGGCCGAGGGCGCGCTCCGCGAGGCGATCGACCGCGAGCTCGCCCGGACCGGGGGGCGGCCGCTCGTCTCGGCCCAGTTCATCCGCTTCCTCGCCACCCGGCTGAAGCCGTTCGTCGACTCGCGCTACCGGACCTCGCCGGACCGGCTCGACACCGCCATCTTCGGGGCGAGCATGGCCGGAGTCATGGCCGGGGCCATCTTCGTCGAGGCCCAGCAGGCGTTCGGCCGAGGCGCCTGCATGTCGCCGAACTGGCCGATCTACGACCAGCGGATGATCGAGCACCGGCAGCTGCTGTCGATCTGGCCCGCTTACTTCGCCCGGCTCGGGGCGCCGGCCGGGCGGCGGCTGTGGCTCGACCACGGCACCCTGATGATGGACGCGGGCATGGCGCCGCACCAGATCAAGATCGCCGGGCGGCTCGCCCAGCTCGGATGGCGCCGGGGCCGCGACCTCGAGGCGCGGGTCTATCACGGCGCCGGCCACGCCTTCGCCCAGACCGCCGTCCAGATGGACGAGCTCCTCGCCTGGCTGCTCGCCTGAGCGAGGGGAGTCGCGTTCACGCGCGCGGGACGAAGGGGGACAGTCACTTTCAGGCGCGGCGGGTGCAATCCGGGCAAGGCCGCGGGGAAAGTGACTGTCCCCTGGCGGTGGCGGAGGGGGACAGTCACTTTCACGCGCGGCGGGGCAATCCGGGCGAGGCGGTGGGGAAAGTGACTGTCCCCTGGCGGTGGCGGAGGGGGACAGTCACTTTCACGAGCGGCGGTGCAATCCGGGCGAGGCGGTGGGGAAAGTGACTGTCCCCTGGCGGTGGCGGATGGGGACAGTCACTTTCACGCGCGGCGGGGCAATCCGGGCGAGGCGGTGGGGAAAGTGACTGTCCCCTGGCGGTGGCGGAGGGGGACAGTCACTTTCACGCGCGGCGGGTGCAATCCGGGCCAGGCGGCGGGGAAAGTGACTGTCCTTGGTTGTGCGGCGGGGGACAGTCACTTTCACGCGCAGGGTCGCAATCCGGGCGAGGCCGCGGGGAAAGTGACTGTCCCTGGTGGACAGCGCTCTTCCTCGCTAGCGGACCCTTGGGCCGCCGAAGGGGAGCGGCGGGGGGGGCTTGCGGTCGCGCCTCGGCAGCTGCGCCTGATAGGCGACCCCGCAATGGTCGACGCAATAGGGAAAGCCGGGATTGGCCGGCCGGCCGCAGAAATGGAAGTCCGGCTCGCCCGGGTGGCCGACCGGCCATTTGCAGATCTTCTCGTTGAGATCGAGCAGGCTGGTCTTGTCGGCGATTTCGGGGCTCGGCTTGGCCGGGACGAGACGGCGCGGCGGCGCCGGCGGGATCGGCGCCTGCTGGTCGCTCGGACCCTGCCGGACGAAGCCGCCCGGGCCGATCGAGCGGATCTGCGGCTGCGGCGGCTGGGCCGGAGCCGCCGCGGCGGAGGCCGGGGACGAGGACGGCTCCTCGGCCCGGGAAGCCCGGGGCTCCTCCTCCTCGTCGTCCGTCCGGTCGGCGGCGGCGGGAGCCGGCTCGGCGGCGGCCGGCGGTGCCTGGGCGGAGGGCGAATGGGGCTCGTGCTCGTTCGGCTTGACCGGCGAGGGGCGCGACTGAAGCCCGAGCCGGTGCGCCTTGCCGATCACCGCGTTGCGCGAGACTCCGCCCAATTCGTCGGCGATCTGGCTCGCGGTCATGCCCTGGGTCCAGAGCTCCTTCAGCCGGTCGATCCGTTCGTCGGTCCACG
>DATMVG010000052.1:0-7820 GCA_035563315.1 Allosphingosinicella sp. | reverse complement strand
CCAACGCCGGCCGCGATCCCGCCCACCTTGCAATCGCGCTACCGGATGCTCGCCGACCTGAACCGGCGGGCGTTCGAGGATGCGGAACGGCTCGGCTGGCAATCGGCCGAGCAAGGCAACTGACGCGCATCGTCGCTCGACTCGCATCACCCGAAAAGAAAAACGGCGGAAAACTGGCGCGCCCGGCAGGATTCGAACCTGCGACCCCAAGCTTAGAAGGCTCGTGCTCTGTCCAACTGAGCTACGGGCGCGCGGCCTCAGGCCTTAGCCCGGAACGGTGAAGATCGGAATTCCGATTCCGGGCGCAAGGGCTTATGGTCGGTCCCCGGCCGCTAGGGGGGGCAGGGATGGCGGAATCGTCGCGAAGGGCATTGACCGAAGGCGAGGTCGCGCTCGCCAGGAAGGCGTTCGGGGACCGGATCGACTATGACCGGGTCCGAATCTGCCACGGCGCGGGCGGCAACCCCGCCGCCGCGCTCGCCTTCCTAAGCGACAGGAACGACGCGATCACCCTGGTCAGGACGATCTTCTGCAAGGGCGAGCCGGTCGCCGATTATTCGAGCCACGCCCACAAGTCGCTGTTCATCCACGAAATGACCCACGTCTGGCAGTATCAGACGCTGGGCGTCGCGCGCTTCTACCTGCGCTACGGCCGCGAGTTCGTCGCCTGCCGCTTCGACGCCAAGGCGATGTACCGGTACGAGAAGGGCGATCCGTTCGACAAGGCGAAGCTCGAAGCCCAGGCGGAGATGGTCAGGGACTATGGCCGCGACTCCGCCGGCATGGCCAAGGCGGCGCCAAGCCTGGCCGGCACCGGCCTTTACGGTCTCTGACCGCGACCATGAACGAGCCGGGCGTGCGAACGGTGGAGGCGGCGGCCCTGGCCGGGCGGCCGCTTCGCCATTTCGACCTGGTCATCGCCGCCTTCGTCACCATCCTCCTGCTCTCCAACGTGCTCGGCGCCGGCAAGGTCGCGGTGATCGACCTGCCCGGGCTCGGCAGCTGGCCGTTCGGCGCCGGAATCCTCTTCTTCCCGGTCTCCTACGTGATCGGCGACGTGCTCACCGAGGTCTACGGCTATGCCCGCGCCCGCCGCTGCATCTGGGCCGGGTTCGGCGCCCTCCTGTTCATGGCGCTGATGGCCTGGGTCGTTGTGGCGCTGCCGCCGGCGGAGAACTGGCCCGGCCAGGCCGCCTACGAGCAGGTCTTCGGACAGGTTCCGAGGATCGTGCTCGCCTCGATCGTCGCCTTCTGGGCGGGCGAGTTCGTCAATTCCTACGTGCTGGCGAGGATGAAGGTGTGGACCCGCGGCCGCCACCTCTGGCTTCGGACGATCGGCTCGACGGTCGCCGGCCAGGGCGTCGACAGCCTGATCTTCTATCCGCTCGCCTTTTACGGCCTGTGGGACGGCGAGACGCTGGTCCCGGTCCTGCTCACCCAATGGGCTCTGAAGGTGGCGTGGGAGGCTTTGCTGACCCCGGTCACCTACGCCGCCGTCGGCTTCCTCAAGCGGAGCGAGGGCATCGACGTCTATGACGAGCGGACCGACTTCAGCCCGTTCCGCGCCCGGCTCTAGATGGTCTACAGCATGATCAATTTTGAAAGAACCGCTCATCCTCAGTAGCCACTGAGCGAAGTCGAAGTGGCGTATCGAAGGACCGTCCTTCGATACGATGAGCGGTCGGATTGTCCCCCGGACAATCCTGAAACATGCCGGGGGCATGTTTCACCTGATCATTTCGCCAGGCTCAGTCCCTACTCAGGATGAGCGGGCTTGGGTCAAGCTGGCCCGATAGCGCCCTAGCTCAATCCAGCCCCGCTCAGGATGAGCGGCTCTGTGAAAGATGATCACGCTCTAGGCATAGCTCCAGCGCAGCAGCCGCCAGGCGCCGAGCGCGAGCAGGGCCCAGGCGGCGAGGATGATGACGAGGCCCCAGCGGCTTCGCGGGCGCTCGGCCGCCGCCCTTGCCGAGGCGCGATGCTCCTCGAACAGCCCCTCGGGGAGCATCTTGAGGAACAGCCAGATTCCGAGCGGGACGAGCAGGGCGTCGTCGACAAGCCCGAGGACGGGGATGAAATCCGGGATGAGGTCGATCGGCGACAGCGCGTAGGCCGCGACGAACAGCCCGAAAGCGCGGGCGTGAAGGGGCGCCCGCGGGTCGCGCGAGGCGAGCCACACGGCGTGGGCGTTGATCCGCAGCGTCCCGACCAGCGACTCGCGCCGGCGCCTCACAGAATCTCGAACAGTCCCGCCGCGCCCATGCCGCCGCCGACGCACATGGTGACGACGACATAGCGGACTCCGCGGCGCTTGCCCTCGATCAGGGCGTGGCCGGTCAGGCGGGCGCCGGACATGCCGTAGGGATGGCCGATCGAGATGGCGCCGCCGTCGACGTTCAGGCGGTCGTCGGGGATTGCGAGCCGGTCCTGGCAATAGAGGACCTGGACGGCGAACGCCTCGTTCAATTCCCACAGGCCGATATCCTCGACCGCGAGGCCGAAGCGGTCGAGCAGCTTCGGAACGGCGAAGACCGGGCCGATTCCCATTTCGTCGGGCTCGGTGCCGGCGACGGCCATGCCCAGGTAGCGGCCGAGCGGCTCGAGCCCGCGCCGCTCGGCCAGGCCCGCTTCCATCAGCACGCAGGCCGAGGCGCCGTCGGAAAGCTGGCTGGCATTGCCGGCGGTGATCATCGCCTCGGGGCCCATGACCGGCTGCAGGGCGCGAAGGCCCTCGATCGTCGTCTCAGGGCGGTTGCCCTCGTCCTTGGCGATGGTGACCTCCCTGATCGAGGTCTCGCCGGTCTCCTTGTCCTTGACCGCCATCCTCGCGGTGACGGGCACGATCTCCTCGTCGAAGCGGCCGGCGGCCTGGGCGGCGGCGGTGCGCTGCTGCGATCGGAGCGCATATTCGTCCTGGCGCTCGCGGCTCACCGAATAGCGCTTGCCGACCACCTCGGCGGTCGAGATCATCGGCATGTAGACGCCGTTGTGCATCGACAGGAGCTCGGGGTCGGGGCCGAGCCGCATCTCCGGGGTCTGGACGAGGCTGATCGATTCCACTCCGCCGGCGACCATGACGTCCATCCGGTCGACGATGATCTGCTTGGCCGCGGTCGCGATCGCCATCAGGCCCGAAGCGCATTGCCGGTCGATCGACATTCCGGCGACGGTCACGGGGAGGCCGGAGCGAAGCGCCGCGGTCCGCCCGATCGTCGTCTGCACGCCCTGCTGGAGGGCGGCGCCCATGATCACGTCGTCGACCTCGGCCGGGTCGATCCGGGCCCGCTCCACCGCCGCCTTGATCGCATGGCTGGCGAGGGTCGGGGAGGGAGTGGCGTTGAACGCGCCCTTATAGGCCCGGCCGATCGGCGTCCGGGCGGTGGAAACGATGACGGCGTCGCGGGTGGCCATGGTCAATCTCCTGTCGAAGGCAAGGTCGGCATGCCCGGCTCGGGCTGAAGGTCGAGGGCGCCGCAGATCAGGGCGACGCCGTGATAGAAGGCGACGAGCTGGACGATCTCGAGGATCTGCGCCTGGGGGCGGTCGGCGGCGAGGCGCGCATATTCAGCATCGTCGAGGCGCTTGCGCTCGATCAGCGAGTCCACCGTCGCCAGCAGGGCGAGCTCGGGCTCGCTCCATAGGGCGGGGTCGGGGGAGGCGGCGGCGGTGTCGGCGACCTGCTCCGCAGTGAGCCCGGCCCGCTCGGCGAACAGGGCGACATGGACTCCCCATTCGTAGTCGCAGCCGCAGCGCGCCGTCGTCCGGTCGATGACGATCTCGCGCTCGCGCAGAGGAAGCGGCCCCTTGTCCAGCAGCGAGCCGGCGGAGAATTTCTCCCACGCCCGCTGGGAGGCCGCCACGCTCCGGAACAGCGTCAGCGGTTCCGCGCCTGGCGGCATTATCCCGGCCATCGCCTGCTCGAAGAAGCCGGGGAACGGCCGTTCCAGGGGGGCGATCCGGCTCACAGGAAGAGGAGGCCGATCCACTCGGCGATCAGGGCCGGCTTGTCCTCGCCCTCGATCTCGACGGTGACCTGGTGGACGAACTGCCACTGGCCGGGCCTTTTCTCCTCGAAGCGGTCGAGCCGGAAGCGGCCGCGCACCCGCTTGCCCGAGCGCACCGGCGCCATGAAGCGGACCTTGTCGAAGCCGTAATTGACTCCCATCCGGACCCGCTCCGGGCGAAGCATGGCGTCGGCCGCCATCCGGCTCAGCAGCGACAAAGTGAGGAAGCCGTGGGCGACGGTGCCGCCGAACGGCGTCTTCGCCGCCGCCTCCGGGTCGACATGGATGAACTGGCGGTCGTCGGTGACCTCGGCGAAGGCGTCGATCGCGCCCTGGTCGACGAGGATCCAGTCCGACACGCCGACTTCCTCGCCGACTCGGGATTTGATCTTTTCGATGCTGGCGGTGGGCATGAGCGGCGTCTAGAGGCACGGCGACACGAGACTCAAGCCCCGCGAGGACAGGTTTATGGCGGACGCTACGGCAAATGCGCGCGCCGCGATCAGGCGGCTTCACCGGGCGCCCGAGCCCGAGGTGCTGGCGCCGCTCCTCGCCGACGCCGCCCTCGCCGCCGATTCGCGGGCCCGGGTCGAGTCCCGCGCCCGCGCCATGCTCGCCGAGCTTCGCTCCGCCCAGGCGCGCGGCTGGGTCAACCAGTTCCTCCAGGAATATCGGCTCAACACCCAGGAAGGGGTCGCCCTGCTGTCGCTCGCCGAGGCCTTCCTTCGGGTGCCCGACCCGGAGACCGCCGACAGCCTGATCGCCGACAAGCTCGGCGAGGGCGACTGGCGCTCGCACAAGGGCCGCTCCCATTCCGCCCTGGTCAATTCGGCGACCTGGGGCCTGGTCATCGGCCGGGCGCTGGTCAGCGAGAGCGACGAAGCGAGCGCGCTGAAGCGGCTGATCGGGCGGGTCGGCGAGCCGTTCGTCCGCCAGGGTGTCGGAGCGGCGATGCGGATGATGGGCGAGATCTTCGTCATGGGCCGCACTATCGCCGAGGCCGCCGAGCGGATGCGAAAGCGCGAGAATGCCGGCTTCACCGCCAGCTTCGACATGCTCGGCGAGGCCGCGCGCACCTTCCCCGACGCCGAGCGCTACTACCGGGCCTATGAGGACGCGATCCGGGCGGTCGGGGCGGCGCCCGGCGAGGGGCATTCGATCTCGGTCAAGCTGTCGGCGCTCCACCCGCGCTACGAGGTCGCGCAATATGGACGCTGCGTTCCGGACCTGGTCGACAAGGTCGGAGCGCTGGCGACCCTCGCCGCCGGGCTCGGAATCCCGGTGACGATCGACGCCGAGGAGAGCGAGCGGCTCGAGATGAGCCTCGACATCATCGAGGCGGTGGCCGGCCTGCCCGCCCTCGCCGGCTGGGACGGGCTCGGAATGGCGGTCCAGGCCTATGGCAAGCGCTGCCGGCCGACCGTCGCCTGGGCCGAGGCGCTCGGCTCGAGGACGAAGCGGCGGATCGCGGTGCGGCTGGTCAAGGGCGCCTATTGGGACACCGAGATCAAGCGCACCCAGGAGCAGGGGCTCGCCGACTATCCCTTGTTCACCCGCAAGGCGGCGACCGACGTCTCCTATCTCGCCTGCGCCCGCGACATGCTCGCGGCGACGCACATCTACCCCGCCTTCGCGACCCACAATGCGCTGACCGTCGCCACCCTGCTCGAATGGGCCGGCGACAGCCGCGACTTCGAGTTCCAGCGGCTCCATGGCATGGGCGAGGGGCTGTACGAGAAGCTGGTCCGCGAGCAGGGCTATCGGACCCGGATCTACGCCCCGGTCGGCGGCCATCGCGACCTGCTCGCCTATCTCGTCCGGCGCCTGCTCGAGAACGGCGCCAATTCGAGCTTCGTCCACCAGCTCGCCGACGAGAATCTGACCGACGAGCAGATCCTGGCCGATCCGGTGGCGAAGATCGCCGCCGTCGGCGGCAGCCGCCATCCGTCGATCCCGCTTCCGCCCGATCTGTTCATGCCGGAGCGAAGGAACAGCGCGGGCATCGACCTCAACGACCGCACCGAGCTCGAGCGGGTCGCGAAGGCGGTGGCCTTACCGCTCCCCGGCGAAAGCCGGGGTCCAGATGCCCGAGCCCGACTGGACGCCGGCCTCCGCCGGGGAGCGCCGGCGGACGAACTGGTCGCGCGCGCGCTCAAGGGCTTCGCCGACTGGTCGTCGCGCCCGGTCGACGAGCGGGCCGACTGCCTCGACCGACTCGCCGACCTGCTCGAGCGCGACCGCGACATGCTGATGCGGATCGCGGTCCAGGAGGCGAGGAAGACGATCCCGGACGCCCTCGCCGAGGTGCGCGAGGCGGTCGACTTCTGCCGCTATTACGCCGCCCAGGCGCGCAGCCGCCTGCGTCCGATCGAGCTTCCCGGGCCGACCGGCGAGCGCAACGTCATCCGGATGGAGGGCCGCGGAGTCTGGGTCTGCATCGCGCCGTGGAACTTCCCGCTCGCCATCTTCCTCGGCCAGGTCGCCGCGGCGCTCGCCGCCGGCAACGCCGTCGTCGCCAAGCCCGCCTCGCAGACTCCGGAGATCGCCGCTTACGCCGTCGGCCTCGCCCATCGCGCCGGGATCCCCGAGGAAGCGCTGGTGCTCGCCGTCGGTCGGCCCGAAATGGGCCAGGCGCTGATGGAGGACGTGCGCATCGCCGGAGTCGCCTTCACCGGCTCGACTGCGACCGCCAAGCGGATCGCCCGCACCCTGATCGCCGACGACGACCGGCCGATCGTCCCGCTGATCGCGGAGACCGGCGGGATCAACGCGATGATCGTCGATTCGACCGCTTTGCCCGAGCAGGTCGTGCAGGACGTGGTCACCTCGGCCTTTCGCTCGGCCGGTCAGCGCTGCTCGGCGCTTCGCCTGCTCGTCCTTCAGGAGGAGGTCGCCGAGCGGACCCTGGAGATGCTGACCGGAGCGATGGACACGCTCGTCGTCGGCGATCCGGCCGAGCCCGCCACCGACGTCGGGCCGGTGATCGACCGGCCGTCCTTCGACAAGCTCATGGCCCATCGGGAGGCGATGCGGGGCCGTTGGATCAAGACCATTGGTGTTCCTGCGGAAGCAGGAACCCAGAGCGGCGGTGGAGGCTGGGCTCCTGCTTCCGCAGGAGCACGGGAAGGCCTGTTCGTCCCGCCCACCCTGATCGCGCTCGACGCCGTCGAGGATCTTCGCAAGGAATGGTTCGGACCGCTGCTCCACGTCACCACCTGGCAGGGCGGCAGGCTGGCCGAGACGGTGCGGCGGGTCAATGCCAGCGGCTTCGGCCTCACCATGGGCCTGCACAGCCGGATCGCCCGGGCCGCCGAGACGGTCGAGGAGACCGGCACGGTCGGCAACCTCTACGTCAACCGCTCGATGATCGGCGCCATCGTCGGCTCGCAGCCGTTCGGCGGCGAGGGCCTTTCCGGAACCGGCCCGAAGGCCGGCGGGCCGCATTACCTGCCGCGATTCTGCACCGAGCGGGTGACCAGCACCGACACCACCAGCGCCGGCGGCAACGCCACCCTGCTGAGCCTCGAGGATGTCGGGCTTTAGGGTCCGTCCGGCTGAAGCTGAATCGTTTCCCCCCGAAGGCCGGGACCCAGTCCTTCCGACAGGGCCGCATGTAGGCGGAGGGGACAGTCACTATGACTGTCCCCTCCGACTACACTACCGTCACCCCGGACCTGATCCGGGTGTGGATTCACATTTGAAGTGCAACGGTTGGAGGAAGGTTTCGGCTGGGGTTTGGAAGCCGAGGCATTTGCGTGGGGTATTGTTGTAGCGGGCGACGAGCTTGTCGAGGGTTCGGCCGGAGAGGCTGTCGAG
>DATMVG010000051.1:0-2770 GCA_035563315.1 Allosphingosinicella sp. | reverse complement strand
CTGGGACGCCGATGCCCGGCGCGGGCTTTGGGCGGTGAACAATGACGGCCGGGCCGTGCCCTACGAAGCGCCCTGGCGGCGCACCGAGCTGCCCTATTCGCCGAGGCGCCGCTGGACGGCGCCGGCGCCGGCCATCGCGGTCCCGGCGCCGGCGGTCGAGGTGGCCGGCCGAGCCGCCGCGGCTGGGGTGCGCCGAGTCTCGCTGCGCCTTCGGCTCAACGGGGCCGAATCCGTCACGTTGCTCGCTCCGCCCGAGGCCGACCTGCGCTTCGCCGGCAGCGGCGCCTTCGTCCGCCCGTTGGGCTCCGGCTCGGCCGAGGACCGCTTCATCGTCCGCTGCGTCGGCCGGGCCTGCGACGGCGCCACGCTCTACCTGGTGATCGGGAGCGCCGAACCGGTCGAGTTCACCATCGTCGGCACCCGCACCGGCCTGCCCCCGGCCGCCGCCCCGCTCGTCCGCGCCCGTCCGGCGCTGGCGAGGCCGCAATATATGCCCGATTCGACCGTGACCGTCGCCAAGCTTCGCCTGTAGGTGCGAAGCGCGCGCAAATGCGCTAGTCCGCTGCGGTGGCCGACCTCTTCGCGACCGATCCGCCGCCCGATCCGCGAGCGCCGCCGCCGGCCGACAATGCGCCGCTCGCCGATCGGCTGCGTCCGCAACGGCTCGAGGAGGTGGTCGGCCAGGAGCATCTGACCGGTCCCGACGGCGCGATCGGGCGGATGGTCGCGGCCGGCAAGCTCGCCTCGATGATCCTGTGGGGGCCGCCGGGCACCGGCAAGACGACGGTCGCGCGCCTGCTCGCCGACGCGGTCGGAATGCGCTTCGTGGCGATCTCGGCGGTCTTTTCCGGCGTGGCCGACCTCAAGAAGGTGTTCGCCGAGGCGCGCGATCATGTCCGGGTCGGGCGCCAGACCTTGCTCTTCGTGGACGAGATCCACCGCTTCAACCGCGCTCAGCAGGACGGCTTCCTCCCCTTCGTCGAGGACGGCACGGTGGTGCTGGTCGGCGCGACGACCGAGAATCCGAGCTTCGAGCTCAACGCGGCCCTTCTGTCGCGAGCCCAGGTGCTGATCCTGAACCGGCTCGACAGCGCCGCCCTGTGCAAGCTGCTCGACCGGGCCGAGGCGCTGATGGAGCGGCCGTTGCCCCTAACGGCCGAGGCGCGCGACGCCCTGGTCGCGACCGCTGACGGCGACGGCCGCTTCCTTCTCAACCAGGCCGAGACCCTCTTCTCGGTGGAGCTCGAGGCGCCGCTCGATCCGGCCGCCTTGGCCGCTTTGCTCCACCGCCGCGTGGCGGTCTACGACAAGGACCGCGAAGGCCATTACAACCTCATCTCGGCGCTGCACAAATCGATCCGCGGCTCCGACCCGCAGGCCGCTCTCTACTATCTCGCCCGAATGCTGACCGCGGGCGAGGAGCCGCTCTATCTGCTTCGGCGGCTGACCCGGGCGGCGGTCGAGGATATCGGCCTCGCCGATCCGCAGGCGCTGGCCCAGTGCATCGCCGCCAAGGACGCCTACGACTTCCTCGGCAGTCCCGAGGGAGAGCTGGCCATCGTCCAGGCCTGCCTCTATCTCGCCACCGCGCCCAAGTCGAACTCGGTCTACCGGGCCCAGAAGACGGCCTGGGCGTCGGCGAAGGAGACCGGCTCGCTGATGCCGCCCAAGAACATCCTCAACGCCCCGACCCGGCTGATGAAGCAGATCGGCTACGGCAAGGGCTATCAATACGACCATGATTCCGAAGGCGGCTTTTCCGGCGACGATTACTGGCCGGAGGAGATGGAGCCGCGAAATTTCTACCAGCCGACCGACCGCGGCTTCGAGAAGCGGATCGCCGAGCGAATCGCCTGGTGGGAGGAGCAGCGCCGTGCCAGGCGGGGCGATTAGGGCGGCGGTCCTGGGAGTCGCGCTCTTCGCCTGGGCGCCGGCCCGCGCCCAGAATCCCGCCCAGCGAACCGAGCTCGAGGAGGCGCTGGGGCGGCCGAAGACCGCGCCCGTCGTCCCTGCCGAGCTTCGCGCCATGGTTCGCACGGCCGAGCGCGACCGCCTCGTCGTGCGCGGCCTCAATGGCGCCGACATCGAGGTCGACATCAGCGAGAAGGAGCCCGAGCGCTTCGCCGGCTTCGGCGGCGGCCGCTTCTTCGGCTTTTCCTTCCTGGGCTACGAGCATTTCGGCTTCATCCTGGTCGACCGCGCCGCCGAGGCCGCCGAGGCGGTCATCGCCACCGGCGAAGCGCCGGCTTTCTCGAGCGACGGCCGCTATTTCGCGGCCGCCCAGATCACCGAGGGCGGCTTCGGCAATCTCGAGGCCGTCGCCGTCTGGGAAGTCCTCCCGGGACGCTCGGTCCGCCGCTTCCTCACCGACTCGCTGCCGAGGGCCTTCGACTGGCGGGTCGACGGCTGGCCGAGGCCCGATTGCGCCGCCGTCAGCGCCATCGACATCGCCTGGGAGCCGCCCGACGGAGTCGATCATGCCGAAGCGATGCGCAGCGCGCCGCGAAGCCAGTACCAGATCGAGATCGACGGGGAGGGCGTCATGTTGAGGAGCAGCGTCGCCAGCGCCGTCTGCGGCGTCGTTCCGGCCGAGTGAGCGCCGGCCGCTTCGAGCGTTTCGCGGCGATCGACTGGTCGGGCGCCAAGGGGAAGCGGCACAAGGGCATTGCCATCGCCATGGCGGAAGCCGGTGGCGGGCCGCCCAGGCTGGTTCGGCCCGATCATGTCTGGTCGCGGACCGAGGTGCTGGAGTGGCTGCTCGCCGCGGCGG
>DATMVG010000050.1:0-20597 GCA_035563315.1 Allosphingosinicella sp. | reverse complement strand
GCATGATTTCAACAACCTGCTCGCCGTCATCGCGAACAGCCTGGCCATACTCGAGCGCAATCCGGATGCCGAGCTGCGTCGCCAGACGCTCGATGCCGTGCGCCGGGCCTCCGACCGCGGCGCCGCCCTGACGCGCCAGCTCCTCGTGTTCTCGCGCCAAAGCGAGCTCAATGCGGCGCCGGTCGACGTGGCGGCCGCGCTGCGCGCCATGCGCGCTTTCCTGGCGAGCTCGCTGCGCTCGGACATCGCGATCGAGCTTGATATCGCCCCGGACCTCTGGCCGGTGCATGCCGATGCCGCGCAGCTCGATCTTGCCGGCGATCGTCTCCGGAGCGGCGGCGAGCAGGCGCCCCTCGACCCGCCTGACGATGGTATAATCGTCGCTCACAAGCTCGGCGCCGCGGTCGATCAGACGAAGCGCGAGATCGGACTTGCCGCGGCCCGAGCGGCCGCCGATGAGAATGGCTCGGCCGGCGATGGCGACGCTCGACGCGTGGACGGTCTCGGAGGAAAGCGGTGGCGTCGTCATGCGGCGGCTCCCGAAAAGCGGACCACGAAGCGGGCGCCGGAGCGGCCGTCATGCCGGTCCTCGACTTCGATCCGGCCGTCATGCCCCTCGACGATCGCCTTGGCGATGGCCAGGCCGAGGCCGGAATGGCGCCCGAAATCCTCCTCGGGCCTGAGGCTGTGAAAGCGGTTGAAGATCGCCGTCCGGGCCTCCGGCGCGACCCCCGGGCCCTCGTCCTCGATGCTGAGCAGCACCTCGTCGCCGGCCTCGGAGGCACGGATGTCGACGACCCCTCCCGGCGGCGAGAAGGAGATGGCGTTGTCGACCAGATTGTCGATCAGCCGCGCCAGCCGCGATTCGTCGCCGGGGACGACCGCCGTCCCGGTGCGCGGCCGGGCGAAGGCGATCTGGACGGCGCCCTGGCTCCGGCTCTCCCACATGGGGAGCATCGATTCGATCAGGGTGCCGAGGTCGACCGGCTCGAAGCGGGCGCGCGACAGCTCGGCGTCGAGCCGCGAGGTCTCGGCGATGTCGACCACCAGCCGGTCGAGCCGGGCCACGTCCTCGCGGACCACGTCGAGCAGCTGGCGGCGCAACGCCGGATCCTCGATCCGTTCGAGCGTGTCGACGGCGGAGCGGAGCGAGGCGAGCGGATTCTTGAGCTCGTGGGTGACGTCGGCGGCGAAGGCCTCGGTCGAATCGATCCGCTGGCGAAGGCTCTGGGTCATGTCGTGGAGGGCCCGGGCGAGCAGCCCGATCTCGTCGCGGCGGGCGGGCAGCACCGGCACGTGGACCTCGCGCGCCCGCCCGAGCCGGACCCGGTGGGCGGCGAGGGCGAGCCGGCGCAGCGGGTTGGCGATCGTCCGGGCGAGGAAGCGCGACAGCAGCACCGAAAGCAGGATGGTGCCGGCCAGGATCACCCCCAAGGACAGGCGCTCCGCCCTCACCACCCGGCGGATGTCGCGGGCGTTGACGGTGAGCAGGAGGACGCCGTTGCCGACTCCCTCGATGGGCGCCGCCGCGCTGATATAGGGCGTGCCTTCGGGCGCCCGCCTGATCTCGGTGACCGGAGCGCCCCCGGCGAGCGCCGACTGCGCCTCGGGCCAGGCCGCGAGCGTGTCGGCGGCCGGCGCGCTGAACAAGGGCCGGCGCGGCGCTCCGACGATCGCGTCGAAGGCGTTGTCGAGGGCGCGCGCGATGCCGCGATGCCAGGGCTCGGCGGCGGGATCGCGGAGCTCGTAGGTCGGCCGAGCCCCGGCCCAGCTGTCGCCCTGCTTGGCGCCGTCGCGGCGGTAGGTGCGAAGCCGGGTGCCCGAATCCTGGCCGAGCCGGACCAGGATGGGCTGCCTCGCCTCGGGCTGAACGGCGGCAAGCACGTGAGCGATCATCACCGCCTCGGACTGGGACTGCTTGACCCGGGCCTGGGTGAGGCGGCCGCGAAAGCCGTCGAGGTAGAAGAGGCTGCCGGCGAGGATGACGATGGCGAAGATGTTGACCGCGAGGATTCGCTGGCGAAGCGACAGCCGCTTGGACCAGCTCAGGCGAAGGTCCCGGTCCTCATTCCTCGGCAAAGCGGTACCCGACCCCGTAGAGGGTTTCGATGGACCTGAACTCGCGGTCGGCTTCGCGGAACTTGCGGCGCATCCGCTTGATGTGGCTGTCGATGGTGCGGTCGTCGACATAGATATCGTCCTGATAGGCGACGTCCATCAGCTGGTTGCGCGACTTGACGACTCCGGGCCGCTGAGCCAGCGCCTCGAGGATCATGAACTCGGTGACGGTGAGGGTGACGTCGCGCCCGTCCCAGCTGACCCGGTGCCGGGCCGGATCCATGCGCAGCCGGCCGCGAACGATCTGCGCCGCTTCCGCCGCGCCATTCTCCTCCGGCGGCCGGGCCCGCATCTCGGTCCGCCGAAGCACGGCGCGGAGGCGGGCGATGAGCAGGCGTTGCGAGAAGGGCTTGGTGATATAGTCGTCGGCGCCCATGGCGAGGCCGAGCGCCTCGTCGAGCTCCTCGTCCTTCGAGGTCAGGAAGATGACCGGAAACTCGCAGCGCTCGCGAAGCCTGCGGAGCAGCTCCATGCCGTCCATTCGCGGCATCTTGATGTCGAGCACGGCGAGATCGGGCGGATTGTCGGTGAGCGCCTTCAGCGCCGCCTCGCCGTCCGAATAGAGCCGGGTCACGAACCCCTCCGACTGGAGGGTCACCGACAGCGAGGTCAGGATGTTGCGGTCGTCGTCGACAAGCGCGATCGTGATCGACATGGCCGCTCCGAATTGCCCAGCGCGGGTTTAGGCCCGCCGCCCGCCCCCGGCAATGGCCGAGCGAGGCGGGCCGGGGAAGGCGCCCCCTTTGACGCGGCAGCGCCCCTCCGATATGGGCCGGGGACGAAACGGGCATCCCGCCGGGGCTGCTCCATTTATCATATCTATTTGCACGAATAGGGGAAATCAGGTGGCCACAAGGGTCCCGTCATTCGATCTTCACCGCCAGGGCATCGCCACGCCCGCCGCCTTGCACTGGAATCTCGGCACCGCTCCGCTCGTCGAGCAGGCGCTCTGCCGGGGCGAAGGAGTCCTCGCCAAGGAAGGCCCGCTGGTCGTCGCCACCGGCCGGCATACCGGGCGCTCGGCCAACGACAAGTATATCGTCCGCGACTCCGAGACCGAGCGGACGATCTGGTGGGACAGCAACAAGGCGATGAGCCCGGCCCATTTCGCCGCCCTCAAGGCCGACTTCCTCGCCGCGCTTGCGGCGAAGGAGACTTTGTTCGTCGCCGACCTCTATGGCGGCTCGCAGCCCGAGCACCGGGTTCGGGTGCGGGTGATCAACGAGCTCGCCTGGCACAATCTGTTCATCCGCACCCTGCTCGTCCGCCCCGAGGCGAGCGAGCTGGCCGGCTTCGAGCCCGAGTTCACGATCATCGACCTGCCCAGCTTCGCCGCCGATCCCGAGCGCCACGGCACCCGCTCGGAGACGGTGATCGCGGTCAATCTGAGCGAGCGGCTGATCCTGATCGGCGGCACCGCTTATGCCGGCGAGATGAAGAAGTCGGTGTTCGGGATCCTCAATTACCTGCTCCCGGCCGAGGGCGTGATGCCGATGCACTGCTCGGCCAATATCGGCCCCGAGGGCGACACCGCCGTCTTCTTCGGCCTTTCCGGAACCGGCAAGACGACGCTGTCGGCCGACGCCAGCCGGACCCTGATCGGCGACGACGAGCATGGCTGGTCCGACGACGCCGTGTTCAACTTCGAGGGCGGCTGCTACGCCAAGATGATCCGACTCTCGCCCGAGGCCGAGCCGGAAATCTACGCCACCACCAGGCGCTTCGGAACCGTGCTCGAGAATGTCGTCATCGACCCCGAAACGCGCGAGCTCGACCTCGACGATTCGAGCCTCGCCGAGAATACGCGCGGCGCCTATCCGATCGACTTCATCCCCAATGCCTCGGCCGCCAATATGGGGCCGGTGCCGAGCAATGTCGTCTTCCTCACCGCCGACGCCTTCGGCGTGCTCCCGCCGATCGCCCGCCTCACCCCCGACCAGGCGATGTACCATTTCCTCTCCGGCTACACCGCCAAGGTCGCCGGCACCGAGATCGGGGTGACCGAGCCCGAGGCGACCTTCTCGACCTGCTTCGGGGCGCCGTTCATGCCGCGCCACCCGAGCGTCTACGGCAACCTCCTCAAGGAACGGATCGCAAAGGGCGGAGTGGCGTGCTGGCTGGTCAATACCGGCTGGACCGGCGGCAAATACGGGATCGGCAGCCGGATGCCGATCAGGGCGACGCGCGCGCTCCTCAATGCCGCGCTCGACGGCAGCCTCAATGGCGCCGAGTTCCGAACCGACGAGAATTTCGGCTTCGAGGTTCCGGTCGCGGTGCCGGGAGTCGAGACCGCGATCCTCGATCCGCGCGGAACCTGGGCCGACAAGGCCGATTACGACGCCACCGCGGCCCGGCTGGTCAAATTGTTCAACGACAATTTCGCGCGCTTCGCCGCCCATGTCGACGAAGGCGTCCGGGCCGCCGCCCCGAGGGCGGCGGGCGCCGAGATCCGACAACGGGCGCCGGCCGCCGCCGTCGGCGCCGCCTGAGCCGAATTTCCCTCTCCCTCAGGGAGAGGGCAGGGTGAGGGTGTTCGGCGCTGGCGGTTACGGCCGTCCGCCGGAGCCCCTCACCCCTACCCCTCTCCCCTGGGAGAGGGGGAGGCAGCCGACGAGGAGCGTGCCGGCGACGGCGCACTCCTCTTCATTTGCCCAGGGACTTCGACCATGACCAAAGCCCACGAACCGCGGCTGTTCGCCGACGACGCCGCCATCCGAAGCCTCGGCGAGCGGATGATCGCCCGCACTTTGCCGCGCGCCGAATGGACCCACGAGGCCCATCTCGCCACCTGCGCCTGGCTCATCCTCGAGCGCCCGGACATCGCGCCCGAGCGCGACCTGCCCGACCTCATCCGCCGCTACAATGAGAGCGTCGGCGGGGTGAACAGCGATACCGAGGGCTATCACGAGACGATCACCCAGGTCTCGATCCGAGCCGTGCGGGCGGCGCTGGCGAGGAGCGAGGGCAGGGGGCTGTGCGAGCGGGTCAACGCGGTGCTGCTGGCGGAGGAGGGGAAGAGGGACTGGCCTTTGCGGTTCTACTCACGCGAGCTTCTGTTCTCGCGCGAGGCAAGGCTGGGGTGGGTGGCGCCGGATTCGGCGGCTCCGACCTGATCGTCAAGTGGGACATGTGAAAAGGGGACACGTACTTTTTCGCGAAAAAGTACGTGTCCCCGAGCTTCCCCGAGCTCCGTGTCACTGAGCTCATTGCCTGGGCGCGGGTCTCAGGGGACGTCCGACGGCGGCGGACAGGCGGTCGAGGAAGGCGGGTCCGCCGAGGGGACGGCCGGTGCGTTCACCGGCCCGGATCGCGGCGCGCTCGCCGTCGCTGAGGCCGGAGTCGAGCAGCGCGCGCCAATCTCCGATCCGCTCGCGACCCGGGGCGACGACGGTGAGCGGGTCGGACGCAATGCCGAGATGGGCGCGGGCGCTCGACCAGCGCCATTGCTCGGCCCGATCGACCAAGCCAGCGCGAACCGGATTGAGCTCGACATAGCGGAAGCAGGCGTGGAGATGGGCTTCGTCCATCGGCGCCGACCCGAACCGGCTCTGCCAGAGGAAGCCGCGCCAGCCTTCACGCTGGTTCACGGTCCAGGTGTAGCGCCGGTGAACCGGAGCCAGAGCGGCGGCCAGTCCGTCGGGCCGTTGCGGCGCCAGGATGAGGTGGACGTGGTTGGGCATCAGGCACCACGCCCAGACCTGCGTCCCCGCCTTCGCGCACGAGGAGCGAAGCAGCCTGAGGTAGCGCGCATAATCGTCCGGGCCGAAGAAGGTCCTCTGGCAGCGATTGCCGCGCTGGGTGACGTGATGGGGGATCCCGGGAACGACGAGGCGGGCGGCACGCGGCATCGCGCTCCATTAGCCGAAAACCATGGTGTCAGTCCACGATTCTCCCCGCAATCCGCAATGGGCAATGAGGCAATGGGGGACACGTACTTTTTCGCGAAAAAGTACGTGTCCCCAAGTCGCGGGTCGCCGTGGCGGTCCCGGATCAGGCCCGAGGAACGGTGTGAGATCGCAATAGAGGCTCGAAGATCGGCTACAGCCCGACCTACGCCCAGCAGCAGGCGGCGGCGCGGCCCTGGGCGGGATTGCGGCTCGAGCGCGACCAGCCCCTGCGCGAACACGTGCTCGACCGCCTGGCCGACGGCTGCCCGACCAAATCTGCGGCCACCTCGCCCTTGCCGCGGACCGGCCCGCGCTATACATGTATAGCGAGGAGACGCGCGATGTTGGCGGTGCGGCTTGACGAAGCGACGGAAAGGCGGCTGGAGGCGCTGGCGGCGCGGACCGGGCGGACCAAGACCTTTTACGCGCGCGAGGCGATCGAGGCGCACCTCGACGACCTCGAGGATTTCTACCTCGCCGAAGAGCGGCTGAGCGGCTTCCGCGAGGGCGATGCCATCCCGCTCGAGCAGCTGAAGGCCGAGCTTGGCCTTGGATGAGCCAGGGACGCACGTCCCCCCGAAATCCCTAGCCCTGTCCGGGGAACGGAGTGGCCTGGCTCATCGAGTTCCATCCCGACGCGGCGAAGGAGCTGAAGAAGCTCGACCGCGGCGTCGCCGCGCGGATCGTCCGGACGCTCGAAGCCCGGATCGCCCCGCTCGACGACCCGCGCGGCCTCGGCGCCCCGCTCAAGGGCGGACAGGAAGGCTATTGGCGCTGGCGGATCGGCGACTATCGGGTCGTCGCCCGGATCGAGGACGAGCGGATCACGATCCTCGTCGTCCGGGTGGCGCATCGGCGCGAAGCGTATCGCTGACCGAGCCCGGGTTCGCCCGGTCCCATTTGTCGCGGTCGACGCCGTTGGCGAGCATCCAGATGGCGAGGGCGAGGGCGTTGAGGAACATCGGCGCGAGCAGGAGGTCCGACGACAAGGCCGGGGCGAGGATCTGGGTGATCGTCTTGACGGCGAAGCCGAGGCCGGCCGCGGCCATCAGCGCTCCGAGCCAGCGCGGCAGGTAGGTCGAACGGTAGGCGAGCCAGCCGCGGATGATCCAGGCGGTCCCGTAGAACAGCATCGAGACTCCGCTGAGGCCCGCGTAGAGCGACAGGAACAGGCTGGCCAGGGCATCGGCCTGGTCGGGCGGGAAGGCGGTCAGATAGCGGTTGCCGCTGAGGAAGGTCGGGGCCGCGAAATAGAGCAATTTGGTGACCGCGAAGACCAGCATCGAGACCAGCCCGAAGAAGGCCGAAAGCAAAGCGAGGTCGCGGTGGACCGGCCTCAAGAGGATGTAGAACAGCCAGGCGAGGACGACGTCGCTGAACGCTTCGACGAGGTAGGCGGCGAAGCCTAGTCGGAACAGGCCGTCGTTGAGCCTGAGCTGGGCGGCCGTCGTCGCGGCGTCGCCGGTCAGCATCACCGAGGGCACGTACATCTCGCCGAACCACCCGCCGAACATCGAGAGGATGAGGAATATTCCCACGGCTCGGGTGTAGGTGGTGACGGATGTCCGGATCATGTTCGTGAGCCCCTTCAGCGGCGCCGCTGTGTTGCTACAATAATACACTTTGGGCCGGATGCAAGCCGGGAATGCCGCCCCCCGAGCCCAAGGGAAGGGTCAGCCGCCCATCTCTCTTGCCACCGCGACGAAGTCCCCGACGGCGAGGGTCTCGGCGCGGCGCTCGGGATCGATGCCGAGCCGGGCGAGCGCCTCGAGCGCCGCCGGCATTCCGGCGAGGGCGCGGCGAAGCATCTTGCGGCGCTGGCCGAAGGCGGCGGCGGTGAGCCGCTCGAGCGATCCGGCGCCGACCCCCTCGGGCTGCGGCTTGGGCAGGATGTGCACGGCCGCCGACATCACCTTGGGCGGCGGGACGAAGGCGGAGCGGTGAAGCTTCATCGCCAGCCGCGGCTCCGAGCGCCACTGGGCGAGCACCGCCAGCCGCCCGTAGGCGCCGCCGCCCGGCTGAGCGACGATCCGCTCGGCGACCTCGCGCTGGAACATCAAGGTGAGCGACCGCCACCAGGGCGGCCAGGCCTCGCCGCCGAGCCAGCGGACGAGCAGCGCGGTGCCGACATTGTAGGGCAGGTTGGCGACGACGTGGGCGCCGCCGGCCTCGGCCGCCTCGTCGACGGCCAGCGCGTCGCCTTCGATGATCCTCAGCCGTCCCTCGGCGGCCTCGGCGAGCTCGCCCAGCGGAGGAAGGAAGCGCCGGTCGCGCTCGACCGCGACCACTCGCGCTCCGGCGCGAAGCAGCGCCCGGGTCAGGCCGCCGGGGCCGGGGCCGACCTCGTAGACGGCCGCCCCGTCGAGCCGGCCCGGGATCTTCGCGATCCGGTCGAGAAGCTGCTCGTCGAGGATGAAGTTCTGGCCGAGCGCCTTCGAGGCTCCGAGCCCGTGGCGGGCGATGACCTCGCGCAGCGGCGGCAGGTCCCTCACGCCGCGGCGAGGCGCCGAGCGCATTCGCCCGCGGTCCGGATGGCCGCGATCATCGCCCTGGGGTCGGCGAGGTTGCGGCCGGCAATGTCGAAGGCGGTGCCGTGATCGGGCGAGGTGCGGACGATGGGAAGGCCGAGGGTGACGTTGATGCCCTCGTCGAAGTGGAGGGTCTTGAGCGGGATCAGCGCCTGGTCGTGATACATGCACAAGGCCGCGTCATAGCCTTGCCGCCGGCGCTCCTGGAACATGATGTCGGGCGGATGCGGCCCGCTCACCCGATAGCCTTCGGCGCGGAGCCGCTCGATGGCGGGGATGATGACGTCGATCTCCTCGCGGCCGAGCGCGCCCTCCTCGCCCGCATGCGGGTTGAGGCCGGCGACGGCGAGCCGCGGCTCGGCGATCCCGAACTGGCGCTGGAGCCCGCGCGCGGCGGCCCGGCCCTTGGCGACGATGAGATCGGCGGTCAGCGCCTCGGCGACGGCCCGGAGCGGCATGTGGGTCGTCACCGGGATCACCCGGAGGGTCGGCCCGGCCAGCATCATTGCGGTGAGGTCCCCGGCGACTCCGCAGCGCTCGGCGACGAACTCGGTCTGGCCGGGATGGGTGAAGCCGACCGCATAGAGCCTGGCCTTCGACACCGGACCGGTGACCAGCGCCGACGCGGCTCCCGAACGGGTCAGTCCGACCGCCATCTCGAGGGCGTCGAGCGCGTTGCGGGCGCCGACCAGGCCGAGCCCGCCGGGCGGCGCCGTCGCATCGGCGACCCTGAGCAGCGGGAAGGCGGTGGCGAACAGGCCCGCGGCCTCGGCCGGGTCGTCGATCAGCGCCAGCGGGCCGTCCCACACCGCCTCGACGGCGGCGCTGTCGCCGACCGCGAAGAAAGGCGGGAGCGAATGCTCCTCGCGCCTTTCCCAGCTTTTGGCGGTGACTTCGGCGCCGATTCCGGCCGGGTCGCCCAGCGAGACCGCGAGCGGCGCCTCGGCCATGTCAGCGATAGTCGACCACCGCGTCGCGCCGGAGGTCGCGAAGGTAGCGCTGGGCGCGTCGGCTCACCCTGTCGTCGTTGATCTGGGCATAGACCTGGTCGAAGCTCGGACCGGCGCTCTGGTCGGGATCGTCGCGGCCGCACAGGACCAGGACGCTGACTCGCTCGGCCGATCCGAAAGGCGGCGTCGCCTGGCCGATATTGAGGTCGAGCAGCATCGCCTGGAGCGGCGGCGGCAGCTCGCGCACCCGGACCTGGTCGTTCGAGATCAGCTCGGCGCCGAGCGAAGTGGCGACCTCGCTGGCGCGGCCGCAGCCGCCCATCGACTGGGTGGCGTCGGCGAGCTGGCGTGCCCGCGCCTGCGCCTGCGCCTGGGCGGTTCCCGGGGCCATGTCGACCGACAGCTGCATCAGGCTCAGCACCGCGTCGCGCGGATCGGCGACCAGAATCTGCCGCTTGTCGCCGAGCAGAACGATCGAGTAGCCGCCCGGCACCTCGATCGGGTCGCTGATCGTCCCGACCGGCATCTGGGTGACCAGAGTCGCCAGCTCGGGCGGAAGCTGCTCGGCGCGCACCCAGCCGAGCTCGCCGCCCAAAGCGGCGGTCGAGGCTTCGGAGAATTGGCGGGCATAGGCCTGGAAGGAGGCGCCGCCGCGTATCTGCTGGACGATCCGGGTCGCGTTGGCGCGCGCCTCGGCGGCCGTCTCCGGAGTCGCCGAGATGAAGATTTCGGCGACTCGATATTCGGCGGTTCCGCGCGAGGCGTTGAGCCGCTCGATGATCGCCCGGACCTCCTCCTCGCCGACGGTGACGAACGGCTCGATCCGGCGCCTCTGCACGCGCTGCCAGGATATCTCGCCGCGGATCTGGCGCTTCATCGAGCGCTCCGACGAGCCGATCGTGCGAAGATAGGCGGAGAAGGCCTCCGGGGTCTGGCTGAAGCCCTGCGCCACGCGCGCGAAATACTGGTTGATCTCGCTATCCTCGACGGTGATCTCCTCCTGGGCCGCGGCCTGGATCTGGAGAGTCTCGTCGATCAGGTTGCGAAGCACCTGGGCGCGCACCCGCTGCACCTCCTCGGGCGGCAGGGTGACCCGGTTGGAGGCGAGCAGGAGGGCGAGGCGATGATCGATGTCGGTCTCGGTGATCACTTCGCCGTTGACGATCGCCGTCGCCTTGCGAACGCCGGTCTGCTGCTTGCCGACGAACTGGACGTTGTCGGGAATGTCGAGGCCGGGGCCTTCGGAGGCCTGGCTTCCGCCCTGCGCCGCCGCCACCACCGACAGCAAGGAGGCGGCGAGCACCATCGCCGCCCTTGGGAACCTTCCGAGCTTCATCATTCCTCCAGTAAAAGCAGGCCTCTACCCTGCGCGAGATTTGCTGAACCCCAGCTTAGCGGGCCACCGGCAAAAGTGGATAGGCGAATTGCGCCCGGTCGCCCGGCAACCCCTAACGCCCCAAATTCTTGAGCGCCACCCGGATCAGGAAGGTGTTGCCCCGCCGAGCATCGCCTGTCGCCTCATAGTCGCGCCGCCAGGTGAGGCCAAGCTCGATGCAGTCGTCGTCGTAAAGGATGCCGATCCGGTGCCGCACCGGATCGAAGCCGTCGGCGAGCGAGAAGGGGTCCTCGCGGCGGCTGGTGAGGTCGATGACGGTCGAGCCGAACACCGACCAGTAGCGCGCGAACGCCACCCTGCCGCCGAGGCGCAGCTCCTCGCGGTCGCGCAGATCCTCGATCGAGGCGTCGATGTCCCGATCGAGCCTGAGATAGCCGACGGTGGCGTAGGTCTGCCGGCCGCCGACGGTGGCGTCGATCTCGTTGCGGCGGATCGCAAGGCTGTCCTTGTCGATCCGGAACCGGTGGACGAAGTTGACCAGCCTTCCGACCCGCAGCGTGGTTCGGCCGACGAAATCGGAGAAGCGGCCGGAAAGTCCGGTTCCCGGCGGCAGGATCGTCGCTCGGGTGCTCAGCCGGTAGCTCTGGCCGACATTGGTGCGCAGCGAGACGCCGGGAAGGTCGAGCGCCCAGTCGGCGCCGTAAGTGACCCGGACTCCGTCCTCCCAGCGGTCGTGGCCCGGGAATCGGTTGAGCGCGAACAGGTTCGAATCCTCGAGGTCGACGGCTCGGGCGTCCTCGTTGGGGATGTCGAGATTTTCGGTCGGCGGCGAGGCGACGAACTGGACCCGCGGAGTGAGCCGCTGGCTGCCGCCGAGGAAGGTGCCGACCAGCGGCCAGCGCAGATCGGCGGCGAGGGCGCCGATCAGCCGAGCGTTCCAGCCCTCCTCGCCGCGATAGATGACGGTGTCGGTGAGAGCGGTGTCGTTGGCGTGATAGACGTCGCCGCGGCCGAAGGCGGTGAGGGTCAGCTCCTGGCCGAGCGGAGTGATGCTTCGCCGCTCCCAGCGAGCGCTGGCGAAGGCGCGCTGGCTGTCCTGTCCCTCGGTGCGAAGGATGGCGAGGCTGTTCGCCTGAAGCTCGAAGCCGCCGCCCAGCCAGGGATCGGCCATCCGCCAGCGCGCGTCGATCGCGGGCAGAGCGATCGGCTGCTGGCCCGGCGCGTCGGTGACCCGAAGGCCCTGAAAGGCCCAGCCGGCGATCGAGACGTAGCTGTCGGCGGTGATCCGCTCGGCCTCGATCATCGAGCGCAGCCGGTCGTCGCGCGATATGTCGTAACGGCGAAGGAAAGTGCGGTCGGTGACGTAGCGGCCGGAGGCGGTGATGCTCCAGCGCGGGTCGAGCTGGAAGCGTCCGTTGCCCTCGACATAAGCCCTGACGCCGCGGTTGCGGTCCACCGAAGGCAGGGGAAGCGGGTCGATCAGAAGCCGGGAGCCGTAGGTGACGTAGCCGCGCAGCTGGAACGGCCCGAGCGGGGTCAGCTGGCGATACTCGGCCTCGAGCATCGGCAGCACCTCGGTGTAGACGTGAGGGGTCACCGTGAGGTCGCGATTGGGGGCGAGCCGCATGTAGTAAGGGACGCTGAGCTCCAGTCCGTTGCGGCGGCTGAAGCGCACTTCCGGGACCAGAACGCCGCTGCCGCCGCCCTGGCTGCCGTCGGGATGGGAAAGGCCGGGCAAGGCGAAGATCGGCGTCCCGAACAGGTTGAGGCTGGCGCCCTCATAGGTGATTCGATGCCGGACCGGATCGTGGGTCACCCGGACGGCGTTGATATGCCAGGTCGGATCGCGCGGGCAGCCATGCTCGTCGACGACCGCGCAGGGCGAGTAGGCGGCGCGCTCCAGGATCGTATAGCCGTTCTCGCGGCGCGCCTCGGCGGCCGCAAGCCTGCCGCCGTCGTTGAGGACGAGCAGCAGGTTCTGGACGATCCCGTCGCGAAGATTGTCCTCGAGAACGACGTCGTCGCCATAAGCGACATCGCCTTCGGGGCTGGCGACGCGGACATTGCCTTGAGCTCGGACCTCGCCGGTGACCCGGTTCCAGGTCACGCTGTCGGCGCGCAGATGATAGCCTTCGCGGTTCATCCGGACCTGGCCGGCGGCGGTGACGGTGTCGGAATCCCGCTCGTAGACGAGGCGATCGGCGCTGAACGCGATCTCGTCGGCGGCCGCGGCCGGAACGGCCTCGCTTTCCTGCGCCAGCGCCGCGCTCGAAGCGGTCAGCAGCAGAGGCAGGGCGCCGCGGCAGATCGTTCGAAATGTGCTCACTAATCCCGCTGCCCTGGCGTCACCCGAGGGCCAGCCTATTGCACCTGAGCCCGCTCCCTGCAATGGCGGCAGCGCCTGTCGCCCCGTCCCGAGGAGAAGCCGTCCGTGATCAAGGTCAGTTTTGCGGCCCAGCGTCCGGACGGCGCCTATGCGCTGGCCGTCCCGGTGCGCAGCGAAGACATGCTGCACGACCGCCTGGCCGGGCTCACCGAGGCCGCCCGGACGCTCGCCGTCCGCTCGGCCGAAGCGCAGCGCTTCGAGCGCGAGGTCGGCGCGATCGCCGAGACCTTCGTCGAGGACGGCAAGCTGGTCCGGCGGCTGCTCCTGGTCGGCTATGGCGCCAAGCAGGACGAGGTGGCGATCCACGAGCGGGTGGGCGGGGCGCTGACCGCCCGGCTTCTGACCTCCGGCGAGACCAGGCTGGTGATCGACGCGACCGGCCTCAGCCCGCGATCGGCGGCTCGGCTCGCCTTCGGCGCCGCGGCGCGCAGCTGGCGCCACGACCGCTATCGCACCAAGCTGGGCCGCAAGCAGAAGCCGACGCTCGAGGAAGTGGTGGTGGTCGGCGCCGAGGGGGGCGCCGAGGCGGAATGGGCGCATGAGGAGGCGGTTCTGGCCGGCCTCGAACTGACCCGCGCCCTGGTCAGCGATCCGCCCAACATCGTCTATCCCGAGACGTTCGTCGAGCGTTGCCGCGAAGCGCTCGAGCCGCTCGGAATTGCCTTCGAGGTGCTCGGCGAAGCGGAGATGCGCGAGCTTGGCATGGGCGCCCTGCTCGGCGTGGCCCAGGGCTCGGTGCGGCCGCCGCGGCTGCTCGCGATGCGCTGGTCGGGCGCCGCCCCCTCGCGCCGGACCGTGGCCCTGATCGGCAAGGGCATCACCTTCGACACCGGCGGAATCTCGATCAAGCCGGCGCTCGGAATGGAGGCGATGAAGTGGGACATGGGCGGCGCCGGTGCGGTGGCGGGCGCGATGATGGCGCTCGCCCGCCGCAAGGCCAGGGCCAATGTCGTCGGAGTCTGCGCTCTGGCCGAGAACATGCCGGACGGCAACGCGCAGCGGCCGGGCGACATCGTCACCTCGATGTCGGGCCAGACCATCGAGGTGATCAACACCGACGCCGAGGGGCGGCTCGTTCTCGCCGACGCGATGACCTGGACCCAGCGCCAGTACAAGCCGGAGGTGATGATCGACCTCGCCACCCTGACCGGGGCGATGATCATCAGCCTCGGCCACGAATATGCCGGCCTGTTCGCCAATGACGACAAGCTCGCCCAGCGGCTGGTCGAGGCCGGCGACCAGAGCGGCGACAAGCTGTGGCGGCTGCCGATGGGCGAGGCCTATGACAAGATCATCGATTCCCAGATCGCCGACGTGAAGAACAGCGCCGGACGCGAGGGCGGCTCGATCACGGCGGCCTGCTTCCTCGGCCGCTTCGTCGAGGACGGCGTCCGCTGGGCCCATCTCGACGTTGCCGGAATGGTCTGGGCCGACAAGCCGAGCCACCTCTACGACAAGGGCGCCACCGGCTACGGCGTGGCTCTGCTCGACCGCTACGTCGCCGCCAATCACGAAGGCTGAGCAAGCCCCTTTTCCCAAGCCTTGCCCTCGTCCGGCGCGCCCCCTAGAGAGCGCGCCATCCTTTCCCCCTTTTTCAGGCACGGAGCTCCTCGGCCATGGCGACCGAACGCACCTTTTCGATCATCAAGCCCGACGCGACCCGCCGCAACCTCACCGGCGCGATCACCAGGATGCTCGAGGAAGCCGGGCTTCGGGTCGTCGCCTCGCGCCGGATCCGGATGACCCGCGACCAGGCCGAGGGCTTCTACGCCGTCCACCGCGAGCGCCCCTTCTTCAACGACCTCGTCGCCTTCATGACGTCGGGGCCGGTCGTCGTCCAGGTGCTCGAAGGCGAGGATGCGGTGGCGAGGAACCGCGCGGTGATGGGCGCGACCAACCCGGCCCAGGCCGACGAAGGCACGATCCGCAAGACCTTCGCCGAATCGATCGAGGCCAACAGCGTCCACGGCTCCGACAGCGCGGACAATGCGCGGGTCGAGATCGACTTCTTCTTCAAGCCCGAGGAAATCGTCGGCTAGGCCCAGCCTTGCCGCCGGACGCAGCTTTAGATCAGTCGCTCCGCTCGGCCGGCCGGCCCGGGTGGCGCGAACGCCAGATCGAGTCGAGGCGGGCGCCGAGGCGGGCCTCGGCGACGCCCTCGAGGCGCGACAGGCCGCGCAGCCTGATGTCGCGGTCGCCGAGCAGGCCGCCGCCGGTCACCCGATAGCCGATATCGTAGAGGGCGGTGTCGCGGTGGGCCTCGCCGCCGCTGTAGAAGGTCGTCGCGATCGCCACCGGCAGCCGCTCGTCGCCGCGGCTTTCGCCGGGCGCGCCGTTCGCGGTCCGGGCGCGCAGCAGCGCCCGCTCGAACCAGCGGGCCTCGATGCGCGGTTCGATCACCGTTTCCACCGGCGGCGCTCCGAGCGCGGACGGGAAAGCGATGGTCTGGCTCTGGATCGTCTGGGCTGGGTCGGCCGGCGCGAGAGCGAGCAGGCCGCCCTCGCGGTCCGGAGTCGCCCGAAGCAGCAGCGCCTGAGCCGCGGCCGAGGCTTCCCGCCGCTCCGCCTCCTTCGCCGCTTCCTCGCCGGCGCGCTGCTGGTAGTTGTTCCACAAGGTCAGCGCGGAGATGAGGACGGCGATGACTCCGAGTATCTCGGCCAGGGTGATCCAGCGCCGGCGGACCGCCGCCGCGTCGGCGGCGGCCTCGGCCTCGGCGAGCGGGAGCGGCGCTGGGTCGTCAGGAATCATGAGCCACCTGATGCCCGCCGCGAAGCGCGCGCGCAAATTCCTCGAGCGCCACCGGGTAGAGCGCGTGCTCGGCCTCGAGCACCCGCTCGGCGAGGCTGTCGGAATCGTCGCGAGGCAGGATCCTGACCCGGGTGCGGGCGATGACCGGGCCGGAATCGAGGTCGGCGGTGACGACGTGCACCGAGCAGCCGCCGAACTCGTCGCCGGCCAGGATCGCCCGGCGATGGGTGTCCAGGCCCTTGTGGAGCGGCAGCAGGGAAGGGTGGACGTTGAGGATCCGGCCTTCCCAGGCGGCGACGAACTCGGGCGAGAGCAGGCGCATATAGCCGGCGAGGGCGACGACCTCGGCGCCGTGCTCGCGCAGCGCCGAGTCGAGCTTCATGTCGAATTCCCGGCGGGCCATGCCCTGGTGGCTGAGCGCCCAGGTCGGGATCCCGAGCCGCCTCGCCAGCACCAGGCCGCGCGCTTCGGGAACGTTGGAGGCGACGAGGACGAGCTCGTAGGCGCGCTCCGGGTCACGCCGCTTATATTCCGACAGGGCGAGCATGTTGGACCCGCGTCCGGAGATCAGGACCGCGACCCGGACCTTCTCAGCCATGGTGGGTGGCGGTCCAGGCCGCCCGCCCGCTCCAGATGCCCGCCGAGCCGGCGACCGTGCAGCCCCGCCGGCCGGGCTCCACCCGGCCGATAGGGAAGACTGTTTCGCCGGCCTTCTCAAGGACCTCGGTGACGTCCTTCACATCGTCTTCGGAGACCAGCACGGCCATTCCGACGCCGCAATTGAAGGTTCGGGCCAATTCTTCCGGCTCGATATTCCCCTGGGCCTGGAGAAACGCCATGAGCGGCGGCTGGGGCCAGGAATCGGCGTCGACGACGGCATGGAGGCCGGCCGGCAGGACCCTCGGGATATTCTCGAGCAGCCCGCCGCCGGTAATGTGGGCGAGCGCCGCGACCCTGCCGCTCCGAATCGCCGGGAGGAGCGCCCGAACGTAGATCCGGGTCGGCTCGAGAAGCGCCTCGATCAGCAGCCGGTCGCGGTCGAACGGGGCCGGCCGCTCCAGCTTCCATGCCTTGTCGGCGGCGAGCCTTCGAACCAGCGAGAAGCCGTTGGAATGGACCCCCGAGGAAGCGAGTCCGAGGATGAGGTCGCCGGCCCTCAGGCGCTCGCCGGTGATCGCCTCGCCGCGCTCGACGGCGCCGACGCAGAAGCCGGCGAGGTCGTAGTCGCCGGGCGCGTACATGCCTGGCATCTCCGCCGTCTCGCCGCCGATCAGGGCGCAGCCGGCGATCCTGCAGCCAGCGGCGATCGAGGCGATCACCCGCTCGGCGATCGCCGGCTCGAGGCTTCCTGTGGCGAAATAATCGAGGAAGAAGAGCGGCTCGGCGCCCTGCACGACGAGATCGTTGGCGCACATCGCGACAAGGTCGATGCCGACCCCTTCGTGGCGGTCGTGGCCGATGGCGAGCTTGAGCTTGGTGCCGACGCCGTCATTGGCGGCGACGAGGAGCGGATCGCGATAGCCCGCCGCCTTGAGGTCGAAGAAGCCTCCGAACCCGCCCAGCGAGGCGTCGGCGCCGGGCCGGGCCGTCGCCCGGGCGAGCGGGGCGATCGCCCGGACCAGCGCGTTGCCGGCGGCGATGTCGACCCCCGCTCCGGCGTAAGTATAGGCTTCGGGCTCGCTCAACGTCGCTGGTCCTCGCGCTCGGCCGCTCGTTCCGGGGCAGGGGCCGGGCGGCTCCTCAGGGTGAGCGGAGACGGATGTGTCTCTCCCCCTGCCTAGCCCACAACCCGCTTGGATTTCCACGATCAACTCGCCAAAAGACGCGCGTGACGCCCGCCCGCCGCCTGTCCCGCTTCGCGATTCCCGTGGCGGCCGCTCTCGCCGTGGCGGGCGCGGGCCTGGTCTACGCCCAGCTCGACGGCGCCGACCGCGGCATCGCCCCGATCGACAGCACGAGCAGCTTCGAGGTGCTCGGGGTCGAGGTCGACGTGACCGCCGAGACTTCGGAGAAGGCGCGGCTCGAAGGCTGGCGGCGAGCCCAGGCCGAGGGCTGGAAGATGCTCTGGTCGCGAACCACCAGCCGCCCCCCGGCGCAGGCGCCGAGGCTGTCCGATTCGGTGCTGAACTCGATCGTCTCGGGAATCATCATCGAGCAGGAGCAGATCGGGCCGCGCCGCTACATCGCGCGCCTCGGCGTGCTGTTCGACCGCGCCCGAACCGGCCAGATGCTCGGCGTCCAGGGCCTGGTCCGCCGCTCCGCCCCGGTCCTCGTCATCCCCGTCATGACCACCGGCTCGAGCGCCTACAGCTTCGAGTTCCGCAACGAGTGGCAGCGCGCCTGGGCCCAGTTCCGGACCGCCGGCAGCCCGATCGACTATGTCCGCACGTCGGGGGCGGGGATCGATCCGCTGCTCCTCAACCTCGCCCAGAGCCGGCGCCGAGGGCGCGGCTGGTGGCGAATGATCCTCGACCAATATGGCGCCGCCGACATCGTCACCGCCGAGGTCGAGCTGAGGCGCCTATACCCGGGCGGCCCAGCCCTCGGCCTGTTCACCGCCCGCTTCGGCCCCGACGGCCAGGTGCTCGGCCGCTTCCGCCTTCGAGTCCCCGACAGCGCCCAGGTGCCTCGGATGCTCGACGAAGGCGTGCGCCGGATGGACGCCGTCTATACGAGGGCGCTCGAGGCCGGCCTTCTGCAGCCCGATCCGACTCTGGTGATCATCGCGCCCGAGGTCCGCGAGGAGGTCGAGGAAGCCGCTCCCGAGAGCGAGGCGCCCGAGGAAAGCGGCCCGGTCCCGTTCTACACCAGCGCGGCCGCCTTCAACATCCAGGTCGACACGCCTGACCCGGGCGCGGTCCAGCGCGCCGAAATCTCGGTCAGCCGGGTCGAAGGAGTGACCTCGGCGATCACCACCAGCCTGGCGCTGGGCGGAACCTCGATCATGCGCGTGACCTATGCCGGCGACGCCGCCGCGCTTCAGTCGGCGCTTCAGGCCCAGGGCTGGCAGGTCCAGGTCGTCGGCGGCAGCACCCTGAGGATTTCGCGCTGAGGGTGGGGTCGCCGCCGAACCAGATCGCGCTGCCGCTCGACTGGCCGGTGGCGGATCGGGAGGAGGACTTCCTCCTCTCCACGTCCAACCGGGCCGCGTTCGACCATCTGCGCCGCTGGTCGCTTTGGCCGGTGATGGCGAGCCTGCTCACCGGCCCGCGCAAGTCCGGCCGAAGCCTGCTCGGCCGGATCTTCGTCCGCAAGACCGGCGGCCGGCTGTTCGACAATGCCGAGAGTCATGACGAGGAATCCCTGTTCCACGCCTGGAACGACGCCCAGGCTCGGCGCCGGCCGCTGCTCATCGTCGCCGATTCGCCGCCGCCGAGCTGGCAGGTCGCGCTGCCCGACCTTCGATCCCGCTTGGCCGCCACGCCCCAGGTCGAGATCGGCCCGCCCGACGACGCCCTGATCGGGGACCTGATCGTCAAGCTGCTCGGCGACCGCGGCATCGCGGCGCCGCCCGAGCTCGCCGATTATCTGGTGCCGCGGATCGAACGAAGCCACGTGGCCGTTCTGAGCGTGGTGGACGTACTCGATCGAGTCACACTTTCGCATCAAAAGCGGATGACGGTCCCGCTGGCCAAGCGAGCGCTGGACGAGGCCGGATTGATCAGACCAGCGAAAGGCCGCGCTTGAACATGGACGGAGCCGCCGCCAAGGCCGCCAACGACGCCGCTCCGCCGAGTCCGGCCGAGCCGACGCCGCCGCCTTATTTCAACCGCGAGCTTTCCTGGCTCGCCTTCAACCGAAGGGTGCTCGAGGAAGCGTGCAACGGCGCCCACCCGTTGCTCGAGCGGCTTCGCTTCCTTTCCATCTCCGGCAACAATCTCGACGAATTCTTCATGGTCCGGGTCGCCGGCCTCAAGGCTCAGCAGCTGCTCGGCGTCGAGGAGCCTTCGGCGGACGGGCTCAACGCGGTCCAGCAGCTCGCCGCGATCGCCGCCGAGGCCGACGCCCTGACCGCCAGCCAGCAGGAGGTCTGGGCGGCCCTTCGCCGGCTGCTTCGCGAAGCCGGCCTCGCCGTGCTCGGCAAGGACGAGATCGGCGAAGAGGAAGGCGCCTGGCTCGAGCGCCATTTCCAGGATCACATCTTCCCGGTCCTCACTCCCCAGGCGATCGATCCGGCCCATCCCTTCCCGTTCATCCCGAACAAGGGCTTTTCGCTGATCTTCGACCTCAGGCGGATCGCCGACGGCGAGCCGATCCGCGAGCTCCTGATGGTCCCCTCGACGCTTCCGCGCTTCATCCGGATCCCGGGGGAGGCCGCGCATTTCGTCGCGATCGAGACCGTCATCCGCCGCCAGATCGGGACCTTGTTCCCCGGCTACGAGCTGCTCGGCGGCGGCGCCTTCCGGATCATCCGCGACAGCGACATCGAGATCGAGGAGGAGGCCGAGGACCTCGTCCGCTACTTCCGCTCCGCGATCAAGCGGCGCCGGCGCGGTCGGGTGATCCGGCTCAAGCTCGAGGCCGACATGCCCGACGACCTCGTCGCCCTGGTCCGCGAAGGCGTCGATGCGAGCCAGGCGCTGGTCTACGAATCGACCGGATTCCTCGGGATCGCCGATCTCGAACTGCTCGTCGAGGAGGACC
>DATMVG010000049.1:0-3058 GCA_035563315.1 Allosphingosinicella sp. | reverse complement strand
CTCGATCGGCGGCCACGGACTGATCGAGGCGACCGAGCATGGCTGGTGGTTCTCGGCACCTTTGCCCGGCGCCGGAGCGATCGTCATGTTCATGACCGATGCCGACATCTGTCGCCGGATGCGGCTCTCCAACCCGGCCCGCTGGGACGCGTGGCTGGCCGCCTCGCAAGCGTCGGCGGAACGGGTCGAGGGCGCCGAGCGCGAAACCGGGCCGCGTATCTTCGCCGCCGTCTCGCAGCGCCTCGATTCCTCGGCAGCCCCGGGCGGGTGCGTCGCCGCCGGCGATGCCGCGCTCGCCGTCGATCCGCTGTCGGGGAGCGGGGTCGAGCGAGCGCTGCGCACCGGCGAATGGGCGGCCTTCGCCGTCGACCGCCGCCTCGGGGGCGGAAGGCCGGTCGAAGCCGACGCCGCTGCCGCGCTCGACGGCGAGTTCAGCGCCTATCTGGCCGAGCGGGCCGCCATCTATGGGGCGGAGGCGAGATGGCCCGACTCCCCGTTCTGGAGCCGACGGCGGCAATAAGCCCGGCGGACCGGCGCCTTCGAGCGACCGGCCCGTTCAGCTCTTGGCGAGCGCTTCCTCGACGGCGAGAGCCAGCTTGTCGGCGGCGTCGGCGCCCACGGTCTGGACCGTCCGCGCCCCGGTGTTGGGATCGGTGACGTGGAAGCTGAACGGCTTGTGCCGGAGCGGGCCCGCGATCAGGTCGGCGAGCATGATCTGGCGATGGCGGTTCTCCGCGTCGGCGAAAGGGGCGATCAGGTCGACGAGCCAGATCTTCTCGCCCGACGCCCACTCCTCGGGCGAGAGCCGGTTTTCAGTCTCGATCATCCCGGCCTCGATCTTGCGCTCGGCCGCGGCGTCGCATTTCGCCCACAGCGCCAGGCCCACCGGCCGCTCGGCGTCGCGGAACACATAGAATTGGCTGTGGATCAGCGCCGGCATGACCAGCCATTCGAGGTCGCCGATCGACAGCGCTCGGTGGAGCGGCGACTGGGTCAGCAGCCAGGTCATCTCGCCGAGGATGTGACTGACGGTCGGGGGCGCCGCGGGCGAAGGCGGCGGCGCCGTTTCAGGTTCGGTGGTCATTCCGTCAGCCTAGCCTCATGCGGCGTGGTAATCAAAGCGGGCGACGCCGCCGTCGAACCGGTCGCGCGAGGCTTCGCCGTGACGCGCCCCGAAGGCGGCCATGTCCTGAGCGATCAGGGCGAGCCGGCGATCGGGCAGCTCGCTGGCCACCGGCGCTTTCGTCGCCGAAGCCGCGCCCAGGATCCGGTTCGCGCTCGACGGAGCGGCGCCGGCCTGAGGGCTGAAATGGTCGAACGGATCGACTCCCTCGGGCAGGGCGAGGCCGGCGACGGTCCGCCGAAGCGACGGGACATCGCGGATGCCCTCGCGCAGCGCCGCGAGCTTCCCTTCGAGCAGGCCCTGCTCGGCCGCGCTCAGCGGCGACTGTCCGCCGCGGCCGGGGCGGAAAGCGAGCGCGGCGTCGGCGAGCGTGCCGACTGAGCCGTCGGTACGGGTGAAGGTGGCCGTCGCCGAAAGCACGTTCTGGCCGATTCTCACCGTCTGGCTGGTGGCCCGCGCGGAGAGGCCGATCGAGTCGATGCCGTGGGCCGCGAGCGACTTGAGCTCGCCGGTGTCGGTCGCTCCGTCGCCGTCGAGGTCCTGCCAGATGCTCAACTGAGCGAAACGCGCGTCGCTGGAGTCGAGCTTGCCGTCGCGACTGGAGTCGAGACGGGCGAGACCGTCGAGGCTGGTGTCGGCGTCGGCGGCCTCGCCGAGGAAGCTGAGCTCGCCCGGTCCGGAGATCCGGCCGTCGCCATCGCGGTCGATGACGAGGAAGCCGTCGCCCTTGCCGGTCCAGCCGGTGCGGTCGAGGGCGCCGTCGCCGTTCATGTCGAAGCGGGCTTTCGACTTCTTGATCGAGCGAGTCTCGACGCCGTCGCCGTCCAGATCGACGATGATCGGGTCGAACATCCCGAACGTCTTGTTCTTGAAGCTGAGCAGGGTCGAAGGCGCGACCAGGCCGGAGCGCGGGTCGACCTCGGCCTGCCCCCGCTTGGTCGTCAGGTACAGGCGCCCGCCTTCCGCGGTGATCGAATAGCGCTTGCTCTTGGCGGCGTGGCTGCTCGCGGCGAACTGGATCGCCGCCGCCGGCTGCGGCGCCGGCGCCGGATTGCCCTCATAGGCCAGAGCGACGTCGCCGGCCTGCCCGAACGTCCCGTCGGTGCGGGTGAAGCGGGTCATATTGAAGATGACGTTGTCGCTGTTGTTCTGCAGGGTCTGGCCGGTCGAATGGCCGGTGAGGTCGATCGACGCGATGCCTGCGGCGGCGAGCGTCTTCAGCTCCGAAGCCTGGCTGACGCCGTCCTGGTTGGAATCCTGCCAGACCTGGAACGCGGCGAAGCGGGCGTCGCCGCCGTCGAACAGGCGATCGTTGTTGCTGTCGAAGCCGGCGAGGCCCTCGAGGTCCGTCTTGGCGCCCGCTTTGTCCCCGACGAAGCTGATTTCCGAGGCATTGTCGATCTTGCCGTTGCCGTTGCGGTCGAGGGCCAGGAGCCCGTCGGCGGCGCCGACCCAGCCGGTGCGGTTCAGGGTCCCGTCGGCGCCCTGGTCGAAGAAGACGCTCGAGGCGGTAAGATGGGTGAGGTCGACGCCGTTGCCGTTGAGGTCGAAGACGATCGGCGCTTCGAAGTAGATCTGCGATCCGACCAGATAGTGAGCGGGGTCCGAAATATAGCCTGACGAGCCGGTCGCGGCATAGATTCCGTAGTCGGTGCCGTGGCCCGCCGTGCCGATATAGGTTCCGCTTTCCCCGCTCCCGTCGTGATCCTTCATGATCGTGTAATTGCCGCTGTTCATGACGTTGTAGATGATCCGGTAGTAGCCGGCGGCCAGGTCGAGGCCGGTCGTCGGGCCGACCAGTGCGTCCTGGTCGGACACGCTGAAATTCAGAGTGTAGGCCGAGCCCGCATTGACTCCGTCGCTCGGAGTGATCGTGATCGAGCGGGCGGCGGCGGCGCCGAGGCCCGCCTGGGCCCCGGGCGTCGTCTCGTAATC
>DATMVG010000048.1:0-14764 GCA_035563315.1 Allosphingosinicella sp. | reverse complement strand
ACACGGCCGGACAGGCGACGGCCTCGGCAAGGCCCGCGCCGGCCCCGGGCGCGACTCGGAAGCAGCCCAGGCCGGCCGGTCCCTCGACGCTGTGGGAGACCATCCCTCGAGGCGGCCCCGCGGGGAGCGGAACCGGCGGCTTGTCGGCCGCGGCGTCGGGCGCGGCGGCCAGTGCCGCAAGGAGCGCGATCGAGTGGATCATCGGGCCGATCCTGCGGCGGCGGCAGTGAACGGGATCATAACGGCCGAACCGCGCCGTCCGGCCGCCGGACCCGCGGTCAGTCGCGGCCGATGAGTCGGCGGGCCATGGCGTCGGCGACGTCGGCGGGGTTGCGGCCGGTGGCGATGCTCTCGTCCCAGATGCGGTTGAGCCGCCCCGGTATCCCCTCGATCCGCTGGCGAACCACCGACTCGTCGCCGTCGCGCAGATATTCGGTCGACACGTTGATGATCCCGCCGGCGTTGATCACATAGTCGGGCGCGTAGAGGATGCCGCGCTGCTGGACTCGATTGCCGTCCTCGGGCGTGGCCAGCTGGTTGTTGGCGCCGCCTGCGACGACCGGCGCTCGAAGCTTCGGGATCGTCGCCTCGTCGAGGATGGCGCCGAGGGCGTTGGGGCTGACGATGTCGGCCTCGAGGAACAGGATGTCCTCGGGCGCGACGACGGCGCCGCCGACTTCCGAGGCGAGCGCCTGGGCCCTTGCCGGGTCGATATCGGCGATGCTGAGCCGGGCGCCGTCGGCGGCGGCCCGGCGGGCGAGGCCGCCGGCGACGCTGCCCGCGCCCTGGATGGCGATGTGCAGGCCGGCAAGGCTGTCCCGGCCGAGCGCGCGCTCCGCGGCGGCGCGCACGCCGAGATAGACTCCGTAGCTGGTGTGCGGGCCGGGATCGCCGCCGACCTCGCCCTCGCCGGCCGGAAGCCCGGCGACGAACCGGGTCTCATTCGAGATCGCCACCAGGTCGGCGACCGACATGCCGACATCCTCGGCGGTGACGTAGCTGCCGCCGAGGCGCTCGATCGCCCGGCCGTAGGCGGCGAGCATCGCCGGAGTCTTGCTGCGCCGCTCGTCGGCGAGGATCACCGCCTTGCCGCCGCCCAGCGGAAGGCCGGCCATGGCGTTCTTGTAGCTCATCCCGCGCGACAGCCGCAGGACGTCGGCGACGGCATCGCCGGTCCGCGCGTAATGCCAGAAGCGGACTCCGCCGGCGGCCGGGCCGAGCCGGGTGGAATGGACGGAGATCAGCGCCCGCAGGCCGCTTTCCCGATCGGTGACGAATTGCACGAGCTCATGCTCGTCATAGTCGGGAAAGTCCCAGAGCGAGTCCATCGATGTTCCTGTTTCCTGAGCGGAAGTCTGGGGCGACCGACGGGACTTGAACCCGCGACCCTCGGTACCACAAACCGATGCTCTAACCAGCTGAGCTACGGTCGCCACGCGTGATGAGGATGGCGGCACATAGGAGCGCGGCCACCCCAGCGTCAAGGATCGCCGGGGCGCGGCGGCCGCCGGAAGCGTCCCCGAAAGCCCGCCGATGGGAGGATCGTGAGCCGCGGCTTCACGGCCGCTCGGCGACCTTCAATTGATCGTGATCACGCCGTCCACGGCCCGCCATTCGGCCGGGCCGATCAGATGCTTGTGCGCCACCCGCACCGAGTGGAGCGCGGCTTCGACCTCGCGCCGCCAATGGTCGAGAAAGTCGCGCAGGGCCGGGAATTGCGGAGCGACGTCGTAATGCTGCCAGATGAAGAGCTGGAGCAGCGCCGGGTGGTCGGGCATGTAGTAGCTGATCTCGACCGTGCTGAGGCCGTAGCCCTGCAGCTGGCGCTGGAAGTCGCTCGGAACAGGACGGATCGGGTCGCCACGCACCTTCGTCACTCCTTTCGGCCGCGATAATGCTTCCGGTCGGGAATCGGTTTCGTTGTACAGCCGTCATGGTTAACGGAAGGAAAACGAAAGCGGGCCGGCGACATAGCGACGGCGTTTCCGATCAGGTCGAAAGGGAGGGGCGTGGTGGGCGCGGCAAGGATTGAACTTGCGACCCCTGCGGTGTGAACACAGTGCTCTACCACTGAGCTACGCGCCCACGCCCCCAGCGAAACGGAAGGCGGGCCATAACCGGCAGCCGTCGGCGCCACAAGGGGACAGTCACTTTCAACCGCCGGCGACCGAGGCCTGGAAGGACAGTGTCGAAAGTGACTGTCCCCATCCCGTCAGCTGTTGACAGAATCCTTGAGCCCCTTGCCCGCCTTGAACTTGGGCTGGGTCGATTCCTTGATCTGCATCGGCTCGCCGGTGCGCGGATTGCGCCCGGTCGAGGCCTTACGGCGCGAGCAGGAAAAGGTGCCGAAGCCGACAAGGCGAACCTCGTCCCCCCGCTTCAGCGCATTGCCGATCGTATCGAACACCGCTTCGACCGCCCGCGACGCATCCCCCCTGCCGAACCCGGTTACCTCGGCGACGTGGCCGATTAGCTCCTGCTTGTTCATCTCTCCCGAACCCCTGTTACCCGAAAGACTCGCGGCGGCTGCCGTGACTCGTTTAAAGGACAGGAGGCGGTGAGGAGTCAAAAGGAAAGAGGCGCTTTTCGCCGGAAAAGCGCCCATTGCGGACCCGGTCGGGTCAGTGGCGGATCGAGGCTCCGGTGCGGTCGTCCGGGGCCGGCGCGAGCTCCGAAGGCGGCAGCGCCGCAAGCTCGTCGGCCTCGGTCCACTCGATCGGGACCACCGGGGTCGCCAGCGCCTGGGCGAGCACCTCGTCGACATGGGCGACGATCGCGATCTCCAGGCCCTCCTTGATGTTGGCCGGGATCTCGGCGAGGTCCTTCTCGTTGTCGGCCGGGATCAGCACCTTGGTGATGCCGCCGCGAAGGGCCGCGAGCAGCTTCTCCTTGAGGCCGCCGATCGGAAGCACGCGCCCGCGCAGGGTCACCTCGCCGGTCATCGCGACGTCGCGGCGGACGGGGATTCCGGTCAGGGTCGAGATGATCGCCGTCACCATGCCGACGCCCGCCGACGGACCGTCCTTGGGCACCGCCCCTTCCGGAAGGTGGACGTGGATGTCCTTGCGCGCGAACACGCTCGGCTTGACCCCGTAGCTCGGCGAGCGCGCCTTGACGAACGAGAAGGCGGCCTGGATCGACTCCTGCATGACGTCGCCCAATTTGCCGGTCGTCTTGATCTGGCCCTTGCCGGGAACGGTGACCGCCTCGATGGTGAGCAATTCGCCGCCGACCTCGGTCCAGGCGAGGCCGGTGACGGCGCCGATCTGGTCCTCCTCCTCGCTCATGCCGTGGCGGAAGCGGCGGACTCCGACGAACTCGCCGACCGTCTCCGGGGTCAGCTCGATCCTCTCGGCCTTGCCCTCCAGGATCTGGCGAAGCGCCTTGCGCGCGACCTTGGCGATCTCGCGCTCGAGCGTCCGCACCCCGGCCTCCCGGGTATAGTGGCGGATCAGGGTGCGCAGGCCCTCGTCGGCGAAGGTCAGCTCGTCCTCCTTGAGGCCGTGCGACTCGATCTGCTTGGGGATGAGGTGGCGCTTGGCGATCTCCACCTTCTCGTCCTCGGTATAGCCTTCGAGGCGGATGATCTCCATCCGGTCGAGCAGGGGCTGCGGCATGTCCATCGAGTTGGCGGTGGTGACGAACATGACGTCGCTGAGGTCGTAATCGACCTCGAGATAATGGTCCTGGAAGCGGCTGTTCTGCTCGGGATCGAGCACCTCGAGCAGGGCTGAGGCGGGATCGCCGCGGAAGTCCTGGCCGAGCTTGTCGATCTCGTCGAGCAGGAACAGCGGGTTGGACGTGCCCGCTTTCTTGAGGTTGGTGACGATCTTGCCGGGAAGCGAGCCGATATAGGTGCGGCGGTGGCCGCGGATCTCGGCCTCGTCGCGGACTCCGCCGAGCGACTGGCGCGCGAACTCGCGGCCGGTGGCCCGGGCGATCGAGCGGCCGAGCGAGGTCTTGCCGACTCCGGGCGGGCCGACCAGGCACAATATCGGGCCCTTGAGCTTGTTGGTTCGGACCTGGACGGCGAGATATTCGACGATCCGCTCCTTGACCTTCTCGAGCCCGTAATGGTCCTCGTCGAGGATCCGCTCGGCTTCGGCGATGTCGTGCTTGAGCTTCGACTTCTTCCCCCAGGGCAGGCCGAGCAGGACGTCGAGATAGTTGCGGCTGACCGTCGCCTCGGCCGACATCGGCGCCATCGCCTTGAGCTTCTTGAGCTCCGACTGGGCCTTGCTCCGGGCTTCCTTCGACAGCTTGGTCCGCTCGATCTTCTTGGCCAGCTCGGCGAGCTCGTCGCCCTCCCCTTCCTCGCCGGCATTGCCGAGCTCGCGCTGGATCGCCTTCAGCTGCTCGTTGAGATAATATTCGCGCTGCGTCTTCTCCATCTGGCGCTTGACCCGCGATCGGATCTTCTTCTCGACCTGGAGCACGCCCAATTCGCCCTCCATGAAGGCGAAGGCCATTTCCAGCCGGCGCACCGGATCGAGCTCGGCGAGCAAAGCCTGCTTGTCGGACACCTTGATGTTGATGTTGGCGGCGACCGCGTCGGCGAGCTTGGCGGGCTCCTCGATCTGGCCGAGCTGGACGGCGGTCGCGGCCGGAAGCTTGCGGTTCAACTTGGCGTAATTCTCGAACTGCTCGACCACCGAGCGCATCAGCGCCTGCACCTCAGCGCCCTCGGGCTCGCCGTCCTCGATCAGCTCGATGCTCGCCGCCAGATGAGCGCCTTCCTGGTGAAGCGCCTGCAGCGAGGCGCGCTGGCGGCCCTCGACCAGCACCCTCACCGTGCCGTCGGGGAGCTTGAGCAACTGGAGGACGGTGGCGATGACTCCGAGGTCGTAGAGGGCCTCGCGGTCGGGATCGTCCTCGGTCGGGTCGAGCTGGGAGACGAGGAAGATGCTCTTGTCGGCGGCCATCGCGCTTTCGAGCGCCGCCACCGATTTGTCGCGGCCGACGAACAGCGGCACGATCATGTGCGGGAAGACGACGATGTCGCGAAGCGGAAGGACGGGATAGGTGATGGTCATGAATGCTCCACTGTACCGTTCCCCTATATGGGACAGGTCCGGGCCGGCATCAATGAACCGCCGCCACGCCTCGCCCGCCGCTCGGGGCGATTGACCCTGAGCCCCCGCCGACTTAAAACCTATTTCGTTGAGACGAGGGGTATTTGCTTGATGTCACGCGTTCTTTTGGCCGCCGCCGCGCCGATCCTGATCGTCCTTGCGCTGCCGGCCGAAGCCGAGGCCCGGCGCAACTCGGACGAGCGTTGCGAACAGTCGCGCAACTCGACCGGCCGCTCGGTCGGCCGCGGCATTCTCGGCGGCCTCGCCCGCGGCGCGCTCGGCCGCCTCGGCGGCCCGGCGATCATCGCCTTTCCGGTCACCGACACTCTGAGCGAGGCCCTGGTCGGCATGCTCGACTGCCGCGAGCAGCAAAAGGCGGTCGAGGCGACCAACGAGGCGGTTCGCGGCGGCGTCGGAACGACCGCGACCTGGACCAGCGAGACCCGCCCCGGAGTCAGCGGATCGTCGGCGGCGACGGGCGAGGAGACTCTGGCCGACGGGACCCACTGCCTGACCGTCACCGACATCGTCATCGTCGACGGCCAGGAGACCCGGGCGCCCAAGCGGATGTGCCGGGCGCCGGGCGCCGGTCGCTATGCCCGGGTCTAGCCCGGCCCGCCGGCTGCTCGCCGGCGCGGCGGCGCTCGCCGCGCTCTTCAGCGGCCAGGCCGCATCGGCGCAGGCCCGCGCCGATCCCGACAACCCGACCTGCCCGCAGAATCCGAACTGGTCCAATCACCGCGAGATGCGCTTCACGCCGCAGCAGGTCGACGGCCGCAAGGTGCTGCTCGCCGAAGGCGTGATCGACGACGATCTCGTCCCCCGGCTCGAGGCGGCGCTCGCCGAGCATCAGGATATCGGCGAGATCTGGCTGCGCTCGCCCGGCGGCAACGCCCGGGTCGGCAACCAGGCCGGCCGGATCATCCGCCAGAACATGATGGTCACCCGGATCCCGAGCGGCTGGGCCTGCTTTTCGGCCTGCAACTTCATGTTCATGGGCGGAGTCGCGCGCTTCGTCGATCCGGGCGGGCTGTTCATGGTCCACATGTTCACCCATACCGGCGATCGCGAGACGATCCGCTCCGAGGTGGCGCGCGGCGAGGACAATACGATCGGACTGATCGGCGAGATCGAGCAGCAATCGGCGCTTCTGGCGAGCGAGGACAACGACTTCCTGATCCGCATGGGGGTCTCGCGCCTGCTGCTGACCGAGATCATGTACCAGCAGCGGGCGGTCGCGGACTCGAACAACCGCTCGACCCGGCGCTGCCTGACCCAGGAAGAGGCGCGCCGCTACAACGTCATGAACCAGTAGCCGGGCCGGGCCGGCTCAGCCGGCCGGGCCGAACAGCAGCGGCAGCGCGGCGGCGACGCAATTCTGCATGGCGTGGACCGAGGTGACGAGAAGGACGGCGGTGCCGAGGCCGAGCGCCCGCCACGTCAGGAAGACGATCGACAGGATCAGGAACGGCCACCAGACGACCAGCCCCCAGGCCGGCGCGGCGAGGCTGTGCAGCAGGCCCCACAAGAGCGCGCTGCCGACCGCGGCCGGGCCCGGCCCGAGCAGGCGGTCGAGCAGCCAGAGCGGCCCGATCATCAGCAGGGTCTCAAGGAAGGGCGCGACGAGGACGACGAGCAGGAGGAAGAGCGGCCCGCCGGACTCGAGCCGGGGCGCCGCCGACTGCGGCGCGGCAAGGCTGACCAGGGCGGCCAAAGCGAGGCTCGGAAGCAGCGCCAGCAGCCACGCCTTGGCGACGTAGCCCGGCTTCGAGCCTTCCGCCGCGAACAGGAAGCCCGGAAGGAAGGCCAGATAGGCCGGCCGCCAGGAACGGAGCGCCGGGCCCGTCATTCGGCTCGAACATTGCTCGGAAGGGCGGCGGCACGGCCGCGGCCATGCTTCCCGGGGCCGTCCACCGGCTCGGCGCGAAAGCTGTGTCCGTTGAGGGCAAATCCTGTCATAATAATCGGTCCCTATCGAGTCGGCGTATAGTCAATATTCTCAGGAAGATTGAAGATGCGGAGACAAGCAATTCTATTCCTGACCGGATTGTCGATGCCGTTCCTGTTCATCGGCACTGGCCAATCGCATGGCGGCGCATGCTTTGCCTGCAGCGTCTACGAAGAATATGGGATGGGTGCCTTTCGCGTCGGGGACGTCTATCGGCTGTGGGATGGCAGGCTGGTCAGGATTCAGGCGGTCGATTCGGCGTCGCGGATGATCCAGGTGTCGCTCGCCGACGGTGGGTCGGCCGAGCGCAGCTGGATCACCGCGTCGAGCGTCTATACCGACCAAAGATGGAATGAGCGAGGCGAACAGCGCAATCAGGTCGGCCACGCCGCATCCTGCGCGCTCTATGCGCAGGCTCTGCGCGAACGGAGCCTGTGGGCCGCGGTCTTCCGAGGCGCATGCTGCGAGAGCAGCCAGGCCCGTCGCGACGGGAGGCCCGCCATCTGCCGCTGACCGAGCGGCCCCGCCTGGCCCGCCGGGCCGCGCTCGGCCTAGCTCCAGTTCGCCTCGCCGCGGCTAGGCCGCGTCTTCGGCCTTCTTGGCGTAGATTCGGACCGGGTCCTTGCGGCCCTCGACGACGTCCTTGTCGATCAGCACCTCGTCGATTCCGTCCATCGAGGGCAGGTCGAACATCGTGTCGAGCAGGATATTCTCCATGATCGACCTGAGGCCGCGGGCGCCGGTCTTGCGCTCGATCGCCTTCTTCGCCGTCGCGACGAGGGCGTCGTCGGTATAGGTGAGCTTGACGTCCTCCATGTCGAACAGCTTCTGATACTGCTTGACCAGGGCGTTCTTGGGCTCGCGAAGGATCTTGACCAGGGCCTCGACGTCGAGATCCTCGAGCGTCGCGATGACCGGCAGGCGGCCGACGAACTCGGGGATGAGCCCGAACTTCAGCAGATCCTCGGGCTCGGTGTGGCGGAGCACCTCGCCGGTGCGGCGCTCGTCCGGGGCGGCGACATGGGCGCCGAAACCGATCGACTTGCCCTCGAGCCGGTCGCCGATAATCTTCTCGAGCCCGGCGAAGGCGCCGCCGCAGATGAACAGGATATTGGTCGTGTCGACCTGAAGGAATTCCTGCTGCGGATGCTTGCGCCCGCCCTGCGGCGGAACCGAGGCGGTGGTCCCTTCCATCAGCTTGAGGAGGGCCTGCTGGACGCCCTCGCCGGAGACGTCGCGGGTGATCGAGGGATTGTCCGACTTGCGGCTGATCTTGTCGATCTCGTCGATATAGACGATTCCGCGCTGCGCCCGCTCGACATTGTAGTCGGAGGACTGGAGCAGCTTGAGGATGATGTTCTCGACGTCCTCGCCGACATAGCCGGCCTCGGTCAAAGTGGTCGCGTCGGCCATGGTGAAGGGCACGTCGAGGATCCGCGCCAGCGTCTGCGCGAGGAGGGTCTTGCCGCATCCCGTCGGGCCGACCAGCAGGATGTTCGACTTGGCGAGCTCGACCTCTCCGCCCTTGGCGCCATGGGCGAGCCGCTTGTAATGATTATGCACGGCGACCGAGAGGACCCGCTTGGCATGGTCCTGCCCGATCACGTAATCGTCGAGGACCTTGCATATTTCCGCGGGCGTGGGGACGCCGTCGCGGGTCTTGACCAAGGCCGACTTGGTCTCCTCGCGGATGATGTCGTTGCACAGCTCGACGCATTCGTCGCAGATGAACACGGTCGGCCCGGCGATGAGCTTGCGTACCTCGTGCTGCGACTTGCCGCAGAAGGAGCAATAAAGCGTGCTCTTGCTGTCGCCGCCACTAAGCTTGGTCATATCGTCCCTTCAGGCCCGCGCCGGGGCCCGCTTTCCCTTCGCCGGCATCCTGACGGCAAATTAGCACAATCACAATGGCCTAATCGTTAAGCCGCCGCTGCGGCCCCCGTCACGCCCGCTCACCATGTGGCGTGGCCTTGGCGCGGCGACAAGCCCCCGGCGGCGAACCCGGTCCCGCGGCCGGCCTCGCCCCCGCGCCCCACCGGCCTTTGCTTACCGGCCGAACGCAACCGCGCACGGAACTGTCCGGGTGCAAATCTCGTTTCGGCTCTCGCATTTGTCGGAGCATAGGGGGCGCATGAATCAGACCGAAAATCCCAGCAGCGGCATCAGCCGCTTCGAGCTGCTCGTTCAGAGCGTCACCGATTATGCCATCTACATGCTCGATCCGACCGGAAGGGTGACGAGCTGGAACGCGGGCGCGCGCCGGTTCAAGGGCTATGAGGCCGACGAGATCATCGGCCAGCATTTCTCCCGCTTCTACACGCCCGAGGAGCGCGATCGAGTCCCGAAGGTGGCGCTCGAAACCGCCGAACGGGAGGGGCGCTTCGAGGCGGAAGGCTGGCGGGTCCGCAAGGACGGCACGCGCTTCTGGGCCAATGTGGTGATCGACCCGATCCGCGACCCGACGGGGAAGCTGGTGGGCTTCGCGAAGGTCACTCGCGACCTCACCGAGCGAAGGGCGGCCGAGGAGGAGCTTCGCCGCAGCGAGGAGAGATTCCGACTGCTTATCCAGAGCGTCACGGACTACGCGATCTACATGCTCGATCCCCAGGGCAAGGTCAGCAGCTGGAACGCCGGAGCGGAGCGCTTCAAGGGCTATTCCGCCGACGAGATCATCGGCCAGCATTTCTCGCGATTCTATTCGGAAGAGGATCGGGCGGCCGGAATCCCGAAGCTCGCGCTGGAGACCGCGGAGCGCGAGGGTCGCTTCGAGGCCGAGGGCTGGAGGATGCGCAAGGACGGCAGCCGCTTCTGGGCGAACGTCGTCATCGATCCGATCTGGCACCCGGACGGGAGGCTGATCGGATTTGCCAAGATCACCCGCGACCTGACCGAGCGCAAGCGGACCCAGGAGGAACTGGAAAGGACCCGCGAGGCGTTCTTCCAGTCGCAGAAGATGGAGGCCATCGGCAAGCTGACCGGCGGCGTCGCTCACGACTTCAACAACTTGTTGGCCGTCGTGCTCGGGAGCCTCTCCCTGGCCCAGAGGCGATTGAAGGAGGGGATCGACGTATCCGGCCTGATCGGCAACGCGATCAAGGCCGCCGAGCGCGGAGCGTCGCTGACTCAGCGGATGCTCGCTTTCGCGCGCAAGCAGGAGCTGGTGCTCGAGGCGGTGGATCTTTCCGGTCTCGTCCGGGGCATGGCGGAGCTCCTGCAGCGGACGATCGGCCCCGGAGTCACGATCGATACAAGGTTCCCGCTCATTCTTCCGGCGGTCCAGGCGGATTCGCGGCAGCTCGAGCTCGCCTTGATGAACCTGGCGGTCAACGCCCGGGACGCCATGCCTCACGGAGGGACGATCACCATCGCCGCCCGCCAGGAACGCGTCGTTTCGGCCGAGGCCGGCCTCGAGCCGGGCGATTATGTCCGGCTCTCCGTGATCGACCATGGCGAAGGCATGGACGAGGCGACCCTGGCGCAGGCGACGGAACCGTTCTTCACGACCAAGGGGCTCGGCAAGGGAACGGGGCTTGGCCTGCCGATGGTCCATGGCGTGGCCCAGCAGTCCGGCGGGAAATTCGTGCTGAGCAGCGCGAAGGGCGCCGGCACGACGGCCGAAATCTGGCTTCGCGTTTCCGCCGAGCAACCTGACGGCGTGGAGGTCGAGGCCGCCGCGGTCGAACCGGAAGCAAGGTTCGTCGCGGCCGACCCGCTCGTCATCCTGGCCGTCGACGACGATCCGCTGGTGCTCGAAAATACCGCCGCCATGCTGGCCGAGCTCGGGCACAAAGTCCTTACCGCACCTTCCGGGGCGGAAGCCCTCCAGCTGCTCGACCAGCGCAGCGTCGACCTCGTCATCACGGATTATGCGATGCCGGGAATGACCGGCGAGGAGCTGACCCAGCGCGTTCTCGCCAGCCAGCCCGAGCTTCCGGTGCTGATGGTCTCGGGCTATGCCAGCCTTCCCGAAGGGGCTGGAACCTCGGTTCCGAAGCTCGGCAAGCCGTTCAAGGAGGAAGAGCTTTCCCGAGCCATCTCGGAGGTGATCGCCCTCAGGAGGGCAGCCTAGCCGCGAGAGAAGCGGCTCAGATGACGACGAACTCGCTTGCCGTCATCGCCAGCCCCGGGGCGACCGTCGCGAACAGGGTCGCGCCGCCGGCGGCGTTGCCGTTGCTGTCGTAATAGAGGTTGCCGGTGTCGGTCTCGTAGACGATCCGGTGGGCGGCGGTGGTGGCGACTCCGCTGGCATTGGCGGTGAATCGGGTCGCGGCGAGCACGCCCGTCGTCGTCAGCGCGGTGAAGATCGCGTTGTCGAGCTGGATGACGTCGTTGGCGGTGACGTAGTGGAGCAGGGTATCGACATTGCCGCCGCCGAGGGCGGAATTGAAGACGATGATATCGTTGCCGCCCTTGCCGTCGATCCGGTCGGCGCCGAGACCGCCGTTGAGGACGTTGTTGCCGCTATTGCCGGTGAGGCTGTTGGCGAGGCCGTTGCCGGTGCCGCTCCGATTGCCGCTGCCGGTGAGGACGAGATTCTCGGCGAACTGGCCGGCGAGGCTGAAGCTGACGCTGCTGTTGACGGTGTCGGTGCCCTCGCCCGATTTCTCGATCACCTTGTCGCCGGCATTGTCGACGAAATAGACGTCGTTGCCGGCTCTGCCCTCCATCCGGTCGGCGCCGGCGCCGCCGTTGAGGCTGTTGGCGCCGCCATTGCCGATGATCGTGTTGGCGAGGCCGTTGCCGGTGCCGTTGATATTGGCGGCGCCGGTGAGGATGAGATGCTCGATCTGGCCCTGCGCATGGACGGAGTCGGCAAGGCTGAAGGTCACGGCCGAGCGCACCTGGTCGACGCCGTCGCCGCCGTCGCTGAGCTCGTCGGCGACGTCGCCCGCATTGTCGACGACATAGGTGTCGGCGTCGAGGCCGCCGCTCATCGTGTCGGCGCCGGTGCCGCCGTCGAGCACGTCGTTGCCGAGGCTGCCGCGAATCGTGTCGTTGCCGCCGCCGCCGGCAAGGACGTTGGCGAACTGGTTGCCGGCGAGGCTGTCGCCGGCGCTTCCGCCGATCACGTTGTCGATCTCGTAGAGCAGGTCCATGCCGATGTCGGTGCCGGTGGCCTGGAAGCCGCTGTCGAACGTGAAGAAGCGAAGCTGGACCGCGATCGCGGCGGCGGCGGCGGAATAATCCGCCGTGTCGGTGCCGGTCTCGTCGCTGACCATGTTGCCGCCGACGAGGACGTCGTCGCCGGCGCCGCCGATGAGGAGGTCGTTGCCGGGCCCGCCGTAGAGCTGGTCGTTGCCGAGGCCGCCCTTCAGGGTGTCGTTGTTCTGGAAGCCGGCGACCCGGTCGTTGCCCGCGCCGGCGTCGATCGAGTCCTTCTGTCCCGTGCCCATGATCGAGCTGTTGACGCTTCCCCAATTCTGGGTGAGCACCCCGGTCGCCGCATTGTAGCTGTGGCTGAGCAGGGTGTTGGCGGCCGGCGTGTCGGCGCCGTAGAGGAAGCGCGCGGCCTGAGGATCGAGGCTGCCGAGCGCCGCCACCGGCGCGCCGTAGGCGAGCACGGTCTGGGCCGTCGTCGCCGCCGGGAATTGCGGATCGCCGTCGAACGGATGCTTGAGCCCGAGCGTGTGGCCGATCTCGTGAAGGAGCGTGTAGGCGAGCCCGATGCCGGTGGGGGTGGCCACGGAGTCGATGAAGATGTCGCCGTCCGACACCTCCATGCCACCCCGAGCCCGGTCAGAACGAAGGTGCGCGAAGTGGTGATCGCGAAGCCGCCCGATTCCGGATTCGGGCTCTTCTGCAAATCCACCTTGCTGAAGCTGAGCTCGCCCTGGCCGGCGGCGACCTCGACGAAGACGATTCCGCAGGTCGCGCCCCATTGCGCGAGCGCGCTTCGCGCCGCCGTCTTCTCGGTCGCGGTGAAGGCTTCGAAGGTCGCGCCGGCATCGGGCGCGAAGCCGGCGCTGCCGTCGACGACATAGAGCGGGGCGCTCGTCTCGAACGAGAAAGTGACGATGCAGGGCGAGCCGGCCTGACCGATGCCGTTCCACGAGACGCCGGTGACCAGCGCCGTATAGTCGGTCACGTTGGCCGCGGCCGAAAAATCGGGTCCCGCGCGTCCGCGCTCCTCGAGCGAAAGGCCGGCCGCATCCTCGCGATCGGTCAGCTGCGCCATCGTTTCCCCCCGATAAGCGGACAAAGATTATTGGCCGGGCAAGGCCCTGTCCAGCCGCTTCGCTTCAGCGGCGGAAGGCGTCCCGATGCTGGGCAGATCGAAGGTCAGGCGGCGCGCACCGTCTCCTCGTCCGCCGGCGCCGGCCGGCGCTCGAACACCTCGTCGACCAGGCCGAAGGCCTTGGCTTCCTCGGCGGAGAAGAATTTGTCGCGCTCGACCGCCTTCTCGATCTCCTCGATCGGCTGGCCGGTGAACTCGGCCATCAGCTCGTTCATCCGGTGGCGGATGCGGAGGATCTCCTTGGCCTGGATCTCGATGTCGCTGGCCATGCCCTGGGCGCCGCCCGACGGCTGGTGGATCATGATGCGCGCATTGGTCAGAGCGACCCGCATCCCCTTCTCGCCCGCGCCGAGCAGGAAGGCGCCCATCGACGCGGCCTGGCCGACGCAGACCGTTCCGACCTTGGGCCGGATATATTGCATCGTGTCGTGGATCGCCATGCCCGCCGTCACCACCCCGCCCGGCGAGTTGATGTACATGTAGATGTCCTTCTTCGGATTCTCGCTCTCCAGATAGAGCAATTGGGCGGTGATCAGGGTCGCCATATGGTCCTCGACCGGGCCGGTGACGAACACGATCCGCTCCCTCAGCAGGCGCGAATAGATGTCGAAGCTGCGCTCGCCGCGGTTCGACTGCTCGATGACGATCGGGACGAGGCCGGCGATGAGGTCTTCATGGTCCATGGTCGAGAAGGTCCTGCTGGATGGGTGTGACCAGCCACACATCGGAGGTTCCGAGCGGAGGTTCAAGCCCCGTCTCCGAGCGGGTGCTCGCCCGCGTGCGGCGGCGGAGGCCGGCGCGGGAGGGGTGGAGCGCGCCGGGAAATCGGCTATGACGGGCACTCGTCACGGAGGAGGCGCGCGCATGGTGAGATTGCTGGCGGCGGGGCTGGTCCTGGTCGGGACGGCGGCGGCGGCGCAGGTGTCGCTGGTCGCCGACCGCGAGCGCGTGCTCGATCGGCCGAGGGGACCCGACAACGATCCCAACCGAATGGTCTGCGTCAACGAGCTCCAGATCGGGTCGCGGCTCGCTCGGTCGCGGGTCTGCCGGACCCGGGCGGAATGGGCGCAGGTGCGCGAGCAGACCCGGCGGGTCATCGACCGAGTCCAGTTCAACAAGCAGACCTGCGGCAATGGCGGCGCCGGCGGCTGCGCGGCGAACCCGATCGGCAAGGACTGAGCCGCGAAGCGTGACTCCGCCTCGCGTCAGGCGGTCGCGCGCTCGCCGAGGAGCATCGCCGCCGGCGCCCTGAACCTGCGCCGATAAGGTCGCGTCCCTCCCGCGATCCCCTCCCCGGCGTAGCTCGGGGGCGCGGTCGCTACATCCTGACCGTCGCCCTGGCGTAGACGAAGGTTCCCGGCACGTCGTAGGTCGTCGGGTCGATATTGTTGAGCCCGCAGGTGAAGCAGGGCGGCGGGTCCTCGCCGAACAGGTTGTTGACCCCGATCGCGAAGCCGAAGCTCTCACCAACCTCGAAGCGCAGCTGGAGATCGGTGTAGAAGGTCGTCC
>DATMVG010000047.1:0-25302 GCA_035563315.1 Allosphingosinicella sp. | reverse complement strand
GCCCAGCAGCAACAGCAGCAACAGCAGCAGGCCGGGCGGGTCGATCTGCGCCTCGCCTTCGGCGCCGGCTCGGCGGTGCTCGATCCCGCCGGCGAGGCGCGGCTGCGCGTCTTCGCCGAGGCGCTGAAGCGCCCGCAACTGGTCAATGTCCGAGTCCGCATCGAAGGCCATACCGACTCGTCCGGGGGCCGGGCCCTCAATCTCACCCTGTCGCAGCAGCGCGCGCAGGCGGTCGCGGATTTCCTGGTCGCCCAAGGCATAGGCATCGAACGGCTCGAGGTTCAGGGCTATGGCTATGACCGCCCGCTGCCGGGCCGGCGCGCGTCGTCGGGCGAGAACCGGCGAGTCGAGGCGGTCCGGATCTCCTGAACCTCAGCCGGCGGGGACGCCCAGTTCGGCCGCGGCGCCGCGCAGGCGCTGCTGGGTGGCGGAGTCGCCGGCGAAGGCGGCAAGGGCGGAACGCAGCGCCGCGCCCGCCGCATCCCTGTCGTTCAGCACCATCCGCGAACGCATCAGCCTGATCCAGCCGTCCGCGTCGCGGGGGTTCTGGCGAAGCCGGCTGGCGAGCCGGTCGACCATGCCCCGCACCATCGCGTCCTGCTCGCCGGGAGGAATCGCCCGAGCCGCCTCCATCTGCTCGCGCGTCGGTCCGGGGATGGCCGCGGTCGCGGCGGCGGCGGGCTGGCGGGGCGGAGGGAGCCGGCCGGCGATGTCGATTCCATTCTGACGGGCGATCGCCGTCGTCGCCTCGCGCACCTGCGCTTCCCAGGGCGCATCGGGCGGCGCCTCCCGAAGCAAGGCGAGGAGCTCGTCGACGGCGCCGCGATGATCGCCGGCCATGTCCTTCATCGTCGCGAGATAGTAGCGCGCCTGCGGGTTGCCCGGTTGAAGCTCGAGCACTCGCCGGAACAGCCGCTCGGCCTCGGCCCGGCCGTCGTCGCCGCCGGCGAGCAGCACCGCCTCGGCGCGATAGGCGGCATAGTCGGGGTTGCGGGGCGCCAATTCGGTCGCCCGCCGGAAGGCGCTCTCGGCCTGGTCGAAACGGCCGCTCTCGCGCAGCGCCAGGCCGAGCAGGTGCCAGCCTTCATGATTGTCCGGATCCTGGCGAAGCCGCTCCTCGAGACCCGCGATCATGTCCTCGACGCTGCCGGTCGGCTGACCCGCGGCGGAATTGCCGGCGGCGGCGTCGGCGGGCGGGGTCTCGGTCGCGTCGTTGGGCCGAAAGACGGCAATCCCGACGGCTCCTGCGGCGAGCAAGGCGGCCGTGCCGAGGGCGATGGTCGCCGCCGAGATGCGGCTCGAGGACGGGGTTGGCGCTGCCATGGCGCGCGATCATTACGGCAAAAAGCTCAAGGTCAAGTCTGGCGTCCCTCAAAGAAGCTGCTAGGATGAAGCAGGCCGGCGTGCGCGCACGCTTCGGGCTCCTGCGCCGTGCTTCGGCCGGCCGCGACCTGGGGGAGTGGTTTTCGACGTGGCGGCGGCGTTCAGGATCGTCATCGTGGGTTCGGGGCCGGCGGGCCTGAGCGCGGCGGCGCGTGCCGCCCAGCTCGGCCTCAGCCACGTTCTGCTCGAGAAGACCGACCACCTCTCCGACACCATCTACAAATATCAGAAGGGCAAGCACGTCATGGCGACCCCGAGCCAGCTCGTGCTGCGCTCGGACATGGATTTCGAGGCCGGCAAGCGCGAGGCGGTGCTCGGCACCTGGGACCGCCAGGCGGCCGAGAACAAGATCAACGTCATGCTCAACGCCGAGGTCAGGGAAGTTGCCGGCGAGAAGGGGAATTTCACGGTCACGACGACCCGCGGCGATGCGATCGGCGCGGAATATGTGATCCTCGCCATCGGCACCCAGGGCAACCCCAACAAGATGCGCTGCGAGGGCGGCGATCTTCCTCACATCCAGTATCAGCTCGACGATCCCGGCGCCTATGTCGACGAGCATATCATGGTGATCGGCTCGGGCGACGCGGGCATCGAGAACGCGCTCGGGCTCGCCGCCGATCCCGAGCAGGGCAACATCGTCTCGATCATGAACCGGAGCGCGGAATTCGCCCGCGCCAAGGCGGCCAATGTCGACCTTCTGATGGAGGCGAAGGCGAACGGCCGGATCAACGTGATGTGCGAGAGCACTCCGGCCCGGGTGGTGCCCGGCTGGATCTACGTCGAGACCCGCGACGGCGAGCAGAAGGTCCAATGCGACCGGATCATCGCCCGAATGGGCTCATCGCCGCCGCGCAAGTTCGTCGAATCCTGCGGCATCAGCTTCACCAGCGACGACAAGGATTCCTATCCGCAGCTTTCGCCCGAGTTCGAGACCACGGTGCCCGGCATTTTCGTGATCGGCGCCCTGGCCGGCTACCCCTTGATCAAGCATTGCATGAACCAGGGCTATGACGTCATCGAGCTGATCAACGGCAACAAGGAATTGAAGCCGGCCGACGAGCCGATCCTCGAGAAGAAGTTCAGCGTCCTGCCCGGCCAGCGCAGCGTCACCGAATGGCTCGCTTTCCTGCGCCGTCGGGTGACCATCCTCAACGAGCTGTCGATGCTCCAGATGCGCGAATTCATGCTCGATTCCGAGCCGCGCGCCTATCGTTCCGGCGAGATCGTGTTCCAGCGCAACGATCCGGGCGCCTCGCTGTTCGCCGTCGCCGACGGGTCGCTTCTGGTCGAGGTCGACCCCGCCGATCCGTCCCGGACCGTGAAGATCGGCCAGGGCTCGATCGCGGGCGAGGTCGGCCTGATCTCGGGACGCAAGCGCGGCGCCACGGTGCGCACCGGCGAGGGCGCGATCGTGATCGAGATCCCGCGCAACGCCGCCCTGAAGCTGATGGCCACCAACTCCGCCGCGAAGCGGGAGATCACACGCATCGCGACCGAGCGCCAGCTGCTTCAGATGTTCGGGTCGGTGACGGCGGAGGACCTGCGCGAGGTGCTCGCGACCGCCGAGATCAAGGAGATCCGCGCCGGCCAGACGATCATCAACGAGGGCGAGGAAAGCTACGACATCTTCGTCATCCGCCAGGGCTCGATGGTCGTCGAGAAGAATATCGGCGGCAAGCCGGTCTTCCTCTCCTACCTGCCGGCCGGCTCCTATGTCGGCGAGATGGCGCTGATCGACGGCGGCCGGCGGACGGCGACGGTGCGGGCCGCGATCAAGTCGGAGGTGATCAAGCTCGACGGCGACGCCTTCCGCCGCCTGCTTCTGCGCAACCCCGAGCTGCTCGCCCGCTTCAAGCAGGACATGTCGTCGAGGCGCGAGCTCAGCGACTATGTCGAGGCGCGCAAGGAGGGCTTCGGCGGGGTCGTCGACATGTATTCGTCGGTGGCGGGCTTCCTGGTCGAGAACGGCATCGGCGAGGCGACCGACGTCCTGCTGATCGACGAGAAGCTGTGCGTCGGCTGCGACAATTGCGAGCGCGCCTGCGCCGACGCGCATGAGGGGCTCTCGCGCCTCGACCGGGAGGCCGGTCGAACCTTCGCCCACCTCCACGTGCCGACCAGCTGCCGCCATTGCGAGCATCCGCATTGCATGGCGGATTGTCCGCCCAACGCGATCAAGCGCGGCCCCGACGGCGAGGTCTATATCAACGACACCTGCATCGGCTGCGGCAATTGCCAGCGCAATTGCCCCTATGGCGTCATTCGAATGGCCAAGGTGCCGCCGAAGAAGCCCAGCCTGCTCAAGTGGCTGTTCTTCGGCGCCGGGCCCGGGCCCGGCGAGGCCGACAAGAAGTGGACCGAGAAGCAGGTCGGCGCGGAGACTCCGAAGAAGGCGATCAAGTGCGACATGTGCTCGGGCATCAACGGCGGGCCGGCCTGCGTTCGCGCCTGCCCGACCGGCGCCGCGATCCGCGTGTCGCCGGAGGAGTTCCTGACCGTGGCGAGGATGGGGCGAGGGGGCTAGCAGGGGTGGCGACGAGGGGGATCGAACGGACGATATTGGACGATGCGGCGAGGCACGAGAGCTTCCTGCAATATCGGCGCTATCGCTGGCTCAAGATCGCGGCGCTGGTCTCGCTGCTGCTCGTCGTCGCCTATCTGATGATCGACGTTCAGCCGCGCCACAATGGCGGCAGCTGGCTGGGCTATGCCCTGGGGACGCTCGGCGCGCTTCTGATCCTGTGGCTGGCGATGCTCGGCATCCGCAAGCGCGCCATCACGCGCGGGCGCTGGTCGCTGAAGGCGTGGACCTCGGCCCATGTCTATCTGGGCCTGGCGCTGATCGTGATCGCGACGCTCCATACCGGCTTTCAGTTCGGCTGGAACGTGCACACCCTCGCTTACGGGTTGATGATGCTGGTCATCCTTTCGGGCGCCTACGGAATCTCGGTCTATGCCGTTCTTCCCCAGGGGCTGAGCGACAGCCGCTCGGAGATGACCGGGCCGCAGATGATCGAGGCGGTCAACAATCTCGACAAGCAGATCCAGGGCGCGGCCCAGCCGCTTTCCGACGCCGACAGCGCGATCGTCCTCGAGTCGCTGGGCGAGGACCCGTTCGGCGGCGGCGCCTGGCGGCGGCTGTCGGGCCGCTATCCGAGCTGCGCCAACCGGGCGGCGCTTCGGGCGATGCGCTCGCGCCTCGGCGAGGCCACCGGCAAGCAGGCCGCCGCCCTCGAGCAGGTCGTCACCTTGCTCGAGCGCAAGGCGGCGGCGCTCCAGCGCGTGCGCGGCTACGTCCAGCGCCGGGCGCTGCTCGAGATATGGCTGTACGTCCATGTGCCATTGACCTTCGTGCTCATCGCCGCTTTGATCTCCCACATCGTCAGCGTCTTCTTCTACTGGTAGGGGGAAAGTAGGGATGGCGTTCCTGCTCAGGAACATCAGCTACAGCGCTGACGGGCGGCAGATCGTCCGCTCCTCGCGGATCCGGGACGACCTGCTCAAGATCGGCCGCGATCCCGATTGCGACATCCGCCTCAACGACCTCGCCGTCGCGCTCCACCACGCCTCGCTCGAGCAGGTTTCGCCGACCCGCGTCGGAGTCTCCGCCGAGGCCGGACTGACGGTCGACATCGACGGCTCGACCACCCAGTTCGGCCAGATCGACGTCACCATCGGCGGCACCGTCCGGGTCGGGCCGTTCCAGCTCCGCCTCCTCCCCCAGGAAATGGGGTCCGAGGACATCGCGATCGACATCGAGCGGGCCGACACCGGGGCCGCGGAAGAGAAGTTCGACTCCAGCCGCTTCGCGCTCGCCGCCGTCATGCCGGGCAAGCGGCCGATCGCCTGGGCGCTGGTCCTCGTCGTCCTCGGCCTGTTCCTCGTCTGGCCGATCTGGTCCTTCTACTCGCAGGAGCGGGGCAAGGCGGAATATGCCCAGGCCTTCCATGCCGACCGCCTCTGGCTCAGCGGCAGCCTTTCGCGGGGCCATGCGGCGCTCGCCAACAATTGTCGCGCCTGCCACGTCCAGCCCTTCGTCTCCGTGCGCGACGAATCCTGCGCCGCCTGCCATACCCAGGTCCACGACCACGCCGATCTCGCGCGGCTGCAGCGGGCTCGGCCGAACCTGGGCGGCTGGGACCGATTCCAGCTCGCCGTCCAGCAGACGTTCGGGCTCGACGCCGGCCGCTGCGTCGATTGCCATACCGAGCATGAAGGGCCGCAGCAGATTCCGGCGACGCCCCAGCAATTCTGCTCCGACTGCCATTCCGACCTGGACGCGCGTCTGGCCGACACCCGGCTCGGCGACGCTTCCGATTTCGAGGACCTTCACCCGGAATTCCAGCCGTCGGTGCTGATCCGCTGGGACGGCGAGCAGCCCCGGGTCCAGCGCGTCTCGCTGGCGCAGCGGCCGCGCGAGATGAGCAACCTCAAATTTCCGCACGCGCTCCACCTCAACGCGACCGGCGGAGTCGCCCAGATGGCTCGGCGGCTCTCCGCCGCCTACGGCTTCGGCCAGCAGCTCGAATGCGCCGACTGCCACGTGCCCACGCCCGACGGAGTGCGCTTCCAGCCGCCCGACATGGAAGGCGATTGCGGCATGTGCCACAGCCTCGCCTTCGAGCAGATCGACGGCACCATCCGAACCTTGCGGCACGGCGAGCCCCGCCAGGTGGTCGCCGACATCCGCTCCTTCTACCGCGCCGGCCTTCGCCAGCGCCCGGACGTGCTCGGAACGCCGCGGAGCCGCCCCGGCGACGTCAACCAGATCCGGCTGGCGGTGCAGCAGGCTCGCGCTCGCTCGGCGGTCGGGGCTCGCGCCGATCAGTCGGTCCGCGCCGTCTTCTCGCGCGGCGGCGCCTGCTTCGACTGCCACCAGGTCGTGCCCGCGCCGCCGGGCACGCTCGCCTACGGCATTCGTCCGGTCGCGTTCCCGGTCCGCTACATGCTTCACGGCTGGTTCGATCACCGTCCTCACCAGGCCGCCCAGCGGCCGGGCCAGCCCCGGATCGAGGGGTCGCAGGCCTGCGCCAGCTGCCACCGCGCCGACGCCTCGTCCGATTCCGCCGACTTGCTGATCCCCAACGTCGCCAGCTGCCGCGACTGCCATGGCGGCGAGACGACCGGCCTGCCGGTGGAGTCGAGCTGCGCCATGTGCCACGATTACCATATGGACGAAGGCGTTCCGGCGCGGCTGCTGAGGCAGCAGGTGCGCGGGCGGCGCTGGACGACGACGGTGATCCCCGTCCAGCCTCAACAGGCGCCCAGAGCGCGATGAGCGGATGCTGATCGCCCAGATCACCGACGTCCACCTCGGTTTCGATCGGTCCAACCCGGACGAGTTCAACCGCCAGCGCCTCGATGCCGCGTTGCGCATCCTGTGCGAATCGGATCCGCGGCCGGATCTCCTCCTCGTCACCGGCGACATCGCCAATGACGGCGATGACGGCATCTCCTATCAGCGCTGGCGCGACGCGATCTCCGGACTGCCCTTCCCGGTCTTCCCGCTGATGGGCAACCACGACAGCCGAGCGCCCTTCCTCGAGCTGTTCCGCGACGTCGATACCGCCGACGGCTTCGTCCAATATGCGATCGAGGAGCATCCGCTCCGGATCCTCGTCCTCGACACCCTGGAGGTCGGCCGTCACGGCGGTGCCTTCTGCGAGACCCGCGCGAGCTGGCTTCGCGACCGCCTCGCCGAGGCCCCGCTGTCGCCGACCCTGATCGCCCTCCACCACCCGCCGATCGCCACCGGAATCGCCTGGCTCACCGAGGATTCGGACGCCGAGTGGATCGCCCGGCTGCGCGCCGTGGTCGAGGGGCGGCCCAACATCGTCGCGATGATCGCCGGCCACGTTCACCGGCCGATCGTCACCGGCTGGGCCGGAACGACCCTGATCGTCTGCCCGTCGACGGCGCCGCAGGTGGCGCTCGACCTCAGCGGAATCGACCCGGACACGCCCGACGACCGGCCGATGATCGTCGCCGAGCCGCCCGGCTACGCCCTTCACCTGTGGGACGGCGCCCAGCTCCTCACCCATTTCGACACCGCCGAGAATCACGAGATACTGGCGCGCTACACGCCTATCCTCCAGCCGCTGGTCCGAATGCTCGCCGAGGAGAAGCGGCCGCCCGGCTAGAGCGTGAGCCGCTCATCCTGGGTAGCCGTTGAGCCAAGTCGAAACGGCCTATGGAAGGACCGTCCTTCGATACGGGCCTTCGCCGGGGAAGGATCCATCGAGGCCGGATGGCCTTAGCGGCCCCGCTCGGCGCCGGCCGCCGCGGTCCGGATCGGCACCCAGTCCTCCATCGAGCCGGAGTCGCTGACCCGGTAGGGAAGGCGGCGGCTGTTGAGGAACAGGCGCTCCATCTCCTGCCGGTTGAAGGGGCGCGAGCCGAGCCGGCCAAACACCGCGATCTGGCCGCCCGTCTCGTCGACTCCGCGGTCGCGGTCGAGCCCCTTGGACAGCGCCAGAGCGGGGGAGGGGGTCCGCGCCCAGGCGATCAGCTCCGGAACCGGTCGCGGCGAGAAGCCGTAGAAATTGGGCTGGCTCGACGGCGAGGTCAGCTGCAGCACCTTCATCCCGTTCCGGCCGTCGGCGACATAGGCGAACAGCGACGCGTTGGTTGAGCCGACGATGACGTCCTCGACGTCGTTCATTCGCCCGTCGAAGGTGACGAAGGTCGGCGCCGCCGGCCGCTCCGGATTGGTGACGTTGACGATGGCCAGGCCCTGATGCTTGGCCGCGACATAGGCATAGGTGCGGGCGAGATAGATGCGCTGGGCGTTTTCGAGGGGCACCGTCCCGCTCGGCACCGCCACCGGATTGGCCATGTCCGTGACGTCGAACAGCTTCAGCCCCTCGGAGTCCGTCACCCACAGATAGCGGAACTGGAGCGCCGAGGCGCGGGCGTCGTCGAGCGGAAGGGTCGCGACGTGGCGCGGATGGAGCGGATCGTCGAGGTCGACGACGACGAGGCCCGCGGCGGCGGCGATATAGGCGTAGCGGCCGGCGAGGGTGATGTGGCGGGCGCCGTTCAGCACTCCGTTCTCGTTCCAGGTGACGGCGCGGCGCAGGAAATTGTCCCTCGGCTCGCCGTTGGCCATGGTGTTGACGTTGACCAGGAACAGGCCCTCCTCGGAATCGGTCACCACCGCATAATTGTAGATCGGGTGGAAACGCTGCTCCTGATTCTCCTCGAGCAGGGTCATCGTCCCGCCGTTCGGCTGCGGCCGCGCGGTGTTCAGCATCGTGTCGTTGCGGTCGGGGCGGATCGGCTGGTTGGTCGGAAGCGCGACGCAGGTGGCGTTGCGCGAATCGACCCTCGTGTCGTGGCCGAGCGGCGAGAAGGGACCGCTGACGATGCGCTCCGAGAAGCCCTTATTGCCGATGCTCGCAATGTCGTAGACCATGAAGCCGCCGCGCCCTTCGGCGACGAACATATATTCGCCGCGATGCTGCAGGCACCTGACCGGCCCGCGAGTCCCCTGGTTGATGTTGGCGAACTCCTCGAGCGCCCGCGATTCGCCGCTCAGCCGGCGATCGAAGGTCCGGCCGCGGGTCCATTCGATCAGCTGGCGGCCGTTGCGCTCGACATGGGCGCGCCAGAAGTCGGGATAGGCGTAGCGGTGAAGGTAGGAGCCGATCACCGCCTGCGGCTCGTCCCATTCGGTGACCCGGGTCGCCTGGAACCCGCCTTCCAGACCGCTCCACGAGAACATGCCGACGAAGTTGACGAAGTTGGTGCCGTGCAGGAGCAGCTGCGCCATGATCGCATTATTGTCGTTGGCCTCGCTCAGATGGCAGTCGGTGCAGGTCTTGGTCTCGGTCCGCCGCACCGTGTGCGGGAAGTGCGGGGCGAAGGCCTGGGAGGAGAAGCCCGAGGCCGAAACCGGCGGCTGCTGAACGTAGATGCGCTCGCGGTTGACGTTGGTCGAGGACAGGACCAGCGCCGAGGTCGAGCGGATCGGAGCGATGATGTTGCCCTTGGTGGTCTGGTGGCGGCCGAGCTGGAACATGTCGTCGCGGGCGACCTGCGGATTGTAGGTCGCGAAGTTGCGGGTCTCCTCGGCGCTGTAATGGTGGAGCGTGGTGCGGTTGTTGGCCTCGATCGGCAGGTGGCAGCCGGCGCAGCTCGTCGTCCAGCTGAGGTGGCAGGTGAAGCAGGCCATCTCGTTTTCCGGATGGGCGAGCTCATCGTCCGCAACGCCCGCTCCGAAGAGGTACCGGCCGGTCTCCGCGGCGGACCGGGACATCAATTTGGCGCGCGCGGAGCGGATGTTGAAACAGGGGCCGGGAGTCGCCTGGTCGCCGCTTGCCTCGCACGGCGGCAGGCTCGAATCGGCGCTGTCGCGGACCTGGCTCACCTCCCATTCGAGGTTCGGGTCGACGATCGAGCGCTGGATCAGGACTCGCCGGCCGTCGCGTTCGGTCCATTCGAACCGGCGCCGGCCGTCCTCGTTGCGGAGCAGCTCGAGGTTGGTCCCGCGCGGCGGCGCGGCGACGTTGGACGTGCGCAGATTGGCATATTCCCGCGCCGTTCCGTGGCAGTCGCGGCAGCCGATCTCGATCGCGTTGGCGACCTCGCCGTAGATGAAGCCGTTGCCGTGATTGTCGCGGGCGAAATGGCAGTCGGCGCATTGCAGTCCGCGCTCGGCGTGGATGTCCATCATGTGCACCGACCGGCCCGGATTGGTGCCGACCGGCACGAACAGGCCTTCGTTCTCGCGGCGGAAGACGTCGGGATCGTCGGGCGGAACGATGTTGCCGTCGGCGTCGAGCAGATTGCCTTCGCGGTCGCGGCGGAAGATGCCGCGGAAGTTCCAGCCGTGGCCGTGATAGTCGGCGAACTGGGTGGCGCGGGCGAGCGGGTTGACCCGGTCGTAGACCTCGCGGACGAACTCGACGTCGCTCCACAGGCCGCGAACCGACGCGGCCTCGGGGTTGCGCTCCAGAACGTAATGGGCCTCGTCCTCGGTCGGATAGCGCTGGTTGCGGAAGCGGGCTTCCTCCTCGGCGTTGCGCGCGGGGAGGCGGTTCTCCGGCCCCGGCCACATCAGGTCGGCGTCGGACTCATAGTCCCACATCGTGTAGCCGAGATAGGAGTTCAGGAAGATGTTGGGCTGGTGCATGTGGCAGTTCATGCACTGCGCGGTCGGGATCGCCCGGGTGAAGACGTGGCGGACCGGGTGGCCGCGTTCGCGCACCGCCATATGGTTGGAATCGGCGGGCGCTTCATGGCCGTTGCCGCCGCCGTGCGCCTCGCCGGCGTGCGCCTCGCCGCCATGCGCGCCTTCCTCCGAATGTCCTTCTTCACCGCTGTGCGGGCCGTCCTGGGTGGGCTGGCGCTGGGTCAGGTCGCGGATCGTCGGGTCGACCGTCGCGGTCTGGCCGTCGCGGCCATATCGGGCGTAGCCGAGGCTGTGCCTCGGCTCGCGGTCGTTGGCGTAGACGACGTGGCAGCCGGCGCAGCCCGAATGGCGGTAGTCGCCCGGCTGGTCGTTGGTGCCCATGAACCACATGAAGGGATCGTTGAGCCGGGTCTTGTGGACGTTGAGCACCGGGATCGAGACTCGAAGTCCGGTGCCGGGGCCGCGGTTCGACTGGCGCAGGTCCGGCCGCCCCGGCTCCTCGAGGCGCTGGATCGATCCGGTCGGGTTGGGCAGGCCGACCTCGGCGAACTGGGTGTTGATGTTGCGCCCGCCGCGCTCGAAGACCCGGAACACGTCGCCGGGCGGGACGACGTGCCAGGTCGGCATCGGATAGAGCTCGGCGAGCACTCCGCGGGCGCGCTGCTCGGGGGTGATCTGGCCACCGATCGGCGACTGGATCCGCGCCGGCTGGCCGTCGCGCGTATAGGCTTCGCCGAGCAGGTAGTTCTTGAACGGGAGGATGCCGTTATTGTAGGCGGCGCCGCCCCAGAGCATGGCGCCGGTCGCCATGATCGAGCGCTCGGCGGCCTCGATGATCTCGATATGGCAGGCGCCGCACGAATCGCGCACCGCGCGATAGTCGGACGGGTTGTTGAAGCGGACGAATTCCGGCGATTCGATGTTGAGCAGGGCATAGCTGCGCCGCGGGTTCGCGCTCGACGGCCAGTGCCAGGCTTGCGGATAGCGCGGCAGCACATGGGCGTAGTCGCGCGCGGCCACGTAAGCGGGGTCGTCGTGCGGCAGGTTCGGGTCGCCGGCGATTCGGGGATTGCCGCCATGGCAATCGGTGCAGCCGAGCACCACCGCCGGCGAGCGGTGCATGGTGTGGGCGTCGCTCTCGGTGTGGCAGGACTGGCAGCCGGCGCTCTTCGCCTCCGCCTCGGCCCAGTCCTGGGTGCGCGGGGCTGGGGCGGCGCGGACCAGGCTGTAGTCGCGGACCACCGCCTTCTCGCCTTCCGAGGCGCCGAGCTGGGACGTGCCGACGATCGCGGAAGCGGCGAGGGCCGCCCCGATCAGCACCTTTCTCGACAGCTCGGCTATCTGCATCGCCCCCACTTCAGTAAGTGAAAATCGCGTTGGCCAGGATCGAATAATAAGCGCGGTGCCGCGGCTCGTTCTCGAACAGGTCGCGGAAGCCCGTGCCGGGCAGCAGCGCCGCCGCCGACAGCCGGAAGACGACGTTCTGGATCATTTGCGGCCGCCAGATCGCGGCGGCGCTGACGTCCCAGCCGATGTCGCGCCGGATCGTGCCCTGCATCCTCAGCGCCTCGAGAACGGCGGTGCGATGGAACCAGAGATGGTTGACGTTGCCCGACAGCCTGACCTCGGGCGTCAGGTCGAAATCGGCGCCGACGCCGAGCAGCATGGTGCCGGGATTGACGAAGTTGGACTGGCCCTGCTCCTTCGAGGAGCGAAGCGAATTCAATATGCCGTTGCGGCCGTTGATCGACACCGCCCGGCCGCCGCCGGCGAAGGGGATGGTCTGGCGGACCCAGTAGCTGGTGTCCGCGCCGGCGAAGATCGGATTCTCGAAAATGGCGTCGAAGCCGTGCTGGACGTCGTCATAGGGGTCGCCGTCGCCGCTCGCGAACAGGGCGGCCCCGCGCACCCTTATCCAGTCGCGGTCGTAGGAAGGCTCGACGGCGACGAAATAGCTCTCGATCCGCGCCGGCTCGCCCGTGAAGATGCTGTTGCGGTCCGATCCGAACAGCGCATAGGCCGAGGCGGACAGGTTCATCCGCCCGATATGGCCGTCGGCATTATAGCCGATGTAGAAGGCGTCGTAGCTTCGCGAGCGAAGATTGCCGATCAGCGCCGGGCGGACCGGAAAGCCGTTGTCGTCGACCTCGATCTCGCCGCGCTCCCGGTTGATGTTCCAGGTCAGGCTCAATTCGCTGGTCAGGTTGATGATCGGGAAATCCTGCCGGTAGAGGTTGGCGTGAAGGATCCAGTCGTCGCGCGGACGCTGGGTGATGTTGTTGAGTCCGGAATTGGTGTCCTTCTCGAGCCGCCAGATCGCCGCCAGGTTGAACTGGAAGCGGTTGTTGTCGCGATTGCCGAACAGGCGGAAGCCGAGCTGCTGGTCCTGGAAGAGGAAGCCGCGGAAATCGAGGTTGAACGGCTGGATGCCGAACCTCAGGCTGTAGAAGTCGTAGCGGTAGGAGGTGTTGGCGAGGTGGTAGTCGACGAACGCTTCCTGGACGCCGAGCGCATAGTCGAAGCGGTTGCTTCCGACCGAGGGTCGAACGTCGAGGACTCGCCGCTCCGGCACGTCGACATAATTGGCCTGGGCGGCGAGGGTGAGGCGCCATTCGACGTCGGGGGGCTTGTAGGCGGTCGAGCCCTTGATCAGGGCGACTCCGAAGATGAACGTCTGCACGGCGGCGATGCTGTTCGGGCGGCCGAACACGTCGTTGCTGTCCGGGCGCTGGGTCGTCTGGACGCCGGTCGGGATCGGGAAGGTGCGCGGCTCGAACACGGTGTCGGAAACCGCGCTCGCGACGAAGAACCAGTCATTGCCCTGGAGGCCGAGGAAGCGCGGCGTCCGGCAGCGCGGCTCGCCGGCCGCTCGGCGCCGTTCCTGCTCCTCCTCGGTCGGGATGCAGAGCGGCCGGTCGCCCTTCAGGGTGTTCTGGTTGTAGGGGTCCCACCAGCGCTCGCGGACGATGCCGAGCGATTCGATCAGCCGCCAGCGGTCCGGGATCGGGATGTGGCCGGCCGGAAAGGCCTCGGGCGGCGGCGAGCGGATCGCGCCCGGATTGATCTGCTCGACGGCGTCCGGAAGATCGCGAAGGATGTCCGGACGGCGCCGGCCCTCGATCAGTTCCTCCTCGACCGGCTCAGGCGGCGGCTCGCCGCGCTCGTTCGCGGGCCCGACGTCCTCCGCCGGCTCATCGGCCGCAGGAAGGTCCTGCAAGGATGCCGTCACCACCGAGTCATCCCGGCGCAAGCCGGGATCCATGAACGCCGACGGCGACTGCTCACCAATCACCATGTTCATAGGTCCCGGATCAAGTCCGGGATGACTGGCGGGCGCGGCCACCGCTGCCGGCGTCGCCGACGACAGCAGCGAGAAGAGGGCGGCGGTGAGGGTCATTTCCCCTGGCAGACATTCTGCTCGTTCGTGCCGACGAACGGGTTGAACGGGCACAGCACGTAGCGCAGTCGAGTGGTGGTGCTTCCGACCGGAATCTCGACTCGGTCCGAGCGGCGGTCCGGATCGGCGTGGCCGATCGCGCCGTTGAGCCGGATCCCGGCATTGTAGAGGCCGAGGAAGGCGATCATGTCGCTCTGGTCGTTGCCGTCGCCCGATGAGGCGATCGCCCCGACCAGCCGGCCGGCGCGATAGATCGGCACCCCTCCGGCGAACAGGGTGAGGCCGTTATTGACCCGGTTGAGGCCGGGCCTGACCTCCGGAAGCCGGGTGCAGGAGCGCGGCACGTCGGCGGCACTCGCGCCGAGCACGAAATTGACGTGGGCGAGGATGTCCGGGGTGATCAGCCGCGACTGCAGCCCGGTCGAAAAGATGTTGAAGCGCTCGAACGGGATCGACAGCGGCCCCGGCGGGCGGCCGACCTCGCCGTCCGGGAACCATGGCCGCGACAGGTTGCCGATCGCCCGCAGCGAGAAGGCGACGTTGCCGGTCAGCGCGCTCGGATCGCCGAGGAAGGTGCGCACCGCCGCGACGTAATTGCGGACCTCCGGATCGGGATGGGCGAGCAGGTCGCCGGCCGCGAACGGGCTCGAGAAGAAGGCGGTCGTTCGCGCTTTCTGCGGCACCGCGTCGATCGCGTCGACCAGGGCGTCGGGCCCGCGCACCATGCCGAGTATCTCGCCGTTGGTGTCGACCACGACCATCGTGTTCTGGGCGCGGTTGTCGAGCGGCCAGCGAAGCTGCGCTCGGGCGGCGCGCTGGACCAGGAAGGCCTCCTCGAGCAGCGCCCGGACCTCGTTGGCGGTGAGCGCCTCGGCGCCGTCGGTGCCGGCTCGGATCGGGTAGCGCTGGTTGCCGGCGCCGTCGCTCAGCACCCAGGCCTCGGCGACTCCGAATTCGGCCGGAGTGGCGGGGCGGACGCCCGATTCCTCGGCGCCGTAGACGGTGCCGCGAACGATTCCGCCGGCCGCGTCGAAATAGCCGCGCACCGACACCAGGCTTCCGGCGACGTTGTTGATCTGGGCGAAGGGCGCTGCCTGCGCCGGGTTGCTCCTGACGTCGGCGTCGGTCGCGTCGGAATAGCGGAGCAGCGTCCCGTCGACCGAGATCCGGTTGGCCCGGATTTCCGCTCTCGGTCGGAAGCCGGCGGTGGCGGCGTAGGCGATGATCTCCTCGACATTGCCGTCATTGTCGAGATATTCGCGGTCGAAGCCGTAGACTCCGTCGCCGATCGCGGCGACTGAGCCGACCACGGCGCCGTTCTTGTAGAGCGGGAAGGCGCCCGGATCGGCGCCCACGCCGAGCGGCCCGCGATGGGTGCCGGCGCGGTTGGGGAAGCGTTCGACGACGTCGGAGCAGGGCAGCTGGCTGAACTGCACGCTGAACAGCGGCCCGCTCTCCAGGCCGCGCGTGCCGATCGACGGCGGGAAGGTCTCCTGGACGATGTCGTTGGCGGTCCGGCTCGAGAAGGCGGCTCCGACCGACGAGAAATAGGAGGAGGTGAGCGCCTTGGAGATGCCGCCGGCGAAGGCGGCGGGCGCCGGCAGGTTGAGGTTCTGCAGGTCGCTGTTCTGGCCGTTCGGCGCCGGCGGAGTGCGCAAGGTGAGGTCGGCGCCGTTCATCGCGAAGGCCGCCAGCACGTTGCCGACGCGGTCGATGACGACGAAGCCGGACGGCTGGGCCTGGGCCTGAGCCTCGGCCACGCCCTGGGCGATGATCCGTTCGATGTCGGCGACGGTGAGGTTCTCGAGCGCCGGGGTCTGGAAGACCGGCTGCGCCTGCGGCGGCGGCGGCTCCGGCTGCGGCTGGGGGGTCCCGCCGCCTCCGCCGCCGCCGCCGCAGGAGGCGAGGAGGAGGGCGGCAATGGCAATCGAGGATATGGCGTCAGCCTTCACCTCAGCCTCCGGATGGCGACGGCGGCGCGGCCGAGGCTGGCCCGGAAATCGCCTGGGCTGTAGGCGTTGGGGTCGCGCACGGCCCGATAGGCCGAGTTGATGTCGACCCGGATCCCGTTCGCCGCCTGCTCGGTGACCTGGCCCTCGTCGACCAGCGCGGAGAGCAGGGTGTCGGTCGCCATCACCGCCTGGACGCTTCCGGCATAGTCGGTGAAGCGCGGGCTGATCGCCTCGCTGGTGATGGTGTCGATGATGGCGAAGGTCTGCGCCCGGCTCATCCGGGTGCCGGTGAAGGCGGTGGCCAGCGCCCGCGCCGTCTCGCGTAGGGTGCCGGCGGCGGCGACGGCGGCGCCTCGGTCGCGCGCCATCGCCTGGTGGAAGGCGCGGCTGTCGCGCTCGAAGCGCTGCGCCAGGTCGGGCGCCACCACCCGCGCCGCGGCCGCGAGCATGATGATGTTCTCGTCATTATAGGGGGGCATTCCGGTCGGGATCGGCCGTCCCGGATTGGCCACCGCGGTCGGCCGGAAATTGGGATCGTCGGAGATCCGGCGGTGGCAGCTGTGGCAGTCGTAGAAGTAGAATTCGGGGAAGATGCCCTCCGTCCCCCGCGCGGGCGAGGCGAACAGGGTGAGCGAGCGTTCGAGCGCCATCGCCTGGCCGATCGCCCACATCCGGACCGAATCGACGGCGCCCTTGCGGCGCTGATAATCGGCATCCTCCTGGTGGTGCTGCTGAAGGGTCGTGAACAGGTCGAGCTCGAAGGAGATTCGCGGGTGGCCCGCGGCCATGATCCGGTGGGTGACGAACTGGCCCTCGTCGGCGCTTCCGAAATGGCAGTCGAGGCAGATCCCGGCCCTGACCCGGGGATTCTCCAGCGCGACCAGCCCGCGCGAGACGTTGTTGGCGTGGGTGCCGCCGACCGCATAATGGCTCGACAGCCAGCCCGAGGCGGCGCCGTGGCAGGATTCGCAGCCCACTCCGTCCGAGATCTGGAACCGGGCGCCGCGCTGGCCGGCCGGCGTGGCGTGGCAGCCCAGGCACATCGGCGCGTTGCTCGCCTCGCCGATGCCGAGGCGCTGGGCGATGACCTGGCTGCGCGGCTCGCTCAGCACGGCATAAGCGCGGCTGTGGGCGCCGGCCGCGCTCGACGGGTCCTGCCAGAGCATGATCTCGTCCTGGCGGATGAGCGGGCCGTCGGCTTCGCTGCGGCCGTGGCAGGTGGTGCCGCCGCAGCTGGCGACTCCGACATAGGTGGCCGCTTTCGTCTCGCCCTGGGCGGTGGCGAGGGCCCCTCCCGGAAGGACCAGCAGGAAAGCGAGCAGGGCAAGGAACGCCGACGCGCCAACGGCCACGGCGATGCTGCGGATGCCCCCCATCTGCCCCCCAACGCCGCCTCGCCCGGGGGGCGCAGCGGTCACTGAACCTGCGCGGAATCTATGGACCGAAACGGCTTCTCCTTGCAACCCGCAAAGCTTGCCCCGATGGCTGCGGGGCCGTCGAAAGGCAGCCCCGCAAGCCGCTGATGACAGCCGAAACAATCCCCGGTACAGCGGTGAATTGCGCCGGGGCGGGGGCGGTTGCGGGGCCTTTCGCCGAATTCCCGGTCATCACCCTTGCCGCGGGCAAGCAATCGATCGGAGCCGGCGAAGATGACGAAAGCCTCTGACCTCTTCATCCAGTGCCTGGAGGAAGAAGGCGTCGAATATATTTTCGGGGTCCCCGGCGAGGAGAATCTCGACTTCCTCGACAGCCTGTCGCGCTCGTCCAGGATCAGGCTGGTGCTCACCCGCCACGAGCAGGGCGCCGGCTTCATGGCCGCCACCTACGGCCGGCACACCGGGCGGACAGGGGTCTGCCTCGCCACGCTCGGGCCCGGCGCGACCAACTTCGTCACCGCCGCCGCTTATGCGCAGCTCGGCGGAATGCCGATGCTGATGATCACCGGCCAGAAGCCGATCAAGAAGTCCAAGCAGGGCCGTTTCCAGATCCTCGACGTCGTCGACATGATGGGTCCGATCACCAAATATACCCACCAGCTCGCCTCGGCCGACAACATTCCGAGCCGGGTGCGCGAGGCCTTCCGACTCGCCGAGGAGGAGAAGCCCGGCGCCGTCCACCTCGAGCTTCCCGAGGACATCGCCGACGAGCATACCGAATCGAAGCCGCTGAAGCGGAGCCTCGTGCGCCGCCCGCTCGCCGACGAGAAAGCGGTGCGGGCCGCCGTCCGGAAGATCGAGCAGGCGCGCTCCCCGGTGCTCGTGATCGGCGCCGGGGCCAACCGCAAGATGACTTCCCGGATGCTTCTCCAGTTCATCGAGAAGACCGGAATCCCCTTCATCACCACCCAGCTCGGCAAGGGCGTCCTCGACGAGCTCCACCCCAGCTTCCTCGGCTGCGCGGCGCTGTCCGCGGGGGACTTCGTCCACCGGGCGATCCAGGCGGCCGACCTCATCATCAACGTCGGCCACGACGTCATCGAGAAGCCTCCGTTCTTCATGGCCGACGGCGGCACCGAGGTGATCCACGTCAGCACCAGGACGGCCGAGGTCGACCCGGTCTATTTCCCCCAGGTCGAGGTGATCGGCGACATCGCCAACGCCATGTGGCAGATCAAGGAGGACATCGTCCCCTCCGGCACCTGGAATTTCGAGCCGATGATGCGCGCCCGCGCCGCCGAGGTCGATCACACCGCGACCCTGTGCGACGACATGCGCTTCCCGATCTTCCCGGCCTGCCTGGTCAAGAGGATCCGCGAGGCGATGCCCGCCGACGGCATCATCTGCCTCGACAACGGCGTCTACAAGATCTGGTTCGCTCGCAACTATGCCGCCCGCCAGCCCAACACGGTGCTGCTCGACAACGCGCTCGCGACGATGGGCGCCGGGCTGCCCTCGGCGATGGCGTCGGCGATGATCTATCCCGGCCGCAAGGTGATGGCGATCTGCGGCGACGGCGGCTTCATGATGAACAGCCAGGAGATGGAGACCGCGGTCAGGCTCAAGCTCGACCTCACCGTCCTGATCCTTCGCGACGACGCCTACGGGATGATCCGCTGGAAGCAGGCCAATATGGGCTTCGAGGATTTTGGGTTGACCTACGGCAATCCCGATTTCGTCAAATATGCCGAGAGCTACGGCGCCTCGGGATACCGAATCGAGGCCGCGGACATGCTCGGGCGAACGCTCGACCACTGCCTCGCGACGCCGGGGGTCCATCTCGTCGACTGCCCCGTCGACTATGCCGACAACGACCGAATCCTCAATCGCGAGATCAAGGAGCTGAGCGCCGCCGTCGACATCGGCGCCCGCGCGCGCCCGATGACCGAGGCTCCGTCGGAGACGGAGACGGCCGCGCCTCGGCCGACGCCCGCCTGAGCGGCCGGAATGGGGACAGTTACTTTTCCCACCGGTTCTGGAATGAAGTCGCTTCCGAGTGGAAAAGAAACTGTCCCCTTTGCGAGGTCTCATGGTGCAGCTCAAGGACGTCTACCCGCTCTATCTCGCCAACCGGGCGGAGCAGCCCAACGCCGACCTCGAGGTCACCGACAAATATAGCGGGGCGGTCGCGTTTCGGGTCGCCCAGGCCGACGCCGCGACGATCGACGCCGGAATCGCCGCCGCGGCCGCCGCCGCCGAGCCGATGGCCCGGATGGCGAGCTACGAGCGCCAGGCCGTCCTCCGGCATTGCGTCGATCGCTTCGGGGAGCGCTTCGACGAGCTCGCCTTCGCGCTCTGCGTCGAGGCGGGCAAGCCGATCAAGGACGCCGAGGGCGAGGTCACCCGCCTGATCGACACCTTCCGGATCGCCGCCGAGGAATCCGTCCGGATGACGGGCGAGGTCCAGCCGCTCGACATCAGCCCGCGCGCCAGGGGCTATCAGGGCATGTGGAAGCGGGTTCCGATCGGGCCGTGCAGCTTCATCTCGCCGTTCAACTTCCCGCTCAACCTCGCCGCCCACAAGATCGCTCCGGCGCTCGCCGTCGGCTGCCCGTTCGTCGTCAAGCCGGCCAGCCGCACCCCGCTCGGCACGATCATCATCGGCGAGGTCCTCGCCGAGACCGATCTTCCGAAAGGCGCCTTCTCGATCCTGCCGGCGCATCGCGACGGCGCCGACCTCTTCACCACCGACGAGCGGCTGAAGCTGCTTTCCTTCACCGGATCGCCGGGCGTCGGCTGGGACCTGAAGGCCCGGGCCGGCAAGAAGAAGGTGGTGCTCGAGCTCGGCGGCAACGCGGCGGTGATCGTCGACGCCGACGCCGACCTCGACGACGCGGTCGAGCGCATCGTCTTCGGCGCCTTCTACCAGTCGGGGCAGAGCTGCATCGGAGTGCAGCGCATCATCATCCACGCCGACGTCTACGAGGATCTCAGGAAGCGGCTGGTCGCCAGGACGAGGAAGCTGGTCGCCGGGAATCCGCGCGATCGCAAGACGTTCATCGGGCCGATGATCGACGTCAAGGAGGCGCAGCGCCTCGACAACTGGATTCGCGAGGCGGTGGAGGGCGGCGCGAAGCTGCTCTGCGGCGGCGGGCGCGAGGGGGCGATGCTTGAGGCGACCTTGCTCGAAGGCGTCGACCGCGCCTCGACCCTGTATCGCGAGGAGGCGTTCGGCCCCGTCGCCATCCTCTCGAAGTTCACCGACTTCCGGGCCGCCCTGGAGGAGGTCAACGACAGCAAGTTCGGCCTCCAGGCCGGAATCTTCACCCGCGACCTGTTTCGGATGTTCGACGCCTGGGACCGGCTCGACGTCGGCGGGGTCGTCGTCAACGACGTGCCCAGCTACCGGGTCGACAACATGCCTTATGGCGGCGTCAAGGACAGCGGCCTCGGCCGCGAGGGCGTCCGCTTCGCGATGGAGGACATGACCGAGATCCGCAATCTCGTCGTCCGCCGAGGCGCCGGCGCCGCCCTCCGCGACCTCGGCGAATAACCTAGGGGACAGTCACAGTGACTGTCCCCAATGGCGGCTACGAAAAGCGACGAGCCCCCGCGCGATGCGCCCGCCCGAGGAACGCGGGCCCACCGCGCCGGTTCAGCCTGCGGGAGTTCTCCCATCACCCAAGCTTATGGAGTATTTATGAACCAGCGTATTGCTTCGGCCGTGTTCGACAGCCGTGACGAGGCCGAGCGGGCCGTTTCCGAATTGCGTGCCTCCGGAGTGAGCGACAGCGCCATCTCCGTGATCGCCCGCCAGGACGGCAAGAACACCAGCACCGACGGTGCCGGCGACCCCAATAAGAGCGGCGCGGTCAAGGGCGCTCTGGCCGGTGCCGGCGCCGGCACCTTGCTCGGCATCGCCGCGCTTGCCATTCCGGGCGTCGGTCCGCTCGCCGCGGCCGGCGCCATCGCCGCGACGGCCATCCCCGAAGCCGCCGCCATCGGCGCAGTTGCCGGAGCGGCCACCGGCGGCCTCACCGGCCTGCTCACCAAGCACGGCGTCAGCGACGAGGATGCCAGCTATTACGAGGACCGGGTCAACAATGGCGGAGTCTTCGTCTCCGTCGACACCGAGGATGCCGGCTTGCCGTTCGAGCAGGCGCGCGACACGCTCTACCGCTTCGGCGGCCACAGCGCCTCGCGTTCGCGCACCGCGGCGCTCTAGTCGGGACGGCCGGAGGCCTCACCGCCTCCGGCCCCTTCCGCCCGCCGCCGATCCTCGGCGAGGCGGGTCGAGAAACCCTCTCAAAAAAAGGGCTGTCCTACACGAAAGCCGGTCGGTTATCCCCGATTCGTGAGCGATTCCGATCCCTTTGCCTTCGCTCCGGTGCCGGTGCGGGCCCGCCGCGACGGCTGGACTCCGGAGCGCCAGCGCAAGTTCGTCGACCTGCTCCTCGCCGGCTGCGGCCCGTCCGAAGCCGCGGCGGCGGTCGGCAAGACCAAGCAGACCGCCTTCGCCCTGCGCGGCCGGCCCGGGGCCGAGAGCTTCCGCGCCGCCTGGGATTCGGCGGTCGCCCATGCCCGCCGCCGCCGGTTCGCGGCGCCGCCCGGAAGCGCTGCCAGCCGAGGCATGGAAAGCGTGCTCGTCCCTCGCTTCTACCGCGGCCGCCTGGTCTCGGTGGAGCGCCGGGTGACCAGCGGCGGAATGATGCGCCTCCTCGCGCAGCTCGATCGCTGGGCCGCTAAGACGCCCGTGCCCCCGCCGGGAGCGCCCAGCTTCGACGAGCTTGTCGACCTGCTCGCGCCCCGCGAGGAAGCGCCCCCTCGGCGCCGGCGCCGCGCCGGTGACCGCGCGTCGCTCGACGCCCGCTTCGGGCGGGAAGGGGAGGATGGTGGCTATTGATCGGAAACTGACCGGATGCAGCGTGACCCGCCGTTCCGGCGGTCAGTTTCCGGGTCGCCGGACGGACGCCCAGGCTGCCGGTTGCGAAGCTTTCCGCCTTGTCCCTATATGGCGCCCCCAAGGCAGGCGCATTGGGCTCGTGCGCCGGCTTGCGACCGGAGATGGAGACGAAAAGGTGAAAGCATCATTCCTCGCGGGCGCCGCGATGATCGCGCTCGGCGCATGCACGACGATGACCGAAGAGCCTCGGACGGCCTCGGCGGAGCCCTCCCCGGCGGCCGCGGTCGCCGTTCCCGACAACATCCTTCTCGCCGAATGGACGGGGCCGTTCGACGGCGTTCCGCCGTTCGACCGGGTGCGCCCCGAGCAATTTCCCGAGGCCATCCAATTCGGCATCGACGAGCAGCGCCGCGAGGTGCTGGCGATCGCCGACAACAGCGCCGCGCCGACCTTCGAGAACACGGTCGAGGCGCTCGAGCGGGTCGGCCGGCGGCTCGACCGGGTGCTCGGCATCTTCGGCGTGATGACCGACAACATGACCAATCCGCAATATCAGGCGCTTGAGCGCGAATGGTCGCCGCGCCTCTCCGCCGCCTATGACGAGATCATCCTCAACCCGCAGCTGTTCCAGCGGGTCAAGGCGGTCTACGACGCGCGCGAGAGCTCCAACCTCAACCCGCAGCAGCAGCGGGTCGTGACCAGGCTGTACGACCAGTTCGTCCGCCGCGGCGCCAACCTCAACCCGGAGCAGAAGCGTCAGCTCTCCCAGTACAACCAGGAGCTCGCCACCCTGTTCGCCCAGTTCGGCGAGAAGCTGCTCGCCGACGAGTCCACGTTCATCGCCGTCGCCGAGGCCGACCTCGCCGGAGTCCCGGCCGACGTGAAGGCGGCCGCGGCCGCCGCGGCTCGGGAGCGCAACCTGCCGGCCGGCCAGTTCGCGATCGTCAACACGCGTTCGGCGGTCGATCCGGTGCTGACCTTCGCCGACAACCGGGCGCTGCGCGAACGGGTCTGGCGCGCCTTCGTCAATCGCGGCGACAATGGCGGCGCCAACGACACCAACGAGACGATCCGCAACATCGTCCGGATCCGCGCCGAGCGGGCGCGATTGCTCGGCTTTCCGACCCATGCCCACTGGCGGATGCAGGACACGATGGCCCGCGATCCGGCCCGAGCCCAGGAGCTGATGATGCGGGTCTGGCCGGCTGCGGTCGCGCGGGTCCGCGAAGAAGTGCGCGACCAGCAGGCGATGGCCGACCGGCTCGGCCACGACATCACCATCGAGCCGTGGGACTATCGCTACTATATGGAGAAGGTCCGTCAGGACCGCTACAATCTCTCCCAGGACGAGATCAAACCCTACTTCCAGCTCGACAACATGATCCAGGGCATGTTCCACATGGCGGGGCAGCTCTATGGGCTGCGCTTCGCCGAGAATACCGGCCAGGTTCCGGTCTGGCATCCCGACATCCGCACATGGCACGTCACGAATGCCGCCGGCGAGGATGTCGGCATCTTCTACGGCGACATGTTCGCCCGCACCGGCAAGCGCTCGGGTGCCTGGGCGACCGGCTATCGCGGCCGCTCGCGGCTGCTTGGCGACCGCATCGTGCTGGCGTCGAACAACAACAACTTCACCAAGCCCGGGCCGAATGACCCCGTCTTGATCAGCCTCGACGACGCCGAGACCCTGTTTCACGAGTTCGGCCACGCCATTCACGGCCTATTGTCCGACGTCCACTATCCGAGCCTTGCCGGAACGCCGCGCGACTTCGTCGAATATCCGAGCCAGGTCCATGAGAATTGGGTGCTGACTCCCGAGATCCTCAACCGCTTCGCCCGCCACTACCGGACCAACCAGCCCATGCCTCAGGCGCTGGTCGAGCGGATCGAGCAGGCGCGGACGTTCAATCAGGGCTTCACCACGGTCGAATATCTCGGCTCGGCCTTGGTCGACATGGCGCTTCACACCGATCCGCAGGGCGTGATCGACCCCGACGCGTTCGAGCGCGAGACGCTGACCCGGATCGGCATGCCGCGCGAGATCGCGATGCGCCACCGCCTGCCGCAGTTCGGCCATCTCTTCTCGTCGGACGCTTATTCGGCCGGCTATTATTCCTACCTCTGGTCGGAGACGATGGACGCCGACACCTGGGCGGCGTTCGAGGAGACCGGCAATGTCTGGGATCCGGCGACCGCGCGCCGCTTCGCCGAGACCCTGCTGTCGACGGGGAACGAGACCGACCGCGCCGAAGCCTATCGCCAGTTCCGCGGCCGCGATCCCGACGTCGACGCTTTGCTCAGGAAGCGCGGCTTCCCGACCGGGGGCTAGGAGCGGGCCGCCGGGCGCTCGGCCGGGCTATTCCGCGGGCGCGGTGGCGACCAGCAGGTCGAGCTGTTCCTGGCAGCGGTTGCGGATCAGAGCCTCGGCGACGGCCTGGATGTCCGACGGCGCCGATTGCAGGGTCTTGAAGGTGACCCGGGTCGGGACCGCGACTCCGGCCTGGCGCAGCTCGTAGACCGCGCCGTCGGCGATGGGCAGCTGGGCCGGCCAGGCCGCCGTCGTGCTTCCCGCCGGCCAGGCGAGGTCGTGGGAGGCGCGGTTCGGCCCGACGATGGTCACCGTCGTCGCCTCGGCGGCTTCCGGGCGCCAGAGCATGACGTCGCTGGTGCTCGCCAGGCACATGGTGCCGCCCTGGGAGACGTCGATGTGCCAGATGGTGGTCGGGCTGGTCGGGACGATGCCGGCGCTGCGCACAGCGCCGATCCGGGCGCGGCGGCCGTTCGAGCCCTGGACGGTTCGGGCGCTCGCCTGGACCGCCTGGGCGGGGCTGAAGGTCCCCGGGCCGCGGAAGGTCCGGGTCCCGCGGGCGTTGAGCAGGACGACGGTGTCGCCGCCTTGCAGGGCGAGTCGGGCATTGTCGGGAAGCGAGCGTCCCGGCGGGTAGCTCTTCGCCGAAGGTCCGGACGAGCGGACGACGAGGACGTTGGCGGCGGCCGAGGCGGCGGCGCTCGCCAGCAGCGCGGCGACGGCGAACCGGCTGAGTGAAAGCTTATTTCGACCCCAAGACAAAGTGACCTCCCGGACCAGCTTCGCCTAGCCTGTAGACGAATTCCTGAAGCGCCGCATCTTCCTTGTGGGCCGCGGCGGTCTC
>DATMVG010000046.1:0-6873 GCA_035563315.1 Allosphingosinicella sp. | reverse complement strand
GGCGGCCGGAGGCCGCATCCGATGCTCGCGGCCCATTGCCGATCTCGGCGGCGCGGCCCTAAGGGCGGCTTCGGAATCGCGGCGGAGGCGGAACGTAATGCAAAGGCTCGGGCGAAGGACATCGGCGACCCGCCTGCGGATCGCCGCGCTCGCAGGCGCGGCCCTGGCTGCCGGGGCGAACGCCGGGGCGGCCGCTGCCGGCCAGAGCGCGCCCGAAGCGCGGCCCCCGGCGGGTCCCGAGGCGAGCCTGGCTTACTTTCTCGGCGCCTGGGACATCGTCGCGACGACTCCGGCGACCGGCGCGAGCGAGCGGTTCAGCTACGAGGTCCGGCCCCTCCTCGGCGGCGCCTGGATTTCCGGCCGCGGCAGGTCGGAGGACCTCAGCGCGGAATCGAGCGACGTCTGGGGCCGGGACGGCGCCTCGGGCGAGCTCGTGCGGATCATCTTCGACGGCAGCGGGACCTATGCGATCGTCAGGTCGCCCGGCTGGCAGGGGGAGAGGCTCGTGCTTGAAGGCGACGCGCGGTCGGCCGGCGGCGTCGTAAGAGTCCGCGAGACCATCATCCGTCTCGGCGCGGATTCGTTCAGCGCGACCTGGGAAGCCTATCGCAACGGGGCGTGGAGCGCATATTCGGTCGAGCGCGTCACCCGGCGGAGGGCTGCCAGCTAGCGGCTCCGGTTGGCCGGCGCGGCCTCGTCGGCGGCCTCGTTTTGGACGAGCTGGTTGGCGAGCAAGGCGTCGGCCTCGTTGTCGAGCCGGGCCTCGGCCGCCCCGACCTCGTTCTCGACCTGGGCCTCGTAGGCGCGCGCCTTGTTCTCGATCTCGGCTCGGGCGCGCTCGAAGCGGTCGGCGACCGGCTCCTCCTCCCGGGAGCAGCCGGCGAGGAAAGCGAGCGAGGCGGCGACGGCAAGGGCGGAAGGTCTCATGCCGCCTCCTTACGCCATTCCGGCAAGCCCCGGAATCCCCGAGCTTCAGGGAGCTCGATGGAGCCCGTTCGCGCGGGCATGCGGCTCAGATATATCCGACGAAGTCGGCGCTGGTGAGCGCCGTGCCGGCGGACACCTGGGCGAACAGGACGGCGGCGCCGCCGCCGCTGCCGTCGGCATCGTAGCGGATATGGCCGGTGGCCGAATCGTAGAGGATGCGGTCGTCGGCGTCGAGCGCGGCGGTGCCGGCGCGGAACGCCCCGGCCGCGAGCGGGCCGTCGGTGGCGACGCCGGTGAAGATGTCGCGGTCGAGGAAGATGGTGTCGTAGACCGGCGAGAAGTCGGCGATCCGGTCGAAATCGCCGGCGCCGAGGGCGGAGTCGAAATAATGGCCGTCACGGCCGCCGCCGCCGGTCAGGGTGTCGCTGCCGGCCCCGCCGAACAGCCGGTCGTCGCCGGACCCGCCGAACAAGGCGTCGCCGCCGCCCTGGCCATAAAGCCGGTCGCCGCCGTCGCCGCCGTCGAGCCGGTTGCTCCTGCCGTTGCCCGTCATCGAATTGTGGAGCGCGTTGCCGGTGCCGTCGATGGCGGCGGTGCCGATCAGTATGAGGTTCTCGACATTGGCGCCGAGCGTGTAGTCGATCGCGCTGCTCACCCGGTCGAGGCCGCCGGAGCCTGCCTCGATCACCTGGTCGCCTACGTGGTTGACGACGTAACGGTCGTCGCCGGCGCCGCCGCTCATCTGGTCCCCGCCGCCGGCGCCGTTGAGGAGGTTGGCCGCCCCGTTGCCGGTGAGGATGTTGGCCTGGTCGTTGCCGGTGCCGTCGATGGCGGCATTGCCGGTGAGCGTGAGCCTCTCCAGGCGCAGGCCAAGCGTGAAGGGGACCGAGCTTCGGACCTCGTCGACGCCGCCGGTGCTGCTGCTTTCGATCGTCTTGTCCCCGACATCGTCGACGACATAGACGTCGCTGCCCGCGCCGCCGGTCATCGTGTCGGCGCCGCCGCCGCCGTTCAGGACGTTCGCCGCGCTGTTGCCGGTGAGAGCGTTGGCGAGGCCGTTGCCGGTCCCGTCCACCGCCGCCGTTCCGGTGAGGGACAGATTCTCGACATGGGCGCCCAGCGCGAAGCTGACCGAGCTCCGCACCGAGTCGATGCCCCCTCCCGCGCTGGTCTCGACGGCCTTGTCGCCGGCATTGTCGACGAAATAGAGGTCGTTGCCGCTGCCGCCGATCATCGTGTCCGCGCCGCCGCCGCCGTTCAGGGTGTCGGCGCCGCCGCCGCCGTCGAGGACGTTGGCCGCGCCGTTGCCGGTGAGCCGGTTGGCGAGCGCGTTGCCGGTGCCGTTGCTCGCCCCCGCGCCGGTGAGAGTCAGGTTCTCGACGTGGCTTCCCAGGATGAAGCTGACCGAGCTCAGGACGGTGTCGGTGCCGCCGGAAGCGCTGGTCTCGACGGCCTTGTCGCCGGCATTGTCGACGATGAAGAAGTCGCTGCCGCTGCCCCCTTTCAAGGTATCGCTGCCCGCCCCGCCGTCGAGCCGGTCGTTGCCGGCGCCGCCGTCGATGAGGTCGTCGCCGCCGAAGCCTTCGAGCGCATCGTCCCGCGACGTCCCGGTCAGCGACTCGTCGCGACCCGTCAGGTCGATGAGTTGGAGCTTCCCGGAATTCTCCTCGTAATTCAGAACACTGATGTACCGACCGTCGCCGCCGAGCAGGAGCTGGTTTCCATAGCCTATGTCGTTGGAGTTCCAGCCAGCCACGCCTACATCGAAGCGCTCCATCTCGGCCCAAGTCGAAGAATCGTACTTAATCACTATGCCGCTTTCAGGCATGAAAGCGTAGAGGTGACTGCCACTTCTATTGAAGGTCGTTCCGTGGACCCCGTCAGGTAATTCGACAACCCGCTGATAATCCAAATTCAGATCGTATATCCGGAAGACAGGTCTCCCTGGATAAGTGTACTGCACGACGAGGCCCGATTTTTCACTAATCGCCTGGGTACCAAAATTGAAACCACTGTCCCCCCCTTCATAGGTACTTCCGTCAGCAACGATCTGGGACAGGACGTCGTCATATAGAAAAAGGCGACCATCGCTAAGGTACTGCTCTGCAATCAGAGTGTAGCGCGTGTCCTCCGTCAAAACTGATAAATTGTTGATACCAGTGTCGTTAATCGGCGAGAAGGTGAACGTGAGAAGATCCAGCCGCATAAGGTCCGGTTCTGCTCCCGTCAGCAGGACCGTGTCCGCGTCAATGATCTCGATATCGGAGAACCTGCCTCCAGTCTTGGAGATGGTCTTCACCCCTCCCGTACCGAGATCCACGCGATAGAGCGTCGCTTTCCCTTCGACGGGTTGCTGCTCAACCACCAGGACGAAGGTTCCGTCCTGGCTGAGGCTTATGGCTCCAAGCTTCGTGCCGACGTCCCAGGAACGAATCTTTTCGCGCGAAGCCACGTCGTAGACATCGAGATCGCCATTCTCTCCGGCGACGTACAGCAGGGAGCCGTCGGCGCTGAACGTGACGTCCGCCGTCCCGGCCGTCACCAGCGTCGCGACATCATAGATTCCGGCAGTCATGGCAGCGTTCCCAAAAAAGGGAAACCGGCCAATCCTGATGGCTTCCCCCCCCCAGCTTTTTCTATAGGCGCGCCGGGCCCGGTGCAATACGACTCCATGCCTAAATCATTGGACTTAATGTCGGAATGATGCGGGCGCGAGTCGCCGAGACGACATCTTGTCTGGAGCGCCCCGGCCGGTGGCTGGCTCGAGCCAACGAGCAATGTCCGTTGCCCGGTGCTCGGCGCCGTTGAAAAGGTCCGGGGGGTTCTGTTGCTCGGCCCCCCCGGCAGCCGCCGGAATCCGCTTCTGTTGCCCGGTGCGGCCCGAACCGCGCTTTTGTCCTAGTAACTCAGTCCGTGAGGACCTTGTTACGCGGCAATCGCGAGCGCCTCGTTGTCGTTGGCACTTGTGGTTTTGAACGGTTTTACGGCGCATTCAGGCCGGGCAAAAACAGCGTCTTTCAACACACGTCGATCCTAGTTCGGCCCCGTCAGGATCGGCCGTCGGGCCGATTCTGGTGGAGCCGCCGGGTACCGCCCCCGGGTCCGCTGCGCCTATTGCACGCCGCAGTTTATCGCCATAGCCGGCCGAAGCCGGCATCCCCTATATAGGGATTCGCCGCTTAATGTGAAGTGACCAGCCTGGGATCGAGGGGGCGACGGGCGTCCCGGCCGCTGGCGTTGACGACCTCGAGGCCGGCGCTCAGCCGGAACCGGCCATGATAGCGGGCGACCCCCTCGCCGACGATCACATAGTCGCCGTCGGCGCGCAGCGGGACGGCGGCCACGACCGTCGCAAACCCGGCCGGCGCCCGGCCGTAGATGATCGGGAAGCTGGTCGAGTCGCACCGCCGGGCTTCATGGGGCCAGCCATTGCCGGGATTCTCGATCTCCCAGATGGTCCGGCCGGCCTCGATCACCGCGATCCGGCGGACGCAGGCGTGCGGAGCGAAATGGCCGTCGCCGTCGCGCGCGGTCAGGACGTAGGAATCGCCGTGCCGCTCGGCGCGGACTCGATAGGAATATTGGCAGCCGCCGGCGAGAAGCGCGAGGGCGGCGGCGGCGAGCGGCGCCCCCTTCACTTCGGCCTTCGCAACTCGTCCCTGATCTCGCGCAGCAGCACGATATCGGCGGGGTCGGGGGCGGGGCCTTCCTCGCTGCTGGCCGACGCCCGGGCGCGGATCCGGTTCGCCCATCTGACGAGCAGGAAGATGATGAAGGCGAGGATCAGGAAGTTGAGCAGAACGGTGAGGAACTGGCCGTAGCCGAGCACCGGCGCGCCGGCGGCCTTGAGCGCCGCATAATCGGCCGGCGAGCCGTCATAACCCTCTGGGACCGGCCCGAGCAGAAGGAAGTAGCTTGAAAAATCGAGGCCGCCGAAGATCGCCCCGACGACGGGCATGATGACGTCCTCGGTCAGCGAAGTGGTGATGGTGGCGAAGGCGGCGCCGATGATCACCGCGACCGCGAGGTCGAGAACGTTGCCGCGCGCGACGAAATCCCGAAACTCTCTCAGCATCTTTTCCTCCCCCGTTGCGGAGCCGGACCGAAACGCTTACTTCGCTGGCCAAGCCTTTGCAAAGGAGAGGCCTTCAAAGATGCGCACCCGTCTGTTCGCCGTGCTCGCCGCCCTCGTCGTCACGCTGTCGGCCTGCGGCGTCAATTCGATCCCGACCGCCGAGGAGGAGGCCAAGGCCCGCTGGGCGGACGTTCAGGCCTCCTATCAGCGCCGCGCCAACCTCATCCCCAACCTCGTCGCGACGGTCCGCGGCGCCGCCGCTTCGGAAGAGCGGATCCTGACCGGAGTCACCCAGGCGAGGGCGGACGCCACCCGGATCACGGTCACGCCCGACCAGCTCACCGATCCCGCGGCGATGCAGCGCTTCGCCGAGGCGCAGAGCCGGCTCAGCGCCGCGATCATCCCGCTTCAGCGGCTCCAGGAGGCCTATCCCAATCTCCAGAGCCAGCAGAATTTCTCGACCCTCATGCAGCAGCTCGAAGGCACCGAGAACCGGATCAACATCGCGGTGCGCGACTATAACAGCGCGGTGCAGAATTATAACACGACGATCCGGACCTTCCCGGCGGTGATCGGGGCGAAGGTGATCTACGGGTCCGAGCCGATGGCGACCTTCCAGGCGACGACTCCCAATGCGGACGTGGCGCCCACGGTCGATTTCGGCGACGGCAACGCGCAATAAGCCCAGGATAGTGACGGGAGCGGCGATCGCGCTGGCGGCCGGCTTGCTGGCCTTCGCCGCCGGCGATTCCGGCGCTCCGGCACCCCAAGCTTCCGCGGCTGCCGCGGCCGCCCTGGCGGCGGCCCGGCCGCCGGCCGCGGCTCGGGATGCGGCATTGCCCGAGCTTAGCGGGCGGGTCGTTGATGAGGCCGAATTGCTGTCGCCCGAGGAGGAAGCGCGCCTGACGGCCGAGCTGGCCGCGCTGGAGCGGCGGACGACCGATCAACTCGTCATCGTCACGGTCCGCGGCTTGCGGGGCCGGTCGATCGAGGATTTCGGCCGGTCCCTCGGCAACGGCTGGGGAATCGGCCAGGCCGACAAGGACAATGGCGTGCTTCTGGTCGTCGCGCCGGCCGAACGCCTGACTCGGATCGAAGTGGCCAACGGCCTCGAGGCGATACTCACCGACGATCGGGCCCGGTCGATCGTCGAGAGGGATCTCGTGCCGAATTTCCGGGAAGGCCGCTGGCATGAGGGTATCGAGGCCGGCGCGAGGGCGATCATCGCGACGTTGATTGCGCACGAGGGCACGCCTAGGCGGGGGAGGCCATGATCAAGCGGCTGCTCTTCGTTCTCGCGCTGCTCGTCGCCGCTCCGGCGACGGCGCAGAATTTCCCGCCGCTGACCGGCCGGGTCGTCGATCAGGCCAACCTGCTGCCGCCGACGCAGGAGGCCGAGCTGACCGAGCGGCTGGCGGCGCTGGAGCAGGCCTCGTCGCGCCAGCTCGTCGTGGCCACGATCGCCAGCCTCGAAGGCTATCCGATCGAGGATTACGGCTACCAGCTCGGCCGGCGCTGGCGGCTCGGCCAGGAAGGCGCCAATAACGGGGTCATCCTCCTCGTCGCGCCGAGCGAGCGCAAGGTGCGGATCGAGGTCGGCTACGGCCTCGAGCCGATCGTCACCGACGCCCTGTCGAACCAGATCATCCAGCAGCAGATTCTGCCGCGCTTCCGCGAGAACGACTATCCGGGCGGAGTCATGGCCGGCGCCGACGCCATCATCCAGCAGCTGCAGGCGCCGCCCGAGGCCGCCGAGCAGCGCGCGCTCGAGGCGGCCCAGGCGCAGAGCGGGAGCGGCGAGGGCGGTTCGATCTTCCCGCTGATCTTCTGGATCGTCGTCCTGGTCTTCATCCTCGGCCCGATGTTGCGCA
>DATMVG010000045.1:0-8533 GCA_035563315.1 Allosphingosinicella sp. | reverse complement strand
CGCCGGCGGGGCAACGGGCGCGGGCGCCGGACGAGCCTCGACCAGCTCGACGGCCGCCACCGGAGCGGCGATGGCGATGCAGGCGAGGATGGCGATCGCCGTCCAGGCCGAGCCGCCCGGGCGGTTGCGGACCCTTCCGTCGAGCACCGCCCTGATCCGCCGCGCCAGCGCGCCTTCGGACGGGGCGATGCTGTTCGCCGGAACCGCGCCGTTCGCCCAGGCCCAGCTCAGCAAGGTCTGCGCGTAGCGCGAGGGCTCGACTCGGTCGACGGCATGGCAGTCGGCGGCCTCCTCGGCCTGCTGGACGACCTCGCGCTCGAGCATCCAGACCAGCGGGTTGAACCAGAACAGGGCGGCCGCCAGGCGCGACAGGATCAAGACCGGCCAGTCGCGGCGAGCGACATGGGCGATTTCGTGGGCGAGGATCGCATCGGCGTCGTCCGGTTGGGCGAGGGTGTCGGGATCGATCAGGATCACCGGCCTGAGCCACCCCCAGCTCAGCGGCGAGGGCACCGAATCCGACACCAGCAGCCGGAGCCGCTCGCCGTTCGGCGCCGCCCAGCGCGCGCGCTCGAAGGCGGCGAGCCATTCGGGACAGGCGACGGTCCGGGCCGACGCGGTCCAGCGCCCGAGCGTGGCGATTCCGGCGAGCAGCCGTCCCGCCGCCATCAGCAGCCCGCCGAGATAGGCGAGAAGGACGAGCGGAGTGGGGTCGTCCCAGATCGTCGTCCCTTCGGGCTGGAGGTCGACGGCGACCGGGACGGCGAAGCCCGCCTCGGGGATCGACTCGGCGAGGGCGGCGGCGGCCGGCGCCGCGCCCTGCGGTGCCGACCAGGCCTCGACCTGAAGCGCGGGCAGCCACAGGGCGATCGCCGGCAGCAGCAGCAGCCCGGCGACTCCGACCCGAAGGACCATCGCCCGGTCCGCGGCGGCTCGCGACCTGAGCGCGGTGGCGAGGGCGAGCGCGGCGCCGCTGATCAGCGCCGACTTCCAAGCCATTTCGACGAAGAATTCGGCGCTCATTCCCCGCGCTCCTTCGCATCCTCGATCGCCCGCTGGAGAGCGGCGGCTTCGGCCGGCGACAGGCTCTGGGTGAGGCGGAGCAAGGCGGTGGCGGCGCTCGCCGCGGAACCGTCGAAGAAGGTCTTCACCATCTGCTTGAGCGCCGATTCGCGCACCTTGGCCGGCTGGGGGACGCTCTTGTAGACATAGGTCTGGTCGACGGCGCGGTGCCTCACCAGGGCGCGCGCCTCGAGCCGGGCGAGCAGGGTCCGGACCGCCGAATAGCTGGGCGGATCGGTCATCGCCGAGCGCAGATCGGCGGCGGTCGCTTCGCCGGCGCTGCACAGCAGCTCGAAGATTTCGCGTTCGCGACGGGGAAGAGAATCGATCATGGGCCTCACCTGCTACCGATGTAGCATGCCACGTTTGTAGCAGGACGCAAGCTCTTTCTGTCGCGGAGTGGCCTCGTTTCGCCTCCGCAAGCTGAAGCGCGGATGAATGCGCTTGCCGGCCAGGCCGTGCCGGTGCACCCTGCCGTGGGAGGACCGCCGATGCTGCTTCCAGCCGCCCGCCTTGCCGCGGCACTGCTCGCTCCTCCCGCCGCCGCGGCCCCGGAGCCGCAGCCCCCGCTATCCTCGCAGGTCGCGATCGGCGCCGAGGGGCGGCAGCTGCGCGGGACCCTGCTCGCGCCGCCGCGGCCGTCGCCCGAAGGAGCGCCTGTCCTCATCCTGGCCGGGTCGGGGCCGACCGACCGCGACGGCAACAGCCCGGCGGGGATCGCCGCCTCGCCCTACCGGATGCTGGCGGAGGCGCTGGCCGAGCGCGGCCTGACCAGCCTCAGGGTCGACAAGCGCGGAATCGCCGGCAGCGCCGCCGCCGGCCCGACCGAGCAGGACATGCGGATCCAGACCTTCGCCGACGATGCGCGCGCCTGGGCGGCCGACCTCAAGGCCCGGACCGGGACAAGCTGCGTCTGGCTGCTCGGCCACAGCGAGGGCGCTATTCACGCCCTGCTCGCCGCCCGGGGCAACCAGGACGTCTGCGGAATCGTCCTGGTCTCGCCCGTGGGCCGACGCCTCGGCGACATCCTGCGCGAGCAACTGGGCGCCAACCCGGCCAACGCGCCGATCCTCGACGAGGCGCGCCGGATCCTCGCCGAGCTGGAAGCCGGACGGCCGGTTCCGGGCGCAGGCATGAATCCCGCGCTTCTGCCGCTCTTCCGCCCGACCGTGCAGCCGTTCCTCATCTCGCTGCTCGCGCTCGATCCGGCCGAGCTCGCCCGCGACTATCCGGGCCCGATCCTGGTCGTCCAGGGCACCACCGACCTGCAGACCGGAATCGCCGACGCCGAGCGCCTCGGAGCGGCGCGTCCGGGCATCGCGGTCCGACTGATCGAGGGCATGAACCATGTGCTGAAGACGGCGCCCGCCGACCCGGCTTCGAACTTCGCGACCTACGGCGACGCCGGCCTGCCGCTCGCTCCAGGTCTCGCCGACGCCATCGCCGGCTTCATCCAAGCCAACTGACCCCCGCCACCTCGGGGCCCGCCCTCCGCTCCGTCACCCTGAACTCGTTTCAGGGTCCAGCCCTCCACGCGCCCCGCGGCTCGACGCTGGATGCTGAACCAAGTTCAGCATGACGGCCTGGGCCAGACTCGGGGTCGACCCGGCCTGAAACCCGCTCGCGAGGGCCGCGCGAGATAGGCGACTTAGGCAAGTTCGGCCCGCCAGGCTCGTTCCCCGGCGAAGGCCGGGGCCCAGTTTCCACGCCGTCCCTGGACCCCGGCCTTCGCCGGGGAACGCCCGAACCCACGTCCCGCCGCCTCGCGCTCACTCCCGTCACCCTGAACTCGTTTCAGGGTCCAGCTCGCCATGCGCCCGGCGGCTCGAACCCCGCCCCGTCACCCTGAACTCGTTTCAGGGTCCAGCCCTCCACGCACCCCGCGGCTCGACGCCGGATGCTGAAACGAGTTCAGCATGACGGCCTGGGCCAGACTCGGGGTCGACCCGGCCTGAAACCCGCCCGCGAGGGCCGCGCGAGATAGGCGACTTAGGCAAGTTCGGCCCGCCAGACTCGTTCCCCGGCGGAGGCCGGGGCCCAGTTTCCACGCCGTCCCTGGACCCCGGCCTTCGCCGGGGAACACCCCGCGCCACGTCCCGCCGCCTCGCGCCCACTCCCGTCACCCTGAACTCGTTTCAGGGTCCAGCTCGCCGCGCGCCCCGCGGCTCGACGCCGGATGCTGAACCAAGTTCAGAATGGCGATGATGGGTCCGCGCGTTCACGCCTCTTCCGGATAGGTTTCCCGCATATGGGCCAGCGCTTCGAGGATCAGCGCCTGGAGCACCTCCTCGTCCAGGTCGGCGAGCCGCTTCACGTAGAGGCAGGACTTGCCGGTGCGATGCTTGCCGAGGCGGTCCATCAGCGCCTGGTGGCGCGGAAAGCCGCCGACCAGATAGAGGACCAGCTCCTTCGCCCGCGGCGAGAAGCCGATCCGGGGCATTTCCCCTTCCCGGCCGCTCTCGTAGCGGTAGCGGCAGTGGCCGAAACCGACGATGCTCGGCCCCCACATCACCGGTGGCTCGCCCGACAGCCGCTCCATCGTCGCGCACAGTCTCCTGGCGTCCTCGCGGCGCTGAGGATCGGGCACGGAATCGAGGAAGGCGTCGACGCCGACCTCCGTCGGCTTGGTCTTGTTCTCCGCCATAGCCTAGCGAGCCGCCGGCTTCCTGAAGCGATAGACGATGCGGTCGGTTCGGCCTCGGATCGACGGCTCGAAGACGTTGACCGAGCGGTCGTCCTGCGGGTTGCGCAGAAGGTCGGATTCGCCGTCGAGGACGAAGCCCGCGCGCTCGAAATCGGCGCGGATCACGGCGGGATCGATTCGGTGAGTGGCCTCGACCTCGGCCCTGGTCTCCCGTCCCGGCGCGGCGACATGGTCGATCACCGCCACCGTGCCGCCGGGCCTGGTCGCGGCGAAGAGCGCGGCGGTGACCGTGTTGGGATCGATCCGCGGCAGGTTGAAGCGACTGCTCTCCCAATAAGCGTCGTGATAGACGAGATGGAGCAGGACGAAGTCGAAGCTGTCCGGCGGGAAGGACAGGGCGGTCACCGGAGTCGAGAAGAACGAGGCGTTGGGAGAGCGCTCCTTGATCCCGGCCAGCGCCGTTCGCACCCGCTCGTTGGCCATGAAGCTCGGCGCGTTCCAGCCGACGACGACGCCCTCGGGCCCCACCGCGTGGGCCATGATCTCGGCATAATAGCCGGTGCCGGTGAAGTAATCGAGGACCCGGTCGCCGCGCTCGAGGCCGAGCCAGCGCAGCACCTCGACCGGCCGCCGGACTTCGTCGAGAGCGACCGCGTCGGCCGGCCGGCCCGGAGCCGCGACCGCAGCGGCGACGTCGGCGGGCGCCGCTTCGGCGGCGGCGAGCGGCAAGGCGAGCGAGACGGCAAGGGCGATCAGTCGGCGCATCGGCATCTTGTTTCCCCCGGCTGGTGGCGGCCGGCAGGATATCAGCCGGGGCCGGCGCGCCCAAGCCGTTTCGACGGGGCGCGCGCGTGGATCGATCAAGCCGCCGCCCGCCGCTCCGCGGCCTGGGCGGTCAGCAGCCGCATCGCCTCGTGCGCCGAAAGCGCCGCCCCTTCCTGCCAGAAGACGATATAGCTCAGATGCTCCCCGGCGAAGACGATCGGCCCCTCCGGCCGAAGCAGCTCGGCGTAGCGCTCGCCGCGCGGATTGGCGAACCAGTCGGGGTGGCGCGGTCCGATGCCTTCCGACCAGGGCGTCAGCCCCCATGCGACCGTCACCGGCCTGGCGAGCTTCGCCGACTGCGCGGGATGCATGCGCTCGACCACCTCGCGGCAGATTCGGAATCGCTCCTCGTGGCTGAGTGCCGTGAACTCCTGCGGGTGGTTCTGCCCGGTCCATCCGGCGACATAGGCGGCGACCAGCACGCCCTTGTCCGAATGCCAATCCCCCGAAGGGTAGATCAGATTCTCGTTGGGCTGATCGGTCCAGCCGAGGCCGCCGTAAATCCCTTCATCCTCCCAGAAGCGCGGGCTCTCGAAGGCGGCCTTCACTCCCGGCACGTAAGGCACGTCGCGGATCGCCGCCTGCTTGGCCGGCGAGAAGTCGTTGGGGATGCGCTGGAGCAGATTGAGCGGCAGCGTGCAGACGCAATAATCGGCGTCGAGCGCCTGCCGGCCCGGCCCGTGAAGGATTCGCACGCCTTCGCCGCGGCGGCGTATCTCGGCGACCGGGCTGCCCAGCCGCACCGCCGGACGCACTTGCTCGTAAAGGGCATGGGCGATCCGGTCCATGCCTCCGACCGGCTGGAACATCGGCGCCTGCTGGTCGAAAAACTCCTCGAAGACGAGCGGCAGCCCGGCGGCGCGCATCGTCATCAGCTCGCTCAGCGCCAGCGGGGCGGCGGCGCGGCCCGGATTGTCGTAGCCGGCCGGCAGCTCGTCATAGCCGGAGCGGCCGTCGGGCGCATATTCGCCGCGCTCGTTGAGGCTTCCGTAGAAAGCGAGGAACTGGCGCATCGCTTCCTTGTCGCCGCCGGTCAGCTCGCGGTCGAGGGCGCCGCGGTCGACCGCCTTGGCGAGCAGCTCGATGAAGCGTCCGCGAACGTCGTGGGTCATCTGGCGGTTGGTGTAGACCCGTCCGCCCATGTCCCAGCGCGAGGCTCGGCTGGAATTGACCATCACCTCGAGCGGCACTCCGAGCCGGCGCGCATAGCCGAGGATGGTGTGGTGGGCGGTCGGGATCCGGGCCGCGCCGGCGTTGAGATAGAGGCCGTCCGAGAATTGGCAGATTTGGTCTTCCCGTCTCGTCTGGACGATGCGGTCGCCGCCGCGCACCGTCCACACCCGGCCGCCGACCCGGTCGCGCGCCTCGAGCACGGCGACGTCCCAGCCGGCCTGCTTCAGCTCGTAGGCGGCGACCAGCCCGGCGATTCCGGCGCCGAGGATCGCCACCTTGCGGCCCCGGCCCGATCCGGGCGGCAGGGCGAAGGGCTCGGCCGCGGCCGGCGGCGCGTTCAGCAGCCCCATCGCCTCCATGCCGAGATAGACGGCGCTGTAGCCGCCCACCGCCCCGAGCCGCTCCAGAAAGGCTCTGCGCGTCAGCCCCATCGCCCTGGCCCCCTTCCGGCTAGCGTGCCGCCGCCGTCACCTCGATCTCGACCAGCCAGCCCGGATCGACCAGCCCCGCCACCTGCATCGTCGATCGAGCGGGCCGGTGGGGCTGCGCCGCGGTCCCGAAGAACTCCCGATAGACGCCCATCATCCCGGCGAAATCCATCCGCTCCTGGCCTGGCGGCGCCACCAGGAAGACTCGCATCATGACGACGTCGCCCAGGCCCAGCCCGTGCTCGCTGAGCTGCGCCTCGATCCGCCGAAGCACCGATCGGGTCTGGGCGGCGGTGTCGCCGTAACGCTGCACCGAGCCCGGCGCGGCCGCATCGTCGGCGACGTCGGGGACGGTTCCGCTGACATAGACGAGCCGGCTGCCGGCGGGCACCTCGACCGACGCCGAGATCGGCGCTTCGGCCGCGCCCCGGCGGGCGATCTCCTGCGCGGCGGCCGGAGCGGCGAGAAGCATGGCGGCGAGCAGTGGCAGATGGCGCATCGCGATCCCCCCTTTTCGGCGAGCCTAGCGCACTCATTGGCTCGCGTCATGGCCGAAATCCGACCTTCCGAGGGTCGCCTCGACGAGGCCCGGGCGCGGCGGCGGGCGGCGGGTCGGACCGACTCTCCCTCGAGGCTCAGGCGGCGCCGAAGATGAACTTCACATGGTCGCGGAACAGGCGGGTGTGGCGGCCCATCAGGGTCCGGTCGCCGAGCGCCTTGGACAGGATGATCGCGCCTTCGACGATCACGGTCACATTGTCGGCCAGGGCGTTGATGTCGACGATCGTCCGCGGCGGATGGCGTTCGGCCACCTCTTCGAGCCAGCGCGCGAAGCGGGCCCTCAGCGCCAGCACGCTGTCGGCGTTCATCTGGCGAACGGCGGGATCGAACATCTGCTCCTGATAGGTGATCGTCGCGACCAGGCAGCCGGGATGGAGGTCCGGCATCTCGTCCATCATCTCGGCATAGAGGTTGAGGAAGATCAGGAAGCTCTGCAGCGGATCGTCGGCGAGGGCTCGGGCACGCTCCTCGAGCGCGTCGAGGATCTCGGCGTCCTCGGCGAGAAAGCGCTCGAGCAGCTGCCGCGCGAGGTCGTTCTTGTCCCTGAAATGGTAGAAGAAGCCGCTCTTGGTGATCCCCGCCGCCTCGACCAGCTCCTCGATCGAGGTCGCCGCGAAGCCCTTGTGGACGATCGCGTCATAGGCGACGTCGAGGATCTTGCCGCGCGTTCGCTCGCCCTTGGTCCGGCCCGCCGGCTCCAACTGTACCGCCGGTGCGGTTTTTGCCAGGACCTTGTCGGCCATCGCTCTTCACCCCTTCCGCGCCCGACCCGCAAATTACCGGAAACACGCCGTTTTCGCCAGCGGCATGAAAAGCGACCGCAAAGCTGCTAGAGAGGAGCGAGCGGCGCGGCTAATCCGCCGTCCTTCCACAGCGGGGGGCTGAGGAACGGTCATGCTCGGTCTCTATCATTATATCGCGCTGGGGCTGTTCGCCCTGTTCGCGGCGGTCGAACTCGTCGCCCGGGCGCGCAATTTCCCCGAAATCAGGCTCTGGCGGCTTCGCGGCGCGGCCTTTCTCGTGCTCTACTTCGAGCTCGCCACATACGCGCCGCTGATGTGGGACGGCTGGCTCGGCGAGCACCGGCTGTTCGCCGCCGATTCGCTGCCGCTCTGGGCGCAGATCGCCGGCGGCTTCCTCGTCCTCGAATTCGGCATCTACGTCTGGCACCGGACGATGCACAACACGCCGCTGCTGTGGCGCTGGTTCCACCAGATGCACCACAGCGCCGAGCGCGTCGACATCTGGGGCGCCTTCTATTTCCACCCCTTCGACGTGCTCGGCTTCACCTTCGTCGGCAGCCTGTGCCTGGTCCTCGGCTTCGGCATCAGCGCCGAGGCGGCTATCGTCATCAACCTGCTCGCCACCTTCTGCGGGATGTTCCAGCACGCCAACATCAGGACTCCGCACTGGCTCGGCTACATCGTCCAGCGTCCGGAGAGCCATTCGCTGCATCACGAGCGCGGAGTCCACGCCCGCAACTATGCCGACCTGCCGCTGTTCGACATCCTCTTCGGCACCTTCGCGAACCCGCGCGAATTCAGCGGCGAGGTCGGCTTCTACGACGGCGGCTCGAGCCGGGTCGGGGCGATGCTGGTCGGAAAGGCGATCGCATGAGCCGGCTCCTCCTCGCGCTCGCCTTGCTGCTGGCCTCGCCCGTCGCCTCGCCGGCCCCCGCGGCCGCGGCGCCGGTCGATCAGGCGGGCTGGAACGCCCGCAAGCGCCAGGTGGCGCTGCCCAACGGGATCCGGATCAGCTATGTCGAGCTCGGCGATCCGGCCGGCCCGCCGCTGCTGCTCCTGCACGGTTATACCGATTCGAGCCGGGTCTGGACCATCCT
>DATMVG010000044.1:0-3097 GCA_035563315.1 Allosphingosinicella sp. | reverse complement strand
GGTCGCGACCAGTCCGGTCGCGTGCGCGCCGCTCGTCACGACGCTTCCCGAGGCGAGGGCGCGGCCGTCGCGGCTGGTGGCGACGATGCCGCGGCTGCCGTCGCCGCTCGTGGTGACGCTGTCGCCGCCGCTGGACCCGAGCGCGAGCGCGTCGCCCGATTCGCTGGACACTTGGATGCCGTCGCTGTTCGCGCCTTCGGTGGTGATGGCGCCGCTGGCGTTGACGGAGACGCTGCCGCCGGGGCTGGCCGCGTTGATGCCGTCGCTGTTGGCCCCAACCGTCGTCACCTCGCCGGACCGGATCGAGATGTTGCCGGAAGCGCTGGTGGCGGCGATGCCGAGGCTCGAGGCGCCGGCCGTGGCGGTGGTCTCGAAAGCGGCGATGTCGATCCCGCCGGTCTCGGTCGAGGCGGCGATGCCGATCGCGCCGTCGCCGGCGGTGCCGACGATCCTCGTCTCGATGGTGATCGATCCGTCGACGGATCGGGCGTCGATGCCGTGGGCATTGCCCTCGTCGCCATAGGGCGCGCCGTTGTCGGTGTCGCCGGCGGTCCGGATCTCGCCGCTGGTGATGACGACGTCGCCGTCGAACGAGGCCTCGGCGGCAATGCCCGAGCTTCGGTCGCCCTCGGTGGTGACGAGGGTGCTGGTGATGGTGACGTCGTCGGTTCCGGCGGCGACGATGCCGTCCGAATTGGCGCCGAGCGTGGTGACGGTGCCCGAATCGATGACGATGTCGCCTTCGCCATAGACATAGCTGCCCGGGCCGACGAACTGGCCGGTGACGGAGGCGGTGATTCCGCGCGCATTGTCGCCGCTGGTGGCGACCGAGCCGCTGTTGACGGTCACGTTCGTCGTCGGCGATGCCGCGACAATGCCCTCGGCCCCGTCGCCGTTGGTGACCACCGCGCCGCTGTCGACGAGGACCACGCCGACCGGCACCTCGTCCGGAAACGGGAAGATCAGGGCGCTGATCCCGGTCGAGTCCGTGCCCTGGGTGGTGACGCTGTCGGTGGTCACGCTGACGTCGTTGACCGCCCCGATCGCGACGACTCCGGCTGAAAAGTCGCCCCCGGTCGTCACCGACGTCGCATCGACCACGGTGTCGCCATTTTCCGAGAAGGCGGAAATGCCGATCGCATTCTCGCCCTCGGTGGCGACCGAATTGACGGTGACGCTCGCGCCGGCCGGATCGGCGGGCACGCCCGGGAGGATGAAATTGCCCTCCTCGGCTCGAACGCCGTAGGAGGAGTCGCCGGTCGTCGAGATCGTGTCGCCGCTGACGACGGTCGAGCCGCGGCCGCTGGCGACGATGGCGTCCGAATTCTCGCCCGTCGTGCCGACGTCGTCGACGGTTACCGACACGGTGCCGTCGACCGAGACGACGTCGACTCCGTCATGATCGTCGGCGTTGGTTTCGATCGCGGTGTCGGTGCCGGCCTCGAGGGCGAGGTCGACGCCCGGCTCGCTCGAGCCGATCTCGACCCCGTTGGGGTTGGAGGCGCTGCCGTTGTTGACGACCCGCACTCCGGGCTCGAGCACGACGGTGAGGTCGGCGACGAGGCCGCCCGCCGGATCATAGTCGATCCCGTCCGGATAGGGATTGCCGGCCGGAGTGCAGGTGACGGTGCCGCCGCCCGGCGGCGGCGGGCCGCATTCGGCCTGGGCCAGGGCGGCCGTCGGCGCGGCGGCGTAGACCAGCAGGCTGGTGCCGACCAGCAGGGCGTTGCGGCGCAGCCGGGTCCCGGCACGGAAGCTGCCGTCCGCGCCCTTGCCTCCATCGGAAAAATGGACCGTCCCCATCGCCTCACCCCTTCGAAAGAATCCACGCGGACGGCGCCCGCGGTCGGCGGATGCTAGGGGAGGCGAGGAAAGCGGCTTCGGGGCATTTCGGGACAGTTCGGGGCATTACGCGACGACAGGGCCGCGACGTCGTTGGAAATCGGCGATACTTTTTCGAGCCGGCGCCGGGAGCGGCCGCTCAGCCCGCCGAGGTCCCGACGCGCTGGGCAAGGCGGCGGAAGGCGGAATCGCCGTGCAGGGCGCGAAGCTTGGGATCGACCCTGAGGCCGACGAGCTGCGGATCGCGGCTTCGGAACGCGGCCTCGAGCTGGCGCAGCGCCGCCGCCCGGTCGCCGAGCTGGGCATGGGTCACGGCGAGCGCATAGTCGGTTTCCCGTCCAGCCTCGCGGAGCCTCAGCTGGACCGCCAGCATCGCCCGGAACATCGCGTCGCGGCCGCCCGAGCGCCAGCCCCGCTCGGCGGCGTCGAGCACGGCGAGCTGGTCCTCGTCGCGCGCCAGCCGGGCCGCCTTCCGCGCCTGGCCGAGAAAGGCGGCGAGGTCGCCTTCGGCGAGATGGATCATGGCGAGGTAGCGGGGCGGCGACAGGAAATCGGGCTCGCTGTGGGAGATCTGGCCGAGCAGCGCCACCGCCTCGGCCGACCGGCCGACCTCGAACAGGATGAGCCCCTTGTCGGCGAGCACCGAGCGCGAGTCCGGAGCGAGCCGCTGGGCGTCGTCGATCGCCGCCAGCGCGCGTCCGCCGCGCCCGGCATGATAGAGCGCCGTGGCGTACCAGTGATGGGCGCGCGGCGAGGACGGATCGAGGGCGATGGCGCGCTCGAACGAGCTCAGCCCGCGCTCGAAGTCGCCGTTCCAGTAGAAGGTGACGAAGGCGAGCGCGAGATGGGCCTCGGGCAGCCGCTCGTCGAGCGCGAGCGCCCGCTCCGCCGCGGCGCGCGCCCGGGGATAGGCTTCGGCGTCGGGCATTCCGGCATATTCGCGAAGCAGCAGATAGGCGTTGGCGCGGCCGGCATGGGGTTCGGCGTAGAGCGGGTCCTCGGCGATGGCCTGGCCGAACAGGGCCTGCGCCCGGCCGAGGCTGTCCGCGGTTCGGCGTTCCCAATGATAGAGGCCGGCGAGATAGAGGTCGCGCGCTTTCTGCGAGGGCTGGTGGCGCGCCGGCTCCTCGCCGCCGAAGGCCGAGGTCGCGGCGAACCCGATCGCGGTCGCGCCGGCCAGCAGCAGCGCCGTGGCCGCGAGGATCGTCGTGCGCGGGCCGAAGCGGCGCTCGGGTTCGGCGACGGCGGCCGCCGC
>DATMVG010000043.1:0-5618 GCA_035563315.1 Allosphingosinicella sp. | reverse complement strand
CCTCTGAGTTCACAAACGAAGTGCAACACCTAAGACAGGTGTCGCCATGCCCAGCTACCGCCAGCTATCGATCGAGGAACGGTGTGAGATTGCCCGCCTTCATGAAGGCGGGCAATCGATCCGGCAGATCGCTGCAGCTCTGGATCGCCAGCCGTCGACCGTCTCCAGGGAGCTGAAGCGCAACAAAGGCTCGAGGATCGGCTACAGCCCGACCTACGCCCAGCGGCAGGCCTCGGCCAGGCGCTGGTCGGGATCGCGGCTCGAGCGCGACGACGCCCTGCGCGAAGACGTGCTGGACCGCATGGCCGACGGCTGGTCGCCCGAGCAGATCTGCGGCCGCCTCGCCCTCGACGCAGGCCACCCGGTGATCAGCCACGAGACCATCTACCGCTTCGTCCATGCCCAGATGAAGCGAACCAACGACGTCGCCTGGCGCCGCTACCTCCTGCGCGGCAGGCTCAAACGCGGCTGGCGCAACAAAGGCGGCGGCGCCCCTCGCTTCGCCGACCGAAGGTCCATCCACGACCGCCCCGCCGAGGCCGACGATCGCGCCGCCAAGGGCCATTGGGAGGCCGACGCAATGCTCTTCTCAAGAGCCGGCCAGGCCGTCCTCGTCGCCCACGAGCGACACTCCCGGATCACCTTCCTCGTCCGGCCGCCAAGCCTCAAGGCCGAGCCGACCGCAACCGCGCTCGCCGCCATCCTCAAGCCCATGCCCGCCGACATGCGCCGCACCATCACCTTCGACAACGGCACCGAGTTCGCCCGCCATTACCGCCTCACCCGGCAGCTCGGCATCCACACCTACTTCTGCGACACCCGAAGCCCATGGCAAAAAGGCGGCGTCGAAAACGCCATCGGACGCCTCCGACGAGCCCTGCCACGAAGCACCGACCTCGACAGCCTCTCCGGCCGAACCCTCGACAAGCTCGTCGCCCGCTACAACAATACCCCACGCAAATGCCTCGGCTTCCAAACCCCAGCCGAAACCTTCCTCCAACCGTTGCACTTCAAATGTGAATCCACAGCCGGATCAAGTCCGGCATGACGAGCCGGAGCATCCAGCGGCGAGCCGCTTTGCGGGTGGAGGCCTGGACCCTGAAACGAGTTCAGGGTGACGGAGAGAGTTCAGGGTGACGGGTAGGTGGTGGCCGGGTGGCGCCGCCGCGGGCAGCCTAGGTTGTTTGTCACCCCGACTTGATCCGGGATCCACCTTGTTCGAGTCGTCGCGAAAAAAGATAGGTGGATGCCGGATCAAATCCGGCATGACGAGCCGGAGCATCCAGCGTCGAGCCGCTCTGCCGGCGCAGGACTGGAAACATCTGTTCCCCGGCGAAGGCCGGGGTCCAGCGGCACTTTCGGATGGACTGGGTCCCGGCCTTCGGGGTCCCCGCAAAGTACTACTTTGCGGGGGGCCCCTTCGCCGGGAAACGATTCAGCTTCAGCCGGACGGACCCTAATGCGGATGCGGCGGGAGCCAGGCGACGGGCGGTTTTCCACAGCTTCGGCGGCGGCGCGCTTGAGCCGGGGGCGGCGCTGCTCTAGGTTCGCCCTTCGTTCTGCTCGGAGGCAATTCGAATGGACCCGCTTGTTTCGGTCGTGCTCGCGCTTGCCGCGCTGATCGCCGGCCTGGCCCTGGGCTGGTTCGCCGCGGCTCGGCAGTCGGCGCCGCTGCGCGCCGAATGCGACCAGCTGCGCGCCCGCTGCGGCGACGCCGAGAAGAGCCATGCCGCCGCCGACGAGCGGGCCAAGGCGGCGGAGCTGCTTCGCATGACCCTGTCGGAGGTCACGGTCGAGCGCGACGAGGCCTTGCGCCAGCTCTCCGAGATGCGGGCCGACGCCCGCAACTTCGAATCGCGGATGAAGGAGCTGCTCGAAGCCAAGGAAGCGCTGACCGCCCAGTTCCACGAGATCGGCGCCAAGCTGCTGACCGAGGCGCAGAAGCATTTCCTGGACCGCGCCGACGCCCGCTTCAACCAGGCGAGCGAGAAGAGCGAGGCGCAGCTCAAGGCGCTGCTGCAGCCGGTCGAGGCGACCCTGAAGCGCTACGAGGAGGGCCTGACCAAGGTCGAGAAGGAGAGGGTGGGGAGCTACGAGGCGCTGCGCGAGGCGGTGACCCTGCTCCATGCCGGCCACACCCAGGTCCGCGACGAGACCGCGCGCCTGGTCAACGCGCTTCGCTCAAGCCCCAAGGCCCGAGGCCGCTGGGGCGAGCAGAGCCTCAAGAACGTGCTCGAGCAGGCCGGGCTCTCGCCTTATGCCGATTTCCGGACCGAGGTCTCGGTCGACACCGCCGACGGCCGGCTCCGGCCCGACGTCGTCGTCCGGCTGCCCGGCGGCCGCAAGCTGATCATCGACGCCAAATGCTCGCTGAACGCCTTTCTCGACGCCAGCGAGGCGGCCGACGAGACGGCGCGGGCGGCCCACCTCAAGGCGCACGCCGCCTCGATCCGGAGCCACGCCCAGCAGCTCGGCTCGAAAAACTATTGGGAGCAGTTCGGCGACGCCGCCGACTACGTCATCCTCTACATCCCCGGCGAGCATTTCCTCACCGCCGCCCTGGAGCAGGACGACCGGCTCTGGGAATGGTCGTTCGAGCGGAGGGTCCTGCTCGCCACGCCGACCAACCTGGTCGCCATCGCCCGAACCGTCGCCAGCGTCTGGCGGCAGGAACGGCTCGCCGAGGAAGCGGCCGAGATCGCTCGGCTCGGCAAGGAGCTGCACGCCCGACTCGCCGTCATGGGCGGCCACGTCGCCCGGCTCGGCCGCAACCTCGAGCTTGCGACCGGCGCCTACAATGCCTTCGTCGGAAGCCTGGAGAGCCAGGTGCTGACCCAGGCCAAGCGTTTCGAGGCGCTCGAAGTCTCCAGCGGCGCCCGCGAGATCGAGGCGCTCCCGGTCATCGAGGCGGCGCCCCGGCCGCTCACCAAGCTGTTCCCGGTCGAAGGCGACGGGCAGCCGAACTGACCGTCAGACGTCCCAGTCGGGCCGCCGCTCGCCGCCGCAGCCGCGTACATCGTTGCCGTCGGCGATCACCAGCACCTGATGCTCGTAGCCGTGCCCGCTCATCGCATCGTTGCAGCGCACATAGGTGATGTCGACGGTCAGCCGTTCGGTCTCGTAACGCCGGCCGTTGAAGGTCGTCCGGGGCTCGGGCCGCGGAGCGCTGATCCGGGTTTCGCCATAGTCCCCGACATAGTCCATCACGCCGCCGGCAATGGTGAGGTTCCAGCCTGGCTCCTGGCCGAGCGCCCGATAGCTCTCGGCTTCCGGCGGCGGAGTGGTGATCGCCGGATAGGCGCAGGCGGCGGCGAAGGCGCCCATCAGATAGGCCGGCCATCGCGGCATCGTCACGTTCGGGCGCTTCATGGGACGCAGGAACGGCGGGGAGTCGCGACGGTTCCTGATTTTCCTGCTGGCTGAGGGAGAGGGCTTGGCCAGCGCCTCGGCCGCCTGATGGCGACTAGAGCGTGATCATCTCTCACAGAACCGCTCATCCTGAGTAGCCGGTGAGCCTGTCGAACTGGCGTATCGAAGGACCGTCCTCCGATACGATGATCGGGTCGGATTGTCCCCCGGACAATCCTGAAACATGCCGGGGGCATGTTTCACCTGATCATTTCGCCAAGCTCAGTCGCTACTCAGGATGAGCGGGTTTGATTGACCTCGCGCGATACGCTCTAGGCCCGTCGCCACTGGTTGACGACCTCATAGGCCATCACGGCGGCGGCGACGGCGGCGTTGAGGCTGTCGGCCTTGCCGAGCATCGGGATCTTGACGAGGATGTCGCATTGCGACTCATAGGCGGGCGGCAGGCCCGCTTGCTCGTTGCCGACCAGGATGAAAGCCGGCTTGCGGTAGCTCGGCTGCTGGTAGTCCCGGCCGGCGCCGAGGCTGGTGCCGATCAGCTCGCCGTCGCCGCCCCGCAGCCAGCCGATGAACTCGGCCCAGGTCGCCGCCGCGACGCGCTGGGTGAACAGGGCTCCCATCGAGGCCCGAACCGCTTCGACGGAAAACGGATCGGCGCAGTCGTCGACGAGGATCAGGCCGCCGGCGCCGACCGCATCGCCGGTGCGCAGGATGGTCCCCAGATTGCCCGGATCGCGAAGCGCCTGGGCGACGATCCACAGCGGGGCCGCCGACCGGTCGAGCGCGGCGAGCTTCGTGTCGAAGGATCGGTAGACTCCGATCACGGCCTGCGGATTTTCCTTTCCCGAGATCTTGTGGAGGATGTCGGCGCCGGTCTCGATCGCCTCGCCGCCGGCGGCCTCGGTCTCCTCGACCAGCCGGCGAAGCAGGGGATGGGAGGGATCGCTGTAGAACAGGCGTTCGGGGAGCACGCCGGCGTCCCGCGCTTCAGTGAGGATCCTCAGCCCTTCGGCGAGGAAAAGACCCTCGCTGCGCCGGTTCTTCTTGTCCCGCAGCGAACGGGCCTGCTTGACGAGCGGGTTGGAGAAAGCGGTGATCGGCCGAGGCACCGGCTCACGCGTCCTCGTGGAAACGCGCCTCGACCAGCTCCGTCAATTTCTCGACCGCCTGCTCGGCGCCGAATCCGGTGGCGCTGATGGTGATCGAGTCGCCCATCGCGGCGCCCAGCATCATCAGCCCCATGATCGATGTGCCGCACACCTTGCTGCCGTCCTTCTCGACCTCGATCTGGGCGTCGATCTGAGCGGCGAGGGTGACGAACTTGGCGCTGGCGCGGGCATGAAGGCCGCGCTTGTTGCGCAGCTCGACCGTTCGGCTGACCATCTTCAGGCCGCGGCCTCGCCGAGGATTTCCGAGGCGACCGAGATATATTTCCGCCCCGCCTCGCGCGCGGCGGCGACGGCGGCGCGAACGTCCATCGTCTTGCGGGCGCCTTCGAGCCGGATCAGCATCGGCAGGTTGACTCCGGCGATCACCTCGATCTTCTCGGTCTTCATCAGCGAAATGGCGAGGTTGGACGGGGTTCCGCCGAACAGGTCGGTGAGGACGATGACGCCGCTGCCGTCGTCGACGGCCGCGATGGCGGCCGCGATGTCGTCACGGCGGGCCTCCATGTCGTCGTCGGCGCCGATGCAGATCGGCTCGATCCGCTCCTGCGGACCGACGACATGCTCCATGGCGACGACGAACTCGGCCGCGAGCCGGCCATGGGTCACCAACACCAAACCAATCATTCATCCACCTTGAAAGCGGTCGTCCGCCCCAGTCTCCGAACCTGTCGCTGCCGAACTTCCCCCTGCGGATCGCTCGATGCCGTCGCGTGGTGGCGAGGCGAGGTCGCGATGATCCACCGTGGGCGAAAAACCGGCTGCGCGCAACCGTCTAGCGACTCGCTCCGCGACATGGACCGAGCGGTGGCGCCCGCCGGTGCAGCCGAAGGCGATCGAGACATAGGCCTTGCCTTCGGCTCGGTAGCGCGGGAGCAGGGTGATCAGCAGCTCCTCGATCCGCCCCAGCGCATCCTCATAGACCTCGTCGCCCGCGATATGGTCGCACACCGCCTGGTCGAAGCCGGTCAGCTCCTTGAGGTCCTTTTCCCAGTGCGGATTCCTGAGGAAGCGCATGTCGAAGACGAGGTCGGCGTTGCGCGGTATGCCGCGGGCGAAGCCGAAGGACATCACGCCGAGGGT
>DATMVG010000042.1:0-3156 GCA_035563315.1 Allosphingosinicella sp. | reverse complement strand
CCTCACCGTCATCCAGGGCTCGGCCGACATGCTTCGCCGGCCCGAGCTGGCCGACGGCAAGCGCGTTCGCTTCGCCGAAGCGATCGTCCAGGCATCGGCGCGCGCGGCGGCACTGACCGGACAGTTGCTCGCCTTCGCTCGCCGCCAGCCGCTTCAGCCGGAGGTGATCGACGTCAACGACCTGATCCGCGGCATGACCGACCTGCTCGACCGGACACTCGGCGAGCGGATCAGGGTGCGCACCCGCCTCGCCCCTTCGGCCTGCGCCGTCGAGGTCGATCGGGCGCAGCTCGAATCGGCGCTGCTCAACGTTGCGGTCAATGCGCGCGACGCCATGCCGGAGGGCGGCGACCTCACCATCGAGACCGCGCCCCACCAGGACGCGCGGGCGGGAACGATGGTCGCCGTCACCATCGCCGACACCGGCAGCGGCATGGACGAGGACACGCTGAGCCGGGCGATCGAGCCCTTCTTCACCACCAAGAGCCCGGGCAAGGGGACCGGGCTCGGCCTCAGCCAGGTCTATGGCTTCGCCACCCAGTCCGGCGGCGACGTGCGAATCGTCAGCACGCCGGGGAGCGGGACCACCGTCACCCTCCTTCTTCCGTGCAGCGCTTCCGCCTTGCAGGGCGAGGACGACGAGACGTCCGGCAGCTTCGTCACCGTCCGCGCGGGCCGGATCCTGCTGGTCGAGGACAATGTCGAAGTGGGGGAGTTCGCCGAGACCCTGCTCAGCGAGCTTGGCCACCGGGTCGCCTGGGCGCAATCGGGGGAGCAGGCGCTCGAGCTTGCCCGGCGCCAGCCGTTCGACGCCGTGTTCAGCGACGTGGTCATGCCTGGGATGAGCGGCCTCGACCTCGCCGACGCGCTGGCGCGGCTGAAGCCGGAGCTGCCGGTCATCCTCACCACCGGCTACAGCGACGAGATCGCCGCGGCCGGGGCGCGCGGCAGGCCCGTGATCCTTAAGCCCTATCGGCTCGAGACGATCGCCGCCGCGCTCGACCAGGTGCTCGGCGACGGCAAGGCGGCGACGGCGGGCTGAGCCGGGCTCGCCGCGTCGTCACCGGGCCGCGGGGAGCAGCCTGGGATTGCGCAGCAGAAGCGCCGACACCAGGGCGACGAGCAGGCCGACCGGGAAGATTTCAAGGAACGTCATCGGTACCCGGAACAGCGGGTTGCGGTACTGGACTCGCATGCTCTCATACTCGGCAAGCTGTCGGGCGAGCGCCTCGCCGCTCATGCCCTCGGCCTGCCGCGCGCGGATCAAGCCGGCGATATAATCGTCCATGAAGGCGTAGTCGGTGGCCGCCAGATAGGCCTCCCAGACGATGACATAGGCGAGTCCCGCGACCGCCGCGATGCCCAGGCCCATGGCAAAGGCCGCGCCGAAGCCGATGATCCCGCCGCGCTCGACGTCGCGATAGCGCTTTACGCCGATGAAGATGAGGGTGAGCGCCACCAGCATGACGAGATAGCCGAACCATTCCGAGCTGAAGAAGCTGTCGCGGTCGGCGAGCAGGAGTCCGGTCATCATCGTCGCGATGACGACCAGGCCGGAAAGCAGTCCGTAGATGAGCGCATATTTCATGGCGGTCGGCTCCTTCGCGTTCCGGCATAGGTCAGGCAAGCGCCGCGAAGATATCGCCCGAAAGGGTGATTTGCGCCAAATCCCCCGAGCGGACCGGCTCGACGGGGCCGGGGGCCTCGGCTGGACGATGGTCGGGGAGACAGGATTCGAACCTGCGACCCTCTGCTCCCAAAGCAGATGCGCTACCAGGCTGCGCCACTCCCCGAGGTCCGGCCGAAATGGTAGTTGCGCCGGCGGCGCGAGGAAAGAGGAAAGGCTGCCGCCGGCCCGGTCGAGGCAGTCCGATCGGAAATGCTGGTGGGCCCGGCAGGATTCGAACCTGCAACCAAGCCGTTATGAGCGGCCGGCTCTACCGTTGAGCTACAGGCCCTTCCAAGCCGCGCGAGCGATAGCGCGACGCCGGCGCCAAGGCCAGAAGATCGTCGCTCCGGCTATGGGCGGCGGCGAGACGCCGGCTTTCGCGCGCCGTTCAGGCATTGCCTTCGTTCTGCCCGGCCTCCGGCTCCGCTTCGGCCATCGCCGGCAGCGAAAGGACGATCCGAGTCTCCTCGACGTCGAGGCTTCCGCCGGCCGCTTCGGCCATGTTGCGCACCAGGCGGAGCGCGAAGCCGAGGCCGAGCGCGGGCGCCGCCGGCCAGTCGCCCTCGGGGCTGTAGCCGGGGTCGAGCAGCGCCGGTTCGTCCAGCCCGGCGATGGCGCTCGGGCGGTCGAGCGACAGCCGCAGCATGGGCCGCTCTGCCCGAGCCGCCGAATCCAGGGCCGCGGCGATCGTCTCGCCGGCCCCGGCCAGGCCGATCGTCGCCGCGAAAAGGCGGGCGAACATCCGCTCGGCCGCGCCCGGCTCGACCCGAGCCGGCGGCAGGTCGGGCGCCACCTCGAGCGTCAGCCGAGCGCCGCGCTGGGCGGCGATCCGCTCGTAGGATTCGTGCAGTCGCCCGATCATCGCGCCGGCGTCGACGGCGCCGTCCTCGAACTGGAGCCGGTCGGTCTCCAGCCGAGCGGCGACGTCGAGGTCGTCGACCGCCGAGAGCAGGCGCCGCGCCTGCTCCATGATGGCGGCTGCCTGGTCGCGATAGCCGCTCGCGGCCGGCCCCATATACTGGCCTTCGATCATCTCGGCGAAGCCGATGATGGCATTGAGCGGCGTGCGCAGCTCGTGGATGAGCTGGCGCAGCGAATCGGCGGGGAGATGGGTACCGAACAGCCCCGGCTGCACCGCCGTCTCGGCGCGGGCGACCTCGTCGATGCGCGGCCGGCGGGCGGTGCCGCGATAGCCGAGGAAGCTGCCGCGGTGCGGATCGAAGAAGGGGACTCCCGAGATGCGCCAATCCCCCGCGGCCGGGCCCTCGCCGGCGACGCTGAAGCGGGCATCGCGGAACGGTGAGCGCTTCTCGAAGGCTCCGGCAGCCTGGCCGTCGACTCCATATTGGCCGGGTGCCCCGATCGCGGCGAGGCTCTGGCCGACCAGCGCCTCGCGAGGGGCCCCCTCGATCCGGCGGACGATGCCGTCGCTGCCGGCTTCCCAGCGGAAGGCATCGACCGGGGTGGCGTCGATCGGGGCGGGAGCG
>DATMVG010000041.1:0-5066 GCA_035563315.1 Allosphingosinicella sp. | reverse complement strand
CGCGCCCTCGAACTTGCTGTCCCCGCTCGGGCCGCGTTACAGGAGGCGGATCGAAGCGGCGAAAGTGGGGGGACCTGGTGGACGCGATGGCTCAAAGGCTGGCGCCCGGCGCGGCGGCGCCGGCGGGGTCCCCCGGCGAGGCGTTCGGCACGCTCGCCGACCGCCTTCCGATCATCTGCTGGCAGGCCGACGGGAGCGGCCGGCCGGTCGCCTTCAATCGCCGCTGGGACGAATATTGCGGCGGCGACGGCGACGCCGCCGCTCATAATGCCGCCATTCTCGAAGATGCCGTTCGCTCGGCCGGCGCGGCCGGCTCCTTCGCCGTCACGCTCGCCCTGCTGGGCGGCGACGGCGCCTCGCGGCCGTTCCTCACCCACGGCCGGCTGGCGCTCGGGGCCGTGGGCGAGGCGGCCGGCTGGGTCGGCACCTGCACCGAGGTTTCCGAGCATGTCGCCTCGGAGCGAACCCACGCCTTCCTGCTCCGGCTCGGCGACGAGCTTCGCGACGAGAGCAATCCGGAAACGATCCTCGCCATGACTTCGCGCGCCATCGGCCGGGAGCTCGGCGCCGACCGGGTGGTCTACGCGACGATCGACTGGACCGAAGGGCTGATGCACGTCCGCCGCGACTGGCGGGCGAGCGGGCCGCCGGTCCCGCCGAGCAAATATCCGATGACCAACTATTCCGCGGACCATGTCGAGCGGCATTCCCGAGGCGAGCCGATCCTGTCCTTCGACGTCGCCGGCGACCCGGAGCTGATCGACGTGATGAGGGAGCGTTTCCTGACCGTCGGAGTGCAGGCGTTCGCGAGCGTTCCGCTGGTCAAGAAGGGGATCCTGACGGCGGTGATGGCGGCCCAGCAATTCGCTCCGCGCCGCTGGACCGAGGCCGAGGTCCAGCTCCTTCAGGAGGTCGCCGAGCGGACCTGGGCGACGCTCGAGCGGGCCGAGGCCGCCGCCGCCCTGCGCGAGAGCGAGCAGCTCTTCCGCACCGTGACGGAGGCGCATCCGATCCCGGTCGTGATCGCCCAGGAGAGCGGCATCGTGCTCGGCAATCCGGCCTTCTGGGAGATGATGGGAGCCCCCGACGGGAAGGCGGCGGCGGTCGACCCGCGCAGCTGGACGGCGGGCGGCCACGGCTGGGAGGCATTCGCCGACTTCGTCCGGGCGCACCGCCGCTACGACAATTACCAGACCAACATGGTTCGCGGCGGCCAGCGCTTTCCGGTCGCGGTGAGCTGGCGGCACATCGCCTATAAGGGCGAGCCGGCGGTGATCTCCTCGATCGTCGATCTGACCGAGAGCAAGCGCGCCGAGGAGGAGCTCGTCCGCTCGCGCGAGGCGCTCCACCAGGCCGAGAAGCTGACCGCGCTCGGCAGCCTGCTCGCCGGGGTCAGCCACGAGCTCAACAACCCGCTGACCATCGTCACCGCCCAGGCTTCCTTGCTTGAGGAGCTGGCGGCCGGATCGCCGATGGAGGCCCGCGCCGAAAAGGTGCGCCGGGCGGCCGAGCGCTGCTCGAAGATCGTCCAGACCTTCCTCGCCATGGCTCGGCAGCGCGAGCCCGAGCGAAGCCTCGTCCAGGCCGCCGACGTCGTCCGGGCCGCGCTCGACCTCACCGAATATTCGCTTCGAACGGCGGGCATCGAGGTGTCGCTGGAGGTCGAGCCGGGGCTTCCGCCGCTCCATGCCGACCCCGACCAGCTCCACCAGGTCTTCGTCAACCTGATCGTCAACGCCCAGCAGGCACTCCAGGAGAAGAGCGGCGAGCGGAGGCTCTGGCTGCGCATCGCCTCGGCCGACGGCGGGCGGGCGCTCGCCGTCGAGATCGAGGATAACGGCCCCGGAGTCCCGCTCGAGATCAGGCGCCGGGTGTTCGAGCCCTTCTTCACGACCAAGCCGGAAGGCGCCGGGACCGGAGTCGGCCTCAGCTTCTCGCTCGGCCTCGTCGAGGCCCATGGCGGGCGGCTCGAGCTGGTCGACGTGCCCGGCGGCGGCGCCTGCTTCCGGGTCACCCTCGACTCGGCGGCCGCGACCGAGGCGCCGGCCGAGGCGGCGGCCCCGGCGCCGGCGCCCGAGCGCAGGGGCAGCGCGCTCGTCGTCGACGACGAGCCCGACGTCGCCGAGGTTCTCGAGATCCTCGCGACCCGCGCCGGCTACGCCGTCGACGTCGCCGCCAACGGCCGCGAGGCGATCGATCGGCTGATGCGCTCGGACTATGACGTCATCCTCTCCGACCTGCGCATGCCGCAGCTGGACGGGCCGGCGCTGTTCGACTGGCTCGAGCGCGAAAAGCCGCATTTGACCCGCCGGATCGCCTTCGTGACCGGCGACACGCTCGGCGATTCGGCGGCCCGCTTCATCAAGCGCTGCGGCCGCCCGGTCCTCGAAAAGCCCTTCTCCGGAAAGAACGTCCGCGCGCTGCTCGAAACGCTCGCCGCCTCCGACTGACGGGCTCCCCCTCCAGGCCTGGGCCAGGCCCCGAGGCGCCGGCCCGGGTCGCCGCTCCTAGAGCATGATCATCTTTGAAAGAACCGCTCATCCTGAGTAGCCACTGAGCGAAGTCGAAGTGGCTACTCAGGATGAGCGGGTTTGGGGTCAAGCTAGCCCGAAAGCGCCCTAAGAGCCTTGGACGATTGGGGACAGTCACTGTGACTGTCCCCTGCTGCGACGGGGCGGGAGCGCTGGACGCATAAGACCCGCGGCTGCGCGAGCCCGTTGACGAATTTGCCGGCGGGCGTCCCCCGGCGGGACGGTCCGTTCTAGGCGGTTGAAATACGAAGAAAAACGGGCATTGCTCCGCTCCCAATCGAGGAGAGGGACATGCGCGAGCTGCTTGAAATGGAACTTGGCCGGGTCGGCGGCGGGGTCGGGGATATCGTCTACCACGACAACAGGGACCAGCTCAAATGGGGCAATAACGGCTTCGGCAACGGCGCCGACCTCCAGAACATCGCCCCGGGCCATTCGGGCATGAGGCGGGGAAGCAAGGGCCGTTTCGCCGTCGGCAATGGCGGCGGCATGCACGACAGCCTCGGCGACGATCAGGGGCCCCGCTGACCCCTGCCCAACGCGAAGAGGGGACAGTCACTGCGACTGTCCCCAGTGACTCGCCACCGGCTCATCCGGGAAAGAGGATTCCTGCATAGTCCATCGCGCCGTGCAGGATATGGATCACGGTGACCTGGTCCGCCTCCGCCCGATAGAAGATCAGGTAGTTGCCGTGCACCCGATGCCGGACGCCGTAGCGCTCGTAACGGGGCAGCAGCGGGAAACGGTGCGGAAAGTCGGCGAGACCCAGGCAGGAATCGCGAAGGTCGCGAACGAAGCCGAGCGCGCGCGCCGGATCGTCCTTCGCGATATGGTCGGCGATCGCCTCGAGGTCGCGCTCGGCCTGTGCCGTCAGGCGGACGATCATTCTCCGCCGGCCGCGGCGCGATACTTGCCCTCCAGCCGCTCGAACACCTCGGCAGCCGCCGTCATACGGCCCGCCTCGACATCGCTCAGCCCGCGCGCGATCGAGGCGTCGAGCGCCGCCAGCCGCGCCTCGCGCTCCTCCACCAGCCGAACGCCCTCGCGAAGCACCTCGCTCTTCGAATTATAGCGGCCGGTCTCGACCAGGCGGGCGACAAAGGCTTCGAGCTGCTGACCCAGATCCGCGCTGATCATGAGAGGCTCCTTTGCGGAAGCATCTACTCCGCTTATGAACTATTATCAACTCCGGGGTCGGGTCGGACAACTTACCTCTGATCCGATCATCCTGGGCCTGTCGAAGGACGTGAGACCGGTTTGACGCAGGAACAGCTGGCGGAGCGCTATGGGCTTAGTCAGCAATATCTGAGCGGGTTGAACAGGGTCGGGCAATCCTACGGTGGTGGACGCTCTACGAAATCGCGCAGGGGCCCGGCGTCAGCCACGGGGAGCTGGTTCGGGAGGATTGGAGACTCAAATTCCCGACCGCGGGAAAGGCGCGGCATCTCCTACCTCGCTGCGGGGGCGCTCCACATCGCGAGGCCAGTACCCTTGGCCTTCAATGTGAACGAACTCTCCGGAGCGCCAAATATTCGTGCCTAGCACCTTCGCTTTGTCACCGCCTTCGATCAGATATCCCGGATCAGACCGGCTTTTTCCACGGCCTGACAGTGACCATTCGCTCAATCGCATCCCGCGTCAAAGACGCCGGCGCGGATTCGGGCTCGGGGCCGCCTTCGCTGCCTTCGCGGTCGCGACGCGGGCGGTCGCAGCGATCACGCCGCCTTGCGGCTCAGGAGCCCCGCCTCGGCTAGCTTCGCATAAAGGCTGTGGCCTGAAAATTCCAGCCCATTGGGCCAGGCCAGCGCACCCGCATCGATAAAGGCCCGCGCGAAATAATCGGAATCTCGAAGCGGCCGCGTCAGCACAGTATCGCGCGCGATGACGGCATCGGCCGACCAGCGCCCGGCCGACCCGTCCGAGAAGACCAGCTCCAGACCCCGCTCTCCTGAAACTTCGACACGTACCAGTTCAATCATCGACGTCCGCTCCAGGGATCAGCTCCATCGGCTCCAGCGCCTCGCCGCGAGCCCAGTTTGCCATAAGGGCGTCGACATGGTCCAGTGCCCACTGTTTCACGATCCTGGCGGCCTTCTTCGGAAGCGAGCCGTGGATGATCTCGCCGTCGGAGATGCGGATGAAGGCGGTAAACCCCTGGTAGCTGGCATGGAAGTGCGGCGGGGGATGATCGTCGTGATACATTCGGATCACGATCCCGAAGAAGATGGAGATGATCGGCACGGCGATGAGGCTGCCGCTCGCAACTCCGGCGGTCAAGCCGAGCAATGGAAAAGGCCCCGCATCGTTGCAGGGCCTTTCCGGTTTCGGCTCCGGGGCCTGACGCCACAAGCCTCAGTCGTCGTCGCGCGTCAGGAAAGCCGGCGCGAATTCGGGCGCGGGACCGTCATCGTCGCCGCGCTCGCGGCGCGGGGGGCGGTCGCCGCCGCCTTCGCCGCGCGGACCCCGATCCCGGTCGCCGCCTTCGCCTCTCGGCCCGCGGTCGCGGTCGCCGCCTTCGCGGCGCGGTCCTCGGTC
>DATMVG010000040.1:0-11268 GCA_035563315.1 Allosphingosinicella sp. | reverse complement strand
CCGGATCGAGCGATGCTTCAACAAGCTTAAGCACTTCCGCCGCCTCGCCACGCGCTACGACCGGAGAGCCCTTCACTTCCTCAGCTTCATCCAGCTCGCCGCATCCATGATCTGGATGCGCTGAATGTCGATTCAGCCTAGACGAAGACCTCGGCCGGAACGCCGCGGCTTTGCATCGAGTCGATCCGGCCGATGATCCAGGCGAGCAGCAGAAGCGCCGGGATGAAGGCGAGATCGGAGGCGACGAAGAACATCTCCGCCGCCGCCCCCTCGCCCTTCTCCAGCTCGAGCGAGAGCCGGAAGCCGATCATCCCGGTGACTCCGGAGACCAGCCAGAGCGCCCACCAGGCCGGGATCGCCGCCGGGGTCGGCTGCATCTGCCAGTCGCGGGGGTTGGCGCTGGCCTTCCACATCTCGCGGACCGCGATGAAGGGCATTGCGAGGTTCATCAGCGGCACGAAGAACCAGCCGACGGCCCAGCCGGGGCTGACCATCATGTCCGAGGCGCCGAGGGCGTGGGCGTTGGCGTTGGCGACGTAAATCCAGCGCAGGGTCAGGATCGCGGCGGCGACGAACAGGAGGACGTCGACGAGCAGCAAAGCGGCTTCGGGGGCGCCCGAATTCGCAGGCTCGAAGCCGCGCGCCCAGACGAGGATGATGGCGGCCGCGGACAGGGCGGCCTTGGCCCAGAGCAGCCGCCGCGCCCAGGCGCCGAGCGTGCCGGGATCGCGGTAGGTCCAGCCGCCGCCCTGCCCCATTCAGGCGCCTGCCGCGGGGCTGCTGGCGGCGAGCGGCGCCGCCGGGACATGGCCGCTGTCGGCCTGGAACTGGCGCTCGGCCTCCGTCCGGGTGCCGCGGTAGAGGAAATAGGCCGGGACGCTGAGGAGCAAAGCGAGGCCGCCGAGGATCGGAATTCCGCCGAGGAAGGCGATCGAGACGCCCACCCAGAGCAGCATGATCGGAATGACGACGAGCAGCGCCTTCTCATTGTTCTTCGGATAGGCATAGGTCGCCTGGCCGGACTCGTCGCGAAGGCCGTGGAGGCCGCGATGGTCGATCGCGGTGTAGAGATAGAAGCGGCCGCTCGTCCCGGGCAGCAGGCGCTCGGCGAGCGGCGCCTCGACGATCGCCTTCGCGATCGACTTGCTGGTGCCGTCGCGCAGCCGGAAGGTGAGCCGCTCGTAGATTCGAAGGTTGCGGCGGACGCGCTTGAGCACCGCCTCCTCGAGAGTGCCGTCGATCGTCGATACGCCCATGGCGCCGCCTCCTGCCTGACCATTCCCCCGACGCCGCAGCGGCCCGAAGGCGCCGCGATACCCACACAGGCGGCGGAACCTGTCAAGCCGCAGCTTCGCGACCCGGCGGACCGGGGCCCATCAAGGCCGGGACAGGGCCGGGCATTCGTCGCCGCCAGGCCCCTTCCCGGCGGCTGTGGCGTTCAAGCCCCAAAGCGGCCAGGATCGGCCGGCACCCGCGGAGTCGCCCTTGCTCACCCAGTTCGGCGCCCTTCCCTACAAGATCGACCGCGAGAAGGGTCTGCAGATCCTCCTCGTCACCTCGCGCGACACCGGCCGCTGGGTGATCCCCAAGGGCAATCCGATGCCCCGGCTCCAGGGCCACGAGACGGCGGCCCAGGAGGCGCATGAGGAGGCCGGGATCGAGGGCGTCCTGTCGGACTCGCCGATCGGCCGCTACGGCTACGGCAAGCGCCGCCGCTCCGGCCAGGTCGTGCCGGCCGAGGTCACCGTCTATGCGATGCGGGTCACCCACCAGCATTATGCCTGGCCCGAGCGCAACCAGCGCACCGCGCGCTGGTTCGAGCCGCGCAAGGCGGCCCTCGCCGTCGAGGAGCCCGAGCTCAAGGCGCTGATCCTGTCCTTCGACCCGGCCGCGCTCGGCTATACGGAAGCGGGGGCGGTCGTTATGGGCCTGAATCGATTCGCTAGGGGTGCCAGGATGCTCAACATCATACGCCGCATCATGCCGCGCGAAGACCGCTTCTTCGACATGTTCGCCCAGCATGCCGACATCCTCGTCGCCGGCGCCGACGCGATGGCGGCGATGTTCGCCGGCGAGGAGGGAATCGCCGAATCCTGCCGAAGGATCGCCGAGCACGAGACCGCCGCCGACGACGTCACCCGCGACGTCCTGGTCGCGGTGAGGCGCTCCTTCATCACCCCGTTCGACCGAAGCGCGATCACCGCCCTCACCTCCTCGATGGACGACGCCCTCGACGAGATGTGGCAGACGGCCAAGGCGATCACCCTCTACGAGGTGACCAGCTTCGAGCCGCAGATGCTCGAGATGAGCCGCCATGCCGCCGAAGCGGCCCGGCTGGTGCGCGAGGCGGTGCCGCTCCTGCGCAATATCGGCCGCCACGCGCAGCGGCTCCACGAGATCACCGAGGCGGTGGTCCACCTCGAGGGCAAGGCCGACGACCTCCACGAAAGAGGATTGAAGGGCCTGTTCCAGTCGCACGGCGCCGAGCGGCCGATGGCGTTCATCGTCGGGCGCGAAATCTACAGCCATGTCGAGCGGGTGCTCGACCGGCTCGAGGACGTCGCCGACGAGATCCAGGGCATCGTGATCGACCACGCGTGATGGACCCCACGCTCGCCTTTCCGCTGCTGGTCGCGCTGATCGGCGTCGCCCTGCTGTTCGATTTCCTCAACGGCCTCCACGACGCCGCCAACTCGATCGCCACCGTCGTCTCGACCCGGGTGCTGTCGCCGCAGCTGGCGGTGGTCTGGGCCGCCTTCTTCAATTTCATCGCCTTCCTCTTCTTCGGCCTCCACGTCGCCGAGACGATCGGCAAGGGCATCGTCTCGGCCGACATCATCGACCCGGCCGTGGTGTTCGGAGCGCTGATGGGCGCGATCGCCTGGAACGTGATCACCTGGCTGCTCGGCATCCCGTCGAGCAGCAGCCACGCCCTGATCGGCGGCCTGCTCGGCGCCGGAATCTCAAAGGGCGGCCTCGCGGTGGTCGAATCCTCCGGCGTGATCAAGACGACCGTCGCCATCTTCCTGTCGCCGACGATCGGAATGATCGTGGCGATCGTGCTGGTTGCGCTGACCTCATGGCTGCTCCGGCCGGTGGCGGCGGGGACGGCCGACCGCGCCTTCCGCCGCCTCCAGCTCGTCTCCGCCGCCGCTTACTCGCTCGGCCACGGCGCCAACGACGCGCAAAAGACGATGGGGATCATCGCCGTCCTGCTCTACTCCCAAGGCATGCTCGGCGGCGAGTTCCACGTGCCCTTCTGGGTGGTCATCTCCGCCCAGGCGGCGATGGGGCTGGGCACTCTGATGGGCGGATGGCGGATCGTCCACACCATGGGATCGAAGATCACCCGGCTGACTCCGCACCAGGGCTTCTGCGCCGAGACCGGCGGCGCGATCATGCTCTTCTCCGCGACCTCGCTCGGGATCCCGGTCTCGACCACCCACACCATCACCGGCTGCATCATGGGCGTCGGCGCCGCCCGCCGGGCCTCCGCCGTGCGCTGGGGGGTGGCCGGCAACATCGTCTTCGCCTGGATCGTCACCCTGCCCGCCGCGGCCCTGATCGCGGCCGCCTTCTACGGGCTGACGCGGCTGGTCTGAGCGACAGGCGCAGTGCCTTTGAGCGCAGGCGCGCTCTCCTGGGCGCAGGCGCGCGGAGAGAAACCGGCCTTTTTCAGCACTCCACGACGTTGACGGCGAGGCCGCCGAGGCTGGTTTCCTTGTAGCGGACGTTCATGTCGAGGCCGGTCTTGCGCATCGTCTCGATCACCTGGTCGAGGCTTACCCGGTGCGAGCCGTCGCCGACCAGGGCCAGCCGCGAGGCCTCGATCGCCTTGATCGCGCCGACCGCGTTGCGCTCGATGCAGGGCACCTGGACGAGGCCGCCGACGGGGTCGCAGGTGAGGCCGAGATTATGCTCCATGCCGATCTCGGCGGCATTCTCGACCTGGCCCGGAGTGCCGCCGAGCGCCGCGGTCAGCCCCGCCGCCGCCATCGAGCAGGCGACCCCGACCTCGCCCTGGCACCCAACCTCGGCGCCCGAGATCGAGGCATTCTCCTTGAACAGGGAACCGATCGCCGCCGCCGTCAGCAGGAAGACGTGGACGCCCCCATAGGTCGCCCGCGGGGTGAAGCGCTGGTAGTAGCGAAGCACGGCCGGAACGATCCCCGCCGCGCCGTTGGTCGGCGCGGTGACGACCCGGCCGCCGGCCGCATTCTCCTCGTTGACCGCCAGCGCCCACAGATTGACCCAGTCGATCACCGTCAGCGGATCCTGGAGCGCCCGCTCGGCGCGCTCGGTCAAGAGCCGGTGGAGCGCCGGCGCCCGCCGCTTGACGTTGAGTCCGCCGGGCAGGATTCCGTCCACCGCCATGCCGCGGTCGATGCAGGCCGACATCGCCTGGACGATCGCGTCGAGCCGGCGGTCTATCTCCTCGTCCGGCATAGCGGCGCGCTCGTTGGCCCGGGCGATCTCCGCGATGCTGAGACCTTCGCGGTCGGCGAATTCGAGCAGCTGGGCGCTTGAGCTGAAGCGGTAGGGGACGTCCCAGACGCCTTCGGGCGGGGCGTTGCGCGCCACCGTCGCCTCGTCGGCGATCGCTCCGCCGCCGACCGAATAATAGACCTGGCTCTCGGTCCGGCCGTCCGTCGTCGCCGAGAAGCGCATGCCGTTGGAATGATGGGGCAGACGCTCGCGTTGGTTGAAGCGCATGTCGCGGGCCTCGTCGAAGCCGATCTCGCGCGACCCGCCGAGCCGGATCCGCCCCGACCCGCGGATCGCCGCGATCGTCGCTTCGGCGGCATCGGGGTCGACTCCGTCGGGACGCTGGCCGGCGAGGCCGAGCAGGATCGCGCGGTCGGTGGCGTGGCCCTTGCCGGTCAGCGCGAGCGAGCCGTAGAGATCGACCTCGACCCGCTCGGTGGCGGCGAGCAGCCCCTTGTCGCGCAGCCCCTCGACAAAGCGGCAGGCGGCGGTCATCGGTCCCATCGTGTGCGAACTCGACGGGCCGACGCCGATCTTGAACAGATCGAAGGTGCTGCAGACCAAGGGCGCTCTCCTGACCCGCCGAGATGGGCGCTTCGGCCGGCGATGACAACCGCGCCGTTCGTGCTGCTCGACGACGGCCGTCCGGGCGGCGGCGCCCTTCTTCATGCCGACCCCGCCGAAGTGATCGAGACTCGCGATCCCAGGGAGGTCCGCGCCTGCCTCGATCGGTTGCGCGGCCGCGCCGCCGCCGGCTTCATCGCCTACGAGGCCGGCTATTCGCTCGAGCCGAGGCTTGCGCCGCTCGCCGTCGCGCCAGGTCCCGACGAACCGCCGCTCCTCTGGTTCGGCCTGTTCTCGGACGCCCGGGCGATCGATCCGCCCGCCTTCCTTCCCGACCCCGCCGGGGCCTGGGCCGGGCGACCGGCTCCGCTCGTCGCCGGGGCCGACTATCGCGAGCGCGCGGAGCGGGTGCTGGAGCATATCGCCGCCGGCGACGTCTACCAGGCGAACCTCACCTTCCAGGCCGAGGTCCGCACCGCCGGCGACCCGCTCGCGCTCTACGCGGCGCTTCGGTCGCGCGCCCGCGCCGGCCACGGCGCCCTCGTCTTCACCGGCGCTCACTGGATCCTCAGCCTGTCGCCCGAGCTCTTCTTCACCCTCGAGGGGAGCCGGGTCACCACCCGACCGATGAAGGGCACCGCCCCGCCCGACGCGGATCCGACGGCGCTCCGCGACGATCCCAAGTAGCGCGCGGAGAATCTGATGATCGTCGACCTTCTGCGCAACGACCTGTCGCGCGTCGCCAGGCCCGGGACGGTCGCGGTCCCCGAGCTGTTCCGGATCGAGACCTATCCGACCTTGCTTCAGATGACCTCGACCGTCACCGCCGAGCTGGACGTCGGCCTCGGCCCGGTCGACCTGATCGAGGCGATCTTCCCGTGCGGATCGATCACCGGCGCGCCGAAGATCCGCGCGATGGAGATCATCAGCGGCCTCGAATCGCGGCCGCGCGGCGTCTATTGCGGCGCGATCGGCAGGGTTGCGCCGGACGGCGAAGCCGCGTTCAATGTCGCCATCCGGACGCTGACCCTGAAGGCGGGCGAGAATGTCGCCCGGCTGGGACTGGGCTCGGGGATCGTCGCGGACAGCCGCGCCGGCGAGGAATGGCGTGAATGCCTGGCGAAAGGAGCGTTCGTGCAAGATCCTAGGCGGTTCGACCTGTTCGAGACGATGGCGTTCGACCCGCATGGCGGAATCGCCGAGCTCGATCGCCATCTGGCCCGGCTGAAGCGAAGCGCCGACGCCCTCGATTTCCCCTTCGACCGCCACGTCGCGCGCAACGAGCTGCAGGCGGCGACGTTTCGCGCCGGGGCGAGCGTGATTCGGCTGATGCTGTCGCGAAGCGGCGCGCTGGCGATCGAGCTCAGGCCCTTGCCATCGCCGCCGCCGCGGCCGGTCCAAGCGGCGATCCTCCCGCTCCCCGTCGCCGCCGGCGATTTCCGCCTGGCGCACAAGACCACGGACCGCGCTTTCTATGACGAGGCTCGCGAGAGCTCGGGCGCGTTCGAGGTCTTGTTCAGGAACGAATCGGGCTTCCTCACCGAAGGCAGCTTCACGACGCTGTTCGTCGAGCGCGAGGGCAGGCTGCTGACTCCGCCGCTGTCACTCGGCCTGCTCCCCGGCGTCCTGCGCGAGCGGCTGATCGAGGAGGGTGCCGCTGAGGAAGCCGAGCTGACCGAGGCCGACCTCGAAGCGGGCTTCCTGATCGGCAACAGCGTGCGCGGTTTGATCCCGGCGAGGCTTCGGCGCTGAATCGAAAGAGGCTCTCGGCGCCCCCACGCCCGCTAGCAATTCGGTAAGGGTTGATCGTGCATATTCGCCGCGCTTCCACATCGGATGTAGAGACATGCACGAATTCCGCAGCGCCATCCTCACCGGCGACGTCAAGTCCGCGCTCGACCCCGTGTCGAGGAAGGAAAGGTGCCGCCGCCAGGACGGGCGAGGGCCGAGCCTGATCGAGCTTGCCATCCCGCGCGCCGAGCGGCGGGTCACCAACCAGCGGCGCGAAGACCGATTCCACGGCGTCGTCGAGCGCGCCACCATCGTCTTCCGCCGCAAGAAGTCGCTGGTCCGGGTCGTCAACCTGTCGCCGAGCGGAGTGATGATCGAAAGCGGGATCATTCCGCGCATCGGCGAGAAGGTGGGCCTCGAATTCGACGGGTTCGACCGCCTCGAAGCGGTCGTCCGCTGGGTCAAGCAGGGCCGGATCGGGCTGGACGTCGGTGAGGGCGCGATCGATCTCGGCTGAGCGGGCCGACACGGGCAGGGCCCGATTGCCGCTTGGGGCAGCGCCGCGGCGCTGCCCGTCGCTTTGTTGGGGGACTGTGCGATGAGGAAAGGTCGGTTCGCCGGCTTCAGCGTCTCCGCCCCCGAGGCGATGGGCCGGCTTCCCTCCGGACGCCGGCTGATCGCGGCCATCGCCATCCCTTGCGCGCCGTTGCTGGTCGCGGGCGCAGCGCTCGCGGACCCGCGGCCGGCGGCGCTCGCGGCGGCCGTCCTCCTTGCCCTCCTCGCCGGCCTGGGTGCCTTCCTGTGCCTGGTTCCCGGCGCCGCCGGTGCGGCGGAAGGCGCCGAGCATGATCGCGCCGGCCGCTTCGTCGCCGATTTCGAGCAGAGCGGCTGCGGCTGGTTCTGGGAGACCAATGCCGACGGCCTGCTCGTCTACGTCTCCGAGCCGGTGGCGGCGGCGCTCGGCCGGGAGCCGGCGGCGCTGATCGGCCGGCGCTTCGTCGAATTGCTGCTGGTCGAGGATTTCGAGGAAGCGGACCATCAGCGGCCGGCGCTCGGCTTCCATCTGTCGAGCCGCTTCCCCTTCGCCGACGTGATCGTCTCGCCGAACGGACGCAAGGACCTTTATTGGTCGCTGTCGGGGCGGCCGCGCTTCGACGAGGTCGGCCGCTTCCTCGGCTTTCGCGGCATCGGCCTGCAGCTCAGCGAAGCGCAGCAGGCGGAGCGCCGCTCCAGCCGCCTCGCCGCCTGCGACAGCCTTACCGGCCTCGCCAACCGGGCGCGGATGCGCGCCATGCTCGACGAGGCGCTCGCCAATTCGGCGAGCCGCAAGGAAGGCTGCGGCCTGTTCATGATCGACCTCGACCGCTTCAAGCTGGTCAACGACACGCTCGGCCATCCGATCGGCGATCTGCTGCTCAAGGAAGTCGCTCAGCGGCTCGCCGCGGTGATCGGCGGCGAGGGCCAGGTCGGTCGGCTCGGCGGCGACGAGTTCGAGGCCCTGCTCCCCGGCATCGACGAGGAGGGCCTGCTTGCCGCCCTGGCCGAGAGGATCATCGGCAAGATCTCGGCGCCCTACGTCGTTCGCGGCCACACCATCTCGATCGGAGTCTCGGTCGGCATCGCCATCTCGCGGCCGGGCCGGACCCTCGCCGACGCGCTGATCAAGGAAGCCGATCTGGCGCTCTACGCCGCCAAGGGCGCGGGCCGTGGCACCTACCGCTTCTTCGAGCCCGAAATGCACGCCCAGGAGAGCGAACGGCGGATCCTCGAGAACGACCTCAGGCTCGCCGTCGCCAAAGGCCAGCTCAGGCTCGCCTTCCAGCCGGTGGTGAACGCGGCGAGCGAGGACCTGGTCGGCTTCGAGGCGCTGCTGCGCTGGATGCATCCGGTGCGCGGCCTGCTCTCGCCGGCCGACTTCCTTCCGCTCGCCGAGGCGACCGGACTGATCGGAGCGATCGGCGAATGGGTCGTCCGAAGCGCCTGCGCGGAAGCCTCCAAATGGCCCAGGCACCTGCGCCTGTCGATCAACCTGTCGCTGGGCGAGCTGGAGCAGCCCCACCTGGCCGGGACCGTCGCCGGGGCGCTGGCCTCGTCCGGGCTCGATCCCGACCGGCTCGAGCTCGACTTCGTCGAGCCGGCCCTGCTCGCCGACAGCCAGGCGATCAGGAGCGTCCTTACCGGCCTCAAGACTCTCGGAGTCCGCCTCGCCCTCGACGATTTCGGCCAGGGCGCGGCGAGCATCATCAGCCTCAAGTCGGCGCCGCTCGACCGGCTCAAGATCCATCCGTCCCTCCTGCGCGCGGCGCTGCCCGACGGAAGCCGCGCCCAGGCCGTGCTCGCCGCGATGATGGCGCTGGCCGAAAATCTCGGAATGGAGGTCACCGCCGAAGGGATCGAGACTCCGGTCGAGCTGGCGCTGGCGCGCAAGCTCGGCTGCGACTGCATCCAGGGCTTCCTCTTCGGCCGCCCGGTCGCTGCGGAGGAGGCGCTGACCCTGGCGCTGGCGAGCCGCCCGCTCACCGCCGGGGAGAGCGTCCAGCCGAGGCCGCCGCGCCACAGCCTGATCCGGCGAGGCTCGCTGCACTGGCGGGGCGGCACCCTGCCGGTCAGGCTGCGCAACATCTCCGCCGACGGCGCCATGCTCGAAAGCGCCCAGCCGATGGCCTCCGGCTCCGACGTCGAGCTCGACCTGTTCGAGGGCGTCCGCCTCGCCGGCGAGGTGCGCTGGTCGCAGGACGGACGGATCGGCCTCAGATTCGCCGAGGCCTTCGACCTCAAGCGGCTCGGCAAGGCCGGCCGCGCCGGCGCCGCGGGCCTGCTCAAGCCCGATTACCTGCGCAGCGAGCTGCAGCCGGATTCGCCCTGGGCGGCGCGCCAGGACCGGCTCACCATCAAGGACGTCAAGCGCAAGTGACCGCGTAGGGGAAAATCAAGCTTTCTCAGCGATAAGTCGGGAGCAACTTTCCTTCGGGGAGAAACGGCCCGTGCATGACATCCGCTCCAACCTCGTGCGCGGCGAACGCCGCCTTCCGCTGGCGAGCAAGGCCGGAAGCGGCCGCGGCGGCGGCAGCCTCGCCGCGATCAAGGTCCGCCGCGAGGAATCGCGACGCTGCGACCAGCGCCGCGAGGGCCGCCATCCCAACGTCGTCGACGCCGCCGCGATCACCTACCAGCGGCGCACCCACCAGGTCGCCGTCCTCAACGTCTCCTCGCGCGGGGCGATGATCCAGTGCGACGCGCTGAAGCCGCGAATCGGCGCCCGGATCGAGATCCGCTTCGCCGACTGCAACCGCACCGAATGCTTCGTGCGCTGGGTCCGCGACGGCCGGATCGGCCTCGAATTCGGCAAGGAGACTCTGGTCATCGGCCCGGCCCAGGTCCGCGAGCTGATCGTCGGCGGACGGCGCGCCGGCGAGCAGCCGACGGTCGAGATCAAGCGCGAGCGCGCGCCGCGCCAGAGCCTGATCCTGCGCGGCGAGCTTCACTGGGCCGGCGGTTCGATGCCGGTCAGGCTGCGCAACATCTCGGCCGACGGCGCCATGCTCGAAGGCAGCCAGGATCTCGAGCCGGGCGGCGCCGTCGTGCTCGAGCTGGGCGGGGTCGCCGCGGTCGCCGGCCGGGTCCGCTGGTGCCGGTCGAGGCAGCTCGGCATCCGCTTCGACGAGCCGTTCGACCTGCCCAGCCTCGCCCACCCTGACGAGGCGCCGCAGGGCCCTGCCATGGTCAAGCCCGATTATCTGAGGACCGAGAAGGACCCCGATTCGCCGTGGGCGGCGCGCTGGGACAAGCTCACCGCCGACAACCTCTAGCCTCGCCCTTCCGGAGCGGGCGCGCCCGGGCTAAGCGCGCGCCATGCTTCCCGCCTTCCTCGGCCTCGCCGGCGAGCGCCTCGACCCCGACGAGCGCGCCTTCCTTCGCGAGGCGCAGCCGGCCGGCTTCATCCTCTTCGCCCGCAACTGCCGCGACCGGGGCCAGCTGCGCCGGCTGACCGATGACCTGCGCGAGCTTGCCGGACGGGCCGATCTGCCGATCCTGATCGACCAGGAGGGCGGGCGGGTGGCCCGGCTCGGGCCGCCGGACTGGCCCGAATTCCCCGCCGCCTGGCGCTTCGCCGAGCTCTACCGAAAGGCGCCGATCAGCGCCATCGAGGCGGCTCGGGTCAACGCCCAGGCGATCGCCGTCACCCTGGCCGAGGTCGGGATCAACGTCGATTGCCTGCCCCTGCTCGACGTGCGCCGGGAAGGCGCCCACGACGTGATCGGCGACCGCGCGCTCGGCGCCGAGCCGATGCAGGTGGCGGCGCTCGGCCGGGCGGTGCTGGACGGACTCGAGGCCGGCGGCGTCTGCGGCGTCGTCAAGCACATGCCCGGGCACGGGCGGGCGGCGGCGGACAGCCATGTCGAGCTTCCGGTGGTCGAGGCGAGCGCTCAGGAGCTCGAGTCGGACGTCGCTCCGTTCCGGGCGCTCAGCGACGCGCCGATGGCGATG
>DATMVG010000039.1:0-3465 GCA_035563315.1 Allosphingosinicella sp. | reverse complement strand
GGCCGGGGGCGCCACAAACATGATCGTGCGTAACCCGAAGCGCTCGTCGCCGCCGCGACGAGACGCTTTGCGTCCGCTCGAGCCCCTTTTATTCGCTTCGCCTGCGCCCGGCGCCTGGTCGACGCCTGTAAAGGCGCGGATTGTCAGAAGTTGAAGGCGAGGCCGAGGCTGAAGGTGCGGCCGAGAGCATAGCTGTTGGTGTCGATGCGGCTGCCGTTCAGCGCCTGGAACTCCTCATAATCCTGGCCGGTGATGTTGCGCGCCTCGAATTTTACCTCCGCTTCGGTGCCGAGGAGGCGAATGCCCTGGCGCCAGACGAAGTCGAGGCGCAGGCCCGGCTCCTCGACGAGGTCGGGCTGCTGGCCGAGGCCGCGGTTGGAGACTCGCCGGCTTGAATAAGTGAGCAGAAGCGTCTGCTGCGACAGGTTCTCCATACTCTCCAGGCCGAGCTGAACGTTGGCGATGTGGCGCGATTGCCCGGTCAGCGGAGTGCCGTCGTCGAACAGGTTGGCGGCTGGGACGGCGACTCCGCCGGTGCCGACGGGAATCGTGGTGTCGCCCTCGCCGACCCGAATCTCCGATTCGGAATAGGTGTAGTTGGCGATCGTCACCAGCCTGCGGGTCGTGAAGAAGGGCCGGTCCGACAGCCAGTCGAGCGCGAAGCTGCGCTGCGCCTCGACCTCGACGCCGTACAGGCGAGCCGACGGGGCGTTGGCGAAGGTGGTGAAGAAGGTCCCGCCCTGCTGGAAGGCGACCGCCTCGATCGGCCGGTCGATGTCCTTGTAGAAAGCGGCGAGCGTGAAGCGGTCTTCGCGGCCGAGATACCATTCCCAGCGCGCCTCCGCGTTGATCAGCTCGCTGTCGGCGAGGAACTGGTTGCCGAAGAAGGTGCGGTCGGTTTCGGTGTCGAGATATTGCTGCGGCGCCAGCTCGCGGAATTGCGGCCGGGCGATGGTCTCGGAGGCGTGTAGCCGCAGCTGCATGTCGTTCGCGAACGACCAGGTCAGAGTCGCCGCCGGAAGCCAATATTGCTCTTCGATCCGGGTCGGGATGATCGATTCCCCGCCGAGGCCGAACAGGTCGATCGGAGTCACCGACTGGCGACCGTCCTCGTAACGCGCGCCGAGCGCGATCCTGAAGCCCTCGAACGGCTCGATCTCGGCCTGACCATAGCCGGCATGGACGCGCAACGCCGCGTCGTAGGCCGCGGCGCCGGCGGTCCCCGAAACTTCGGTGAGCACGATATTGTAGAGATAGATGTTGAGGTCGGAGAGCAGGAAATCCGGCCGCTGCTGCGCTACCTCGAAGGGCAGCGCGTCGAGCGGGGTGAAGCGGAAGTCGCGGCGGACGGAGCTGCGCACATTGTCGAAATAAGCGTAGCCGCCGGTCAGGGTGAGGTTGGCGAGGGCCGGGATTCTCCAGCTGACGTCGCCTGAGCCCGACCAGACGACGTCCTCGAGCCCGCTGAACGCGATGCGGGCGTTTTGCCCATTGGTGCGCAGGTCGTTCACGAAGTCCATCGCGGCGGCGTCGAAGCGGTAGCTGAAGCTGCGCTCATAGGGAGAATCGCGACGCGACCTCGCATAGGCGCCGCGAAGATCGATGCCGAGATCGCCGAAGCGGAGCTCCGCCACGCCCTGGGTGGAGAAGAGCTGGCGCTCGAACCAGGCCGTGTTCGAGATGTTGACCGGGTCCGAGCCGACGTTGATCTCGTTGGTGCCGGTCTGGATCCGCGCCTCCTTGAGGACGTCGCGGATGTAAAGATTGGTCCAGCGCAACCGGTGCTCGCCGAACTCGAGCCCGAGGCCGACCAGGCCGTTGAGGACGATCCGGTTCTCGGTCGAGAGGAAACGATAGTCCACGTCGGGCTGGAGCGTGTCGACGCCGTTGACCGGCGTGATTCCGGCGGAGATCTGCTGGAGGCCGCCGCGGGTCTGCCAGCTGTTGGAATAGCCGAAGGCGGCGATCACCCCGAGCTCGGCGGCGCCGATCATCACCGAGGTGCCGGCGGTGACGTCGATGTCCCAGTTGGCGGGGATTTCGTCGTTGCGCTGGATCAGGCTGGTGCGGGCGTTGGACAGGCTGGCGGCGATGTCCTGCACCTCGCTCAGGGTGAAATCCTGGCCGACGACGAGCAGGTCGCCGCTGTCGAGCGCGATCTGCATCGGAGCGGGGATGTTGCGCTCGCCATTGTCGAAGCTGGTCCAGTCGGTCGGGCTGCCGTAATAAGTGTAGCCGAGCTGCATCGTGGTCTGGGTGTCGGCGCCGATGCTTGCGCCGACGTCGAGGAACGGGTCGTCCGGGACGGCGCGGGTCGTCAGATTGATGACCCCGCCGCCGAACTCGCCGGGATAGGCCGGCGAATAGCTCTTTTGCACGACCGAGCTGGCGATGATTCCGGTCGGGAAGAGGTCGAGGGGGATGGTGCGGCGGAGCGGCTCGGGCGAAGGCAAGGGCGAGCCGTTGAGCAGCGCCAGCGAATAGCGTTCGCCCAGCCCGCGAACGAACACGAAGCGGCCGCCGACGACGCTGAGGCCGGTGACCCGCTGCAGCGCGCCGGCAATGTCGCCTTCGCCGGTCCGGGCGATGTCCTCGCTCGACAGGACGGAGATGACCTGCGGCGTGGTGCGGATCTCGTTGCGGCCGCGGCGGCCGGTGATGGTGATGCTCTCGCCGAGATCGGCGCCGGGCCCGGAAATCTCGACCTCCTGTTCCGGCGTTTGCACGTCGGGCGGGGCGTCGGCGGGCGCGGTGGCGGCGGGCAGCGGAGCCGGCCCAGCCTGACCAGCATCGCCCTGGGCGAAGGCCGGCGCGGTCAGCGCGGTGGTGAGTAACAGGGTGCCGAAAGCGGCGGATTTCATGTCGTGCCCCCAGATGCTGGCAGGATCGGGGCGGCAGCCGCGGCCGCCGCCGTCCTCGTTTCGGAAAGGATCAGGCGGCGGGGCTGGCAGTGCAGGCTGGGGTCGTGAAGCCGAGCCCGCAGGTCCAGCCGAGGAACCAGGTGTCGGCAGCGTCGCGGACGGCGCCGATATAGCCGACATTCTGGAAGAAGGCGCTGGTTGCTGTAGCGCCGGTCGCGACGACTCCGCTCTCGTTCGGCCCGTTGACGAAACCGTTCTGGAGCGTCGACACCCCGTTCGCGACATTGTTGTTGCCGTTGAAGATCGCCGCAATCTGTGCCGCCGTCACGTCCGCCTCGTCGCGGAACGGGTTGGCGCAGGAGAAGAAAGCGGAGCGGAAGATTGGCGGGCCTGTCTCTTCAGGCGCTGCGCCCGCCGCCTGCATCGTCACGTCGCCATTGTCGACGTCGAGGCAGATCGGGCCGCCGGCGACGACGCTGTTGAGTAAGGCGAAGTCGGTGCCGCCCCGGAACAGCAAAGCGTCGGCGGAACGGCGGCTGACCGCGGTCAGATTCGCGAATTTCGGGAAGGAGCGCGGGACGTTGTTGCCGTTGCCGCTGGTGTC
>DATMVG010000038.1:0-8722 GCA_035563315.1 Allosphingosinicella sp. | reverse complement strand
CAGGTTCTCGGTGGAGCCGGCCAGCCGGCCCATCCGCTCGGCGGCGGTTCCGGCCTGGGCGAGGGCGACCCGGGCCTCGGCGAGGGTGGCGGCGATTTCGGGCGACCGCTCGGCGAGGTTGCGGCTCACTTCCTCGAAATGGTCGAGGATCCCGGCCAGCGATTCCTGGTTCCGGTCGGACAGCAATTCCGTCAGCCGCTCGGTGAGCGCCGAGACGCGTTCGAGCAGCTCGGGCGCGGTGTTGAGCAGCTGGCCGAGAGCGCCCGGCCGGGTCGGAATGACCGGATAGCCGTAGGGGCATTCGGACTGGGCATTCTGCTCGGGGCAGCGAAGCTCCTCGCGCGAGGCGGGGCGGCCCGGGGCCGGCTCCGGCGGGTCGAGCTGGATCTGGGAGACGCCGGTGAAGCCGACGCCGCGGATCGTCGCCGTCGTTCCAACCAGGACCGGAGTCTCGTCGCGAACGGTGACCCTGACCCGGATGAATTGCGGGCTGGCGGGCTCGAGGTTGATCGAGCGTATCTGGCCGACCGGCACTCCGCGATAGGTGACCGAGGTCCCCTTGGCGAGGCCCTCGACCGATTGCTGGAAGAAGACGTCGTAGGTCTTCTCGGCGCCGTCGCCGACCTGGCTCAGCCAGACGATGAACACCGCCAGGGCGGCGATCAGCCCCAGCGTGATGCTGCCGACGAGGATCTGGTTGGATCGGGTTTCCATCAGGTCGCGGCCTCTTCGCGTTCAGCAATGGTCGCGGCGGCGCGGCCGCGCGGACCCTTGAAATAGTCCTGAATCCACTCGTGGTCCAAAGCCAATAATTCCGGAATCGGCCCGACCGCGACGACTTTGCGGTCCGCCAGCACCGCCACCCGGTCGCAGATCGCGTAGAGCGTGTCGAGGTCGTGGGTGATCAGGAAGACGGTGAGCCCGAGCGCGTCGCGCAATTCGAGGATGAGCTGGTCGAAGGCGGCGGCCCCGATCGGATCGAGGCCGGCGGTCGGCTCGTCGAGGAACAGGAGCTCCGGATCGAGAGCGAGCGCGCGCGCGATGCCGGCGCGCTTGCGCATTCCTCCGGACAGCTCGGAGGGATATTTGGCGCCGGCGTCGACGTTGAGGCCGCTCATCGAGATCTTGTAGGCGGCGATCTCGTCGAGCAGATCCTGGTCGATGCCGGGATAGAATTCCTTGATCGGCACCTGGACGTTCTCGGCGACGGTCAGCGTCGAGAAGAGGGCGCCGCCCTGGAACAGCACGCCCCAGCGGCGGCGGACATGCTTCGCCTCCTCCTCGTCGCGGTCGATCATCGATTCGCCGAACACCGTGATGGCCCCGTCCGCCGGCGACTGGAGCCCGATGACCGAGCGCATGAGCACCGATTTGCCCGTCCCCGAGCCGCCGACGACGCCGAGGATCTCGCCGCGCCGAACGTCGAGCTCCAGCCCGTCATGGACGAGCTGCTCGCCGAAGCGGTTGACGAGTCCGCGGACCCGGACGATCGGCTCGGCTTCGGCCATCACAGCCAGCCTATCTCGGTGAAGAAGACGGCGAAGAAGGCGTCCAGCACGATGACCAGGAAGATGCCCTGGACGACGGCGGTGGTGGTGCGAAGGCCGACATCCTCGGCATTCCCCTCGACCTGCAGGCCCTGGTAGCAGCCCGCCATCGAGATGATCAGGCCGAAGACCGGCGCCTTGATCAGGCTCTGGTAGAGATCGGTGTCCGGCACGACCTCGCGGATTCGCTGGACGAAGGTGATCGGCGGGATATCGAGCGCGAACCAGGTGAAGATGCCGCCGCCGATGACCGCCATGATCGCCGCGTAGAAGCCGAGCAGAGGCATCATCAGGACGGTCGCGAGGACCCGCGGGAAGACGAGCGCCTCCATCGGCGACACGCCGATCGTGCGCATCGCGTCGACCTCCTCGTTGAGCTTCATCGAGCCGATCTGGGCGGCGAAGGCGGAGCCGGACCGCCCGGCGACCATGATCGCCGTCATCAGGACGCCGAGCTCCTTGACGGCGCTCCGGCCGATCAGGTTGATCGTGTAGATCTCCGCTCCGAACTGACGGAGCTGGACCGCGCCCTGCTGAGCGACGACGATCCCGACCAGGAAGCTCATCAGGCCGATGATTCCGAGCGCTCTGACGCCGACCACGTCGAATCGGGTCACCACCGCGTTGAATCGGAAGCGGCGCGGATGGCGGATGACGTTGGCGACGGCGATCAGAAGCGCCCCGAAGAAGCCGAGCAGGCCGACCATCGTGCCGAGCGCGGTCTGGGTCGCCACGCCGAGCTCGCCGACGAACTGGCGAAGCGGCGGCTCGTATTCGCGCCGGACCTTGACCGGCTGGTCGGCGCGGGTGACGTGATCGATCAGCATTTGCTGGTCCTCGGTCGCCCCGACGATCGTCGCGCCGCGGTCGCGCTCGAGCTTGTGGACCAGCCAGGCGCCGACCGTGTCCATCCGCTCGACCTCGCTAAGGTCGACGACGAGCCGCTCGGCGTCGATCTCCTTGAGCTGCTCGGAAAGCTTGCGCACGCGCAGCAGGGTGAGGTTGCCGCTGAAGCGCAGCACGCACCGCCCGTCCTCAAGCTGCTGAGCGAAATCGGCTGTTACCGTCATGCAACGGCGACTAGTGCTTCAATTCCCGGCAAGCGGCAAGCGAAGAGCTATGGAGAGCGCCGACCCATCCCCGCCGACGCCCGTCGCCCGGACCGGCGCGCTCGCCATCTACGACATGGACAAGACGGTGACCCGGCGCCCGACCTACGGGCTGTTCCTGATCCACGCCATGGTCCGGCTGGCGCCTTGGCGGCTGCTTCTGACGCCCGCTTTGGCGGTCACCGGCCTGCTCTATGCGCTGCGCATGATCGACCGGGCCCGACTCAAGGAGATCAACTACCGGCTGCTGGTCGGCCGTCCTTCCCCCGAGCGGCTCGAGCCGGTCGTGGAGAGCTTCGCCGACCGGCAGCTGCGCACCAACATCCTCGCCGGCGCGAGGACCCGGATCGCCGAGGACCGAGCGGCCGGGCGCCGGCTGGTGCTGGCCACCGCTTCCTACCGCCTCTACGCCGCGGCGATCGCCCGGCGCCTGGGCTTCGACGACGTCATCGCCACCGAGACTCTGCCCGATTCGCGCGGCCGGGTCGTGGCCAGGATCGACGGCGCCAATTGCTACGGCCTCGGCAAGCTCGACATGATCGAAGCCTGGCTCCAGCGCGAGGGCCTCGAGCGCGAGGCCGTCCACATCCGCTTCTACTCCGACCATATCTCCGACGAGCACGTCCACCGCTGGGCCGACGAGGCCTTCGCCGCCAATGCCGACTCCCGGCTCGCCAAGCTGGCGCGACAGCAGGGCTGGGAGGTGCTCGATTGGCGCGACCGCCGGCAAGGCCGCCGGCGCCGGTCGCCTGCCGCAGCCAAGGAAGGCTGATCACCCCGCCGGAGCTTATTCGAGGCGCTAGAGACTGTCCCATTGAAGTGGAAGCGTCTGTTCCCCGGCGCAGGCCGGGGTCCAGTGGCCCTGTCGGAAGGACTGGGTCCCGGCCTTCGCCGGGAAACGATTCAGCTTCAGCCGGACAGACTCTATCCGACCGCCCCCAGCGCCTGGTCGAAGTCGGCGATGAGATCGCCCGCATCCTCGACCCCGATCGACACCCGGACGAGGTTGTCGGTGATCCCCAGGGCCGCCTTGCGCTCGGGCGGGACCGAGAGGTGGGTCATCGCGGCGGGCGCGCTGGCGAGGGTCTCGGTGCCGCCCAGGCTCACCGCGAGATGGGCGATCTTGAGCGCGTCGAGGAAGGCGAAGGCCTCGGTCTCGCCGCCTTTCAGGTAGAGCGAGAAGGTCGAGCCGGCGCCGGTGCAATGGCGGCGGTAGATATCCGCCTGCCGGGCGTCGCCGCCTTCTTCGAGGAAGCCGAGATAGCCGACGCTCTCCACCTTGGGATGGCCGCGCAGGAACCGGCACACCCTGGCGGCATTCTCGCCGGCCCGGGTCATCCTGAGCTCCAGGGTCTCGAGGCTCCTCAGCAGCATCCAGGCGGTGTTGGGATCGGTTATCGTGCCGATCGTGTTCCTCAGCATGCGGATGGTGTTGATGAGGTCCTTGGAGCCGGTGATCCCGCCCGCGACAAGGTCCGAATGCCCGCCCGCATATTTGGTCAGCGAATAGACGGAAAGGTCGGCGCCGTGGCGTAGCGGATGATGCCAGAGCGGGCCGAGGAAGGTGTTGTCGATCGCGATCGGAGGCCTGCCGTCAAGCACGGCCGCCCGAGCCGCGGCCACGGCCTGGACGTCGACCAGGGCGTTGGTCGGGTTGGCCGGGCTCTCGAGATAGATGAGCGAGACCCGGCCCTGGCGCGCGGCTCGCTCGAGCACCTGCTCGATCTCCTGCTGGGTCGCGCCGGCGGGGAAATCGAGCCAGCTGACCCCGAAGCGGCCGAGGATTCGGGCGATCAGGGTCTCGGTCGCCGCATAGAGCGGACCCGAATGGACGACGACGTCGCCGGGCTGGACGAAGGCGAGGAGCAGGGTCGTGATCGCCGACATTCCGCTGGAGAAGGAGAGCGCGTCCTCGGCATCTTCCCAAACGCTGAGCCGGTCCTCGAGTATCTCCTGGTTGGGCCCGTTGAAGCGCGAATAGACGAGCCCTTCGGCGCCGCCCGGCCGCTTTCCGGTGACGCCCTCGAAATGGCGCTTGCCAGCGGCGGCGCTCTCGAAGACGAAGGTCGAGGTGAGGAAGATGGGCGGCTTCAGCGACCCTTCCGACAGGCCCGGATCGAAGCCGTGGCCCATCATCAGGGTGGACGGCTTGAGCCGGCGTCCGCCGATCTCGAGCACGTCCGGCTTGGGGCGGCGCCGCGGCGTCGCGCCGGTGAGGTCGGCTTCGTCTTCCATGGGAGCGTCTCCTGGTGCGCGAGGCTCCTAGCCGATGATGGCGCCCGCCCGCTAGCCCGGCCGTCGCGCACGGATGTCCGCGCGGGATGGCAAGCTTGCCACCGGCGCCAGCCGCGTCCTAGGTGTCGGCGACATGCCCGGGATCGTTGAATGACTTCCGACCGGCCGGATCTCCAGTCTGCTTTCGGCAGCCTCGCCCCGCTTCGCGAACGGCCGGTCCCGCCGCAGGCCGAAGCCCTGGCGCTGAAACGCGGCTACCGCGCCCACCCCTTGGACCCGACGTCGGCCGCCGGCGCCGAGGCTCTCGTCGACATCCGAAGCTTCGGCCTTCGCGGCGAGAATTTCTACGCCAGCCGGCGCAATCCGCCCCATTACGCGCCGATCCCCGGATCCGTCGCCGGACTGTGGGTCAGGGAGGGCGTCGCCGAGCGCCTCGCCGGAGTGGACCGCCGGCTGGGCGAGGAAGGTCTCGGGCTTTGGCTGTTCGACGCGTGGCGGCCCGACCGGGTCCAGGCCTATTTCCACGACGTCTGGATGCCGGCGGAGCTGCGTCGCCGTCGGCCCGGCCTCGACGAGGACCGCTTGCGCGCCGAGGTGTCGTCCTACTGGTCGGCTCCCACCACCGATCGGGCCTCGCCCGCGCCGCACCTGACGGGAGGCGCCGTCGATCTCTCGATCTGCTGGGTCGATACCGCCGAGCGGCTCTGGATGGGCTCGATCTTCGACGACGTCAGCGCGATCGCCCATGTCGATCATTTCGAACGGAACCGGTCCGGCGATCGGCTGGCGCTTTCCGACGACGAAGCGCGGTCGAACCGCAGGCTGCTCTACTGGCTGATGGTCGAGGCCGGCTTCTGCTCGAATCCCACCGAATGGTGGCATTACAGCCATGGCGACCAGATGTGGGCTCGGCTGACCGGCGCCGAGGCCGCGCTCTACGGGGCCGCCGCGGCGCCCACCCGATGAAGAGCCGGGCGAGGCTCACTTCTCGAGGGCGATGATCGAGCCTTGGCGGCCGACATTCGGCTCGCCGCGGTGGGTCGCTCGGCGGTAGCTGAAGAATCGGTCCGGATCGGAATAGGTGTCGAGCCCCATGCCCTGGGCACGGGTGACCCCGGCGGCGGCGAGCCGGGCGAGGACGAAGCCTTCGAGGTCGAACTGGTGACGCCCGCCCCGTCCGGGGGTGAAAAAGCGGTCATGCCCGGGATCGGCTTCGCCGAAGCGGCGGCGGAAGGCCTCGTCGACCTCGTAGCTCCTCCGGGCGATGGCCGGGCCGACCGCCGCGGCGATCCTGCCGCGGTCGGCGCCGAGGGATTCCATCGCCGCGACGACCGCTTCGACGATTCCGGCGAGGGCGCCCTTCCAGCCGGCATGGGCGGCGCCGATCACGCCCGCCTCGGCGTCGGCGAGCAGGACCGGGGCGCAGTCCGCGGTCAGGATGCAGAGCGCGAGCCCTGGGCGGTCGGCGACGATCGCGTCGGCGTGCGGCCGCGCGTCGTCGGGCCAGGGGGCGACGGCGACGACCGCGGTCGGCGAATGGACCTGGTGAACGGTCACGAGCCGGGCGGCCGGCGCCGCGGCGGCGACGGCGCGCCGGCGATTCTCGGCGATCGCCTCGCGATCGTCGCCGGAGCCCCAGCCGATGTTGAGGCCGGCGAAGAGACCCTTCGACACGCCCCCGCCCCGGCCGAAAAAGGCGTGGGGAGCGGCGATCAGGCCGGAGCGGATGGCGTCGAGGCTCACCGCGACAGCCTCAGCCGCATGATCAGGTCGTCGTCGGCATGGGTGCCGACCATGAAATGGTAGGTGCCGACATATTCGAAGCCGTAACGCTCGTAGAAGCGGCGGGCGCGGCGATTGTCGACGAACACCGACAGATACATCTCCTCGCTTCCGCGCAGGCGCGCCTCGCCCAGGGCCCAGTCCATCAGCTCGGCCGAGAGGCCGGCCCCCTGCCATGGCCTGAGCACGTAGAACTGGCGAAGCTCGACGGTCGGCGCCTTCACCTCGAAGGGAAGCGACGGCGGGCCGAGCTTGCAATAGGCGACGGCCCGGCCGCCCGCTTCGGCGAGCCGGACGGCGAAGCGCGGATCCGACAGCTCGGCATGCCAGTTGGCCTCGTTGTGATTGACCAGGAAAGCGGCCAGATTCTCGGGCGAGTAGAGGTGGCCGAACGTCTCGACGAAGCTTTGCCGCCCGAGCTCGGCCACCGCGGCGGAATCGCCGGGCCCGGCGTCGCGGAAAGTGACCTCGCTCACCGGAACCCCGCCGGCTCGGGCCAGGCCGGCGCGGCGAGCGCGAGCACCTTGAACAGCCGGCCCATTTGCGAGGGCGCGATCAGCCGCTCGCGGGCGGCGGCGATCTCTTCGGTGCGGCCCGGCGAGGCTTTGGCGAGCGCGGCCGAGCGCAGCTGGATGCCCATGGCCTCGAGCCAATCCCCCTGAGCGACCGGACCGAAGGCGGCGACGCCCTCGCCGCGAGCCGCCCCGGCCAGCGCCGCGAAGTCGACATGGGCGGTGAGATCGCGTGTTCCCGGCGCCTGCCAGGGGTCGGCATAGGCATGGCCGCTGACCGCCTGGAGCGTGTCGCCGACTCCTGCGCCGTCGTGGCCGTAATCGACGATCAGCGCGGCGCCGCCCTGGACGGCGAGGCGGTCCGCGAGGGTGCGGACGAGCGCGGTCGAGGCGGGGGAATCCTCGGCGATCTCGTCGGCACAGTCGCGGACGAAGCGGCCGCCGGCCCATGTGACGCGAAGCTCGCCGCCGCCGCGGGCATATTGGCGGACCGGCAAGGCGTCGAAGAACTCATTGGCGACGATCAGCAGCGGCCCGTCCCGCGGAAGGCCGGAAACGTCGTCGTGCCAGCGCGCCCCCGGCAGCCGCTCCGCCTGGACCCGGCGCAAGAGAGGGCTCGTCTCGACCAGCTCGATCGGCGGATCGAGGCCGGCGGCGCGCATCGCCCGCAACGCGTCCTGCGCCAGCGTGCCGCGGCCCGGGCCCAGTTCGACGAAGCGCGCCGAGTTGGGTTTCCCGGCTCTCAGCCACAGATCGACGAGCCAGACGCCGACCAGCTCGCCGAACATCTGGCTGATCTCGGGCGCCGTGGTGAAGTCGCCGGCCGCTCCGATCGGGTCTCGGTCGGCATAATAAAAGGCATTCGCCTCGGCCATGTAGTCGGCGACGCTGATCGGTCCCTCCTTGGCGATCCGCCGTCTCAGCCTGTCTTCAGCCGGAGTCATCGACGGGCCGGACCCGCTCCGCGCGCCTGCTCGCGGTGAGGACGAGATAGAGGCCGCCGAGAATCATCGGCAGCGACAGCCACTGGCCCATGTGCAGGTGAGTCATCCGGACGAACTCCGCCAGATGCTGGTCCGCCTCGCGGACGAATTCGACGACAAAGCGGCTGAGCCCGTAAACGAGGATGAAGGCGCCGACCAGCTTGCCGGGCTGGTAGCGGGCGCGGGTCCGCCAGAACAGGAACCACAGGACGATGAACAGGACGATGCCCTCCAGGACCGCCTCGTAGAGCTGGCTCGGATGGCGCGGCGGGCCGAGGAAGGCGAGGCCGTCCTGGACCTCGGGAAAGCGGATCGCCCACGGGACGTCGGTCTCCCGGCCCCACAGCTCGGCGTTCACGAAATTGGCGAGGCGGCCGAGGAACAGCCCGAAGGGGATGCAGCATGCGACGTAATCGTGGATCCGGAGCCAATCGAGCCCGTGGCGCCGGGCCATCCACACGATGCCGAGGGAGACGCCGACGACGCCCCCGTGGAACGACATGCCGCCGTCCCAAAGCTGCGGGATTTCGAGCGGGTTCTGCAGATAATAAAGG
>DATMVG010000037.1:0-11577 GCA_035563315.1 Allosphingosinicella sp. | reverse complement strand
CCGGATCGAGCGATGCTTCAACAAGCTTAAGCACTTCCGCCGCCTCGCCACGCGCTACGACCGGAGAGCCCTTCACTTCCTCAGCTTCATCCAGCTCGCCGCATCCATGATCTGGATGCGCTGAATGTCGATTCAGCCTAGCGCGAACCGCCGGTCGGTCCGCCGAGCGCGATCGGCGGGTTGCTCTCGGCCCGGCGCTGGAGCGCCAGCAGCATGTCGCTGGACTGCATGAACGGAGCCGGATTGACCGCCCGGCCGTCGATGCGCACTTCGTAGTGGAGGTGGCTTCCGGTCGAGCGGCCGGTCGAGCCCATCAGGCCGATCAGGTCGCCGCGGCGGACGCGCTGGCCGGCCCGAGCCACCAGCCGCGAGAGGTGGCCGTAGCGGGTCTGGATGCCCTGGCCGTGGTTGATCTCGACGAGGTTGCCGTAGCCGCCATTATTCCATTCGGAGCGCCCGACGATGCCGTCCGCGGTCGCATAGACCGGGGTGCCGAGCGGGCCGGCCAGATCGACTCCGCCGTGCATCGCGGCGCGGCCGCGGAACGGGTCGGAGCGGACTCCGAAGCCGCTGGTGAAATTGGCCGAGCTGCGCAGCGGACGGGCGGACGGGATGGCGATCACCGCCTGCTCGAGCTGCTCGAGGCGGCGCCAGCTGACGAACAGCTCGCGGAAGCGCGGATCGGCGTTGCTCGCATCGGCGGCTTCGAACGGACCGCCGACGCCGCCGGCGGCGCGATGGATGAGCGCGGGGTTGACGCCGAGCCGGCGAAGCACCCGAGCGGTCTCGCGATAGCGCTGAGCCGTCGCGTCCTGGGCGCGCTCGGCGAGGGCCATCTGCATGCCGTCCACCTGGGCGTAGCTTTGCGACATCGCGTTGTGCGGGGTGCGCTCCTCGGCGGGGAGCAGCGCCGCCAGCTGGCTGGCGTCGGCGTCGCCGGAAAGCACGCGGGCGAGGAAGGCCTGGCGGCGCTCGAGCAGCTGGGCGTGGTTGCGGGTCTGGGTGCGCATCGCGGCGACGTCGCGCTGCATCTTGGCGAGCTGGCGCTCCATCTGGGCGACGTCGCCGTTCATCGCCGAGACCGCCTGGAAGGTCGCGAAGGCGGACCAGGCGAGAATCAGGAAGGCGGCCAGGGCGGCCGCCATCTGGACCCGCGCGCCAATCGTGAAGCGCCTCAGGCTCTTGCCGTCGTGGAGAAAAATGTCGCGTGGTTTGAAGAGATTACGGAACCTCGGGGTGAGGCTCGCGTTGGCCGTCGGTACGAAATTGGTCATCATCTTCCCCAACGTCGGCCCCGCTCGGGCCGCGACGGCCAAGAATGGCGGCCGCCTGATAAAAAATGGGCTTGTGCCCCGCTTATGACGTCGGAAGGTGCCCACCCCGAACGTGTGGCCGCAGAATGTTAAGCAATTCCGACCCCGGCAACCCCTGCATAGAAATCGCGGGACAGACCGGCTTCACCGCGCGCTGAGTCGTTGAATGGCGGCTTCAGGCTGCCTCGGAAGTATCGTCGAATCAGTCGTTGCCAGTGCGCAACGACGGCGCAACCGCGCGCTTCGCAGCCGAAGGCGAACCATCGCGTCCCGGCGGCGACGTGGCGAATCTCGTCGCGATAGATGCGGGCGAGAAGCGCCGCCGACCTCGGGTCGCCGGCCGTCTCGAACGACGAGGCGATCGCCGGGGTGACGTCAAGGCCTCGCGCCTCCAGCACCATCGGCACCACCGCCAGCCGGGCCAGCGCGTCGCCGGCGGTCGCCTCGGCCGCCTCCCACAGCCCGTCATGGGCGGGCAGCGCCCCGTAACCGGAGCCGAGGGTTCCAAGCCGGCGGTCGAGCAGCGCGAAATGGATCGCCTCGTCGGCGCCGACCGCGATCCAATCGTCGGCGAAGGCGCGCGGGAACCGAGCGCCGAAGCGCCCGGCCATGTCGAAGGCGAGGTCGATCGCGCTGAACTCGATATGGGCGAGCGCGTGAAGCATGGCGACCCGGCCCCGCGCCGAGCCCGCTTTGCCCCGCTTGGGCATCTTTGCCGGCGCCAGCAGCTCCGGGCGCGCCGGTCGAGCCGGGCGATCGGGCATCGTCACGTCGAACTCATGGGCGAGCGCGCCCCGGCGCCACGCCCGAGCCGCCGCCCGCGCGGCCTTGACCTTGGCGCCCGGATCGGCCGTCAGCAGCACGGAGCGACAGGCCGAAGCGAGCGATTCCATCTCTTTCCTCTCCGGGCCCGCCCCTGTACCGGCGGGCGCCACCGGGGAGAAGCGCCGATGTCATTCACCGCCAGGATCATGCTGCTGGGCGCGGGCGAGCTCGGCCGCGAGTTCGTCATCTCCGCCAAGCGCCTGGGCGCCCATGTCGTCGCCTGCGACAGCTATGCCGGCGCGCCGGCGATGCAGATGGCGGACGCCTTCGAGGTCTTCCCGATGCTCGACGCAGCGCTTCTGCGAGCCGCGGTCGAGAAGCATCGTCCGGACTTCATCGTGCCGGAGATCGAGGCGATCCGCACCGAAGAGCTGCAGGCGCTCGAGGGCGAAGGTTGGACGGTGGTGCCCTCGGCGCGCGCCGCGGCGATGACCATGAACCGGGACGCGATCCGCACCCTCGCCGCCGAGGGGCTCGGCCTGCGCACGTCCCGCTACCGCTTCGCCGAGAGCCTGGGGGAGGTGATCGAGGCGGCTGCCCATACCGGCCTGCCCTGCGTCGTGAAGCCGGTCATGTCCTCGTCGGGCAAGGGCCAGAGCCTGGTTCGAGCCGAGGCCGAGCTGGCGGCGGCGTGGCGAGACGCCGTCGCCAACATGCGCGGCGACCGGCCGCGGGTGATCGTCGAGGAATTTGTCGCCTTCGACTATGAGATCACGTTGCTGACGGTGAGGGGGCGCGAGGGCATATCATATTGCCCGCCAATAGGTCACCGTCAGGAGCTCGGCGACTATCGGGAGAGCTGGCAGCCGATGGCGATGGCCGGGCCGGCGCTGGCCCAGGCGCAGGCGATGGCGGCGCGAGTGGTCGACGACCTCGGCGGCTACGGGCTGTTCGGGGTCGAGTTCTTCATCGTCGGCGACGAGGCGATCTTCTCCGAGCTCAGCCCGAGGCCCCACGACACCGGCATGGTCACCCTCGTCTCGCAGTCGCTGTCCGAGTTCGACCTCCACGCGCGCGCCCTGCTCGGCCTCCCGATCCCGCCGGTCAGGCTGCGCGGCCCCTCGGCCTCGGCGGTCATCCTCGCCGACCGCGAGGCGGAGCGGTTCCGCTTCGACGGCGTCGCCGAGGCGCTCGCGCTCGGAGTGTCCGGCGCGCCAGGCGAGACCGAGGTCGACCTGCGCCTGTTCGGCAAGCCGACCACCCGCCGCCACCGGCGGATGGGCGTGGCGCTGGCGCGGGCGGCGACCACCGACGAGGCGCGCGCGCTCGCGACCCAGGCGGCGGCGCGGATCAGGATCGACTATTCGGAATAATAGTCCGGATCATCCTTGGCGGCCGCCGCGACCGCTTCCTTGGCGGCTTCCTCGGCGGCGACCGGATAATGGGCGTAGCGAAGCACCGGCTCCGGCGCCTCGACGAACGGCTCGGCCATGGCCGCTTCGGGGACCCCGGAATGGACCGCGACCGGTTCGGCCGCCTCGACCGCGGCGGCTTCCTGGCGCCCGCCGAAATAGGGGACCTGAGCCAAATAGGCATAGGCCTCGCGATAGGCATAGGCGTCGCGGGCCCTCAGAGCGTCGCAATCGCCGCAATCGGCGGCCCGCGCGGCGCCGCCCTCGGCCCAGCCATAAAGCTCGCCATAAGCCGGCGGCCGCGACGGCAGCGAACGCTCGTCGAGCGCCACTCCGCGGTCGCGCGGATGGACGGCCGGCCCCTGGAAGTAGATCGGGTTGATGAGATCGATCGAGCTTTCCCCGAGATGGACTCCGATCGCCGCCGCCGCGAGCAGCGCGCCGCCCAAAGCGGGAAAGGTGAAGGGGTTGATCATCGCTGCAGAAACGCCGCGATTCCGAAGCCGTTCCGCCGTCGCCGCGGTCACGGCAGCTCCTTCGCCGCCTCCAGCACTTCCGCGGCGTGGCCGGGCACCTTCACCTTGCGCCAGACCCGCTTCACCACGCCGTCCCGGTCGACCAGGAAGGTGGCGCGCTCGATGCCCATATATTTGCGGCCGTACATGGATTTCTCCGTCCAGGTGCCGAAGGCCTCGCAGACCGAGCCGTCGGAATCGCTGGCGAGCCTCACCTTGAGGCCGTATTTGTCGGTGAACCGGGCGTGGCTCGCCGGATTGTCCTTCGAGACCCCGAGAATCCAGGTCGCCTCCTTTTCGAAGTCGGCGGCAAGCGCGGTGAAATCCTGCGCCTCCCTCGTGCAGCCGGACGTGTCGTCCTTCGGATAGAAATAGAGAACCAGCTTGTTGCCGCGGAAATCGGCGGGGCTGACCGGCTCGCCGCTCATCCCCTCGAGCTTCACGTCCGGCACCCGGTCTCCTTCGTTCAGCATCTCATCCTCCCTGCACCGCGAGCCACAATTGCGAGATCCTCTGCCGTGCCTGGTCGTGCGCCGCAAGCAGCTCCGCCCAGCCGCCGAAGCCGCACGACCGAGCGACGAGCGCGCGGGTCGGCTCGGGAGGCTCGGCCGAGGTCGGCGAGACCAGCCGGAACATGATCAGCATGCGCGCGAGCAGGCGAAGCGCCGGATCGATGTCCGGCGGGACGAGGCCGGCCTCGGCGAGGTCGGCGAGCGCAAGCTCTAGACGCGGATGCAGGCCGACCAGGTGGCGCAGCTGGAGGGTGTGGACGGCGAATTCGAGGTCGATCAGTCCGCCCGGGCCGTGCTTGATGTCGAACGGTCCCCGCGGCGGCTTGTGGGCGGCGATCTCGGCCCGCATCAGCGCCGAGTCCGCGGTGAGCTGGGCCGGGTCGCGCGGGCGCCTCAGGCTCTCGTCGATGATCCGCCGGAGCTCAGCCCGGGCGACCGGCGATCCGTAGACCGGCCGGGCGCGCAGCAGCGCCATATGCTCCCAGGTCCAGGCCTGCTCGCGCTGGTAGCGGGCGAAGCTTTCAAGGCTGATCGAGAGCATGCCGTCGGTGCCGTCGGGGCGAAGCCGGGTATCGACCTCGTAGAGCGGCCCGGCCGCCGTCGGCACGGAAAGGGCCGCGGTGATGCGAGGCGCGAGGCGATTGAAATAATCGGTGGCGCGCAGAGGCCTCGCGCCGTCCGACTCGGCCTCGTGGGTGCCGCTGAACAGATAGACGAGGTCGAGGTCCGACGCGAAGGTCAGCGCCTCGCCGCCGAGCCGGCCGAGCCCGAGGACGAGCATCTCGGAGCCCGGCACCCGGCCGTGCCGGGCCTCGAATTCCGCGATTGTGGCGCGCGCCAGCACGTTGATCGCGGCTTCGGCCACCCGTGAATAGCCTTCGGCGACGTCGATCGGATCGCTGCGGCCCGCGACGAGCTGCACGCCGAGCGCGAAGCGCCGCTCGTTGACCCGGCTTCGAACGCGGTCGAGCAGCAGCTGATAATCGTCGCCGGCCCGATCGGCGCGGGCGAAGTCGAGGATCAGCGCCTCCGCGGACGGGGCGGGCGCAAAGGCGCTGGCGTCGATCAGGCCGTCGAGCAGCTCGGGCCGGCGGCCGAGCTGCTCGGCCAGGGCCGGCGCATGGCTGAGGATGGCGGCGAGATGCTCGGTGAGACCGGGCCGAGCCCCGAGCAGCCGGTAGAAATTGACCCCGCTCGGGAGCCGCTCGACCAGATCGCTGAACCGGTTCAGCGCGCGCATCGGATCGGAAGAATGGCCGAACGCCTCGATCAGCACCGGCAGCATCGCCTCGAACGCCTCCTGCGAGGGGGGGCCGCGCAGCGACCGCGCCCGGCCGCCGCGCCAGCCCTCGATGCGAAGCCGGGCGGCTCCGGCATCCTCGAAGCCGGCACGCTCGAGATGGGCTTCAAGCGCCGAGGCGCCGGTCGGAAGCCGGCGCTCCGGCTGGCCGGCGAGCGAATCGTAGATCCGGCTGACCCGCTCGACCGGCCCCTCGACCGAGGCGAGCAGGTCCGCTCCGCTCTCGAAGCCGCCCAGGCGCGCGACATTGTCGAGGGCATCGGCATCGGCCGGGACGGCGTGGGTCTGTCGATCGTCGACCATCTGCAGCCGATGCTCGAGCGTGCGCAGCAACCGGTAGGCGCCGGCGAGCGTCGTCGCGGTTTCGGGCGCGACCCGGCCGGCATCGGCAAGCGCGGCGAGCGCCGGCAGGGTCGCCGCCGCTCTCAGCGTCGGCTCGCGCCCGCCATGGATGAGCTGGTGGATCTGAACGTAGAATTCGACCTCGCGGATGCCGCCGCGCCCGCGCTTGACGTCATAGCCGGGGCCGAAGGCCTGGCCCTGGGCATAATGGTCGCGGATCCGCCGGGTGATCGACTGAAGCTCGCCGATCGCGCCGAAATCGAGCGACCGCCGCCAGACGAACGGGTGCAGCGCGTCGAGAAAGTAGCGGCCGAGGCCGGCGTCGCCCGCCGCCATTCGGGCGCGAACGAAGGCGGCGCGTTCCCAGGGCAGCGCCGAGGATTCGTAATAGCTGATCGCCGCGTCGACCGGCAGAACGATCGGAGTCACCTCGGGCGAGGGCCTCAGCCGAAGGTCGACCCGGAAGGCATAGCCGTCCTCGGTCCGCTTCTGCAGCAGCTCGACCATGCGCTGGGCGATGCGAAGCGCCGCCTGGCCGGGCTCCTCGCGGTCCCGGCACGGCAGCGTCGCCGGATCGTAGACGAGGACGAGATCGACGTCGGAGGAATAATTGAGCTCGCCGCCGCCGAGCTTGCCGAGCGCGATGGCGGCAAAGCCCCGAGCCGGCTCGCCCGGCGTCCGCTCGGCGAAGGCGGCCTGGATCGCCCGGGCCAGCGAGCGGTCGGCGAGCGCGGACAGCTCGGCGGTGACCTCTTCCAGCGCGAGCGCTCCGGCGAGGTCGGCGAGGCCGAGGGCCAGAGCATGGGCGCTGCGTTCGCGGCGGAGCGCCGCCGCCGGATCCTCCACCTCCCCCTCGGCCCGGGCCGCGGCGAGGGCGGCCGCGACTCCGCCGCCGGCGAGGAGCCCGGCGATGGCCGGAAAGCGCTCGAGCTGCAGCCGAAGGAAAGGCGAATGCGCCCTTGCGCGCTCGATCGCGTCGTTAACGGCTCGTTTAGACTGTGTTTCATTCATACCACAGCCCGGCTTCTGCTTCCGATCAGGGGGCGGAACGGATGAAACTGTACCCGGCACCGCACGTTGAGCGAGCGTGGAACATCTGAATTCGAACATCATGGCCATGGCCGCCGGCGATTCGCGCCGCTTCGTCAAGGTGGCCCCGCCCACCGTGCACGCCGGGATTGGCGATGCCTTGCGTCATGCCTTCCACATGGACGGAGAAATGCGCTCGCTCAAGAAGTTCGAGGATCTGCTCGCCCGTCTCGACTGACCGCGAGAGTCCTCAAAATCCCCCGCCGGGGTCGCGGTCCCGGCTGAGCTCGTCCACCTCGCTCATGATGCTCTGAAGCGCCGACTGGTCGGTGGTCACCTGCTCGCGCCGCGACGGCAGCTTGCCCTCGCTCATCAGATTTTCGAGCGCGACCCGGCCGCGCGCCACCCGGCTCTTGATCGTGCCGACGGCGCAGCCGCAAATCTCCGCCGCTTCTTCGTAGGCGAAGCCGCCAGCGCCGACCAGGATCAGGGCCTCGCGCTGCGGCTGCGGGAGATGGAGGAGCGCCCGCTGCATGTCGGAAAGCTCGATATGCCGGTCCTGGCTCGCCGGCGCGGCGAGCAGCCTGGAAGCGGTGATCTCGTCCCATTCGCCCTTGAATCGGGCCCGCCTCATCTGGGAGAGGAACAGGTTCCTGAGGATGATGAAGGTCCAGGCGCGCATGTTGGTCCCGGCCTGGAAGCGCTTGCGCGCCGCCCAGGCCTTGAGCAGGGTCTCCTGGACGAGATCGTCGGCGAGGTCGCGGCTTCCCGACAGCGAGCGGCCGAAGGCGCGCAGGTGGGGGATGACCTGGGCGAGCTGCTCCTTGAACTCGGGGTCGGCGAGAGGGACGGTCTCGCCGGCGCTGCTCGTTTCCTCGTCAAACTCGACCGGCTTGCTGACCGCCATTACCCAGCCCTTAAGATACGCGACATGACAAAGCCCGCCGGCCGGCGCCGGACGGCGCCGCTTCATCCGGCAAGATAGGCCTCAACGCCAGACAAGCAACAGGATGAGGAAAATGACGATGACCAGCCCCAGGCCCCAGCCGAGCACGTAGCGCGTCATGTGGGGAGTGGTGCCGCCCCTGGCCCTGGTCGTGGTGATGTGGTCCGGCTCCTGGTCCATCTTCTGCCGCCGCTCCGCCGTTCAAGGTTCCATTCGTTACAGCCGGGCAACGCTCGCTGCGCGCCCCGGTTCCCGGGTCAGGCCGGAACGGTGGTGGTGTCGAAGAACAAGGCCTGGGCGATCTGCGCCTTCACCGTAGAGCGTTGGAACGGCTTGGTTATCAGGAAGGTCGGCTCGGGCCGCTCGCCGGTGAGCAGGCGCTCGGGGAAGGCGGTGATGAAGATCACCGGCACCCGGAACTCCTGCAGGATGTCCTTGACCGCATCGATGCCCGAGCTGTCGTCGGCGAGCTGGATGTCGGCGAGGACGAGGCTCGGGCGGCGGGCCATCGCCTGCTGCACCGCCTCGTCGCGGGTGACCGCGACTCCGGTGACGTTGTGGCCGAGGTCGCGGACGATCGTCTCGATGTCCATCGCGATGATCGGCTCGTCCTCGATGATCAGCACCTCGGCGCGGGTCTGCCGCTCGATCTCGGCGAGCGCCTCGGCGACGAGCGCCTCCACCTCCTCGGCCGACGCGCCGATCAGATAGCCGGTGTCCTCGGGCGTGAAGCCCTCCATCGCGGTCAGCAGCAGCGCCTGGCGGGAGAGCGGAGTGATCCGCGAGAGGCGGGCCTGGGCGATGCCTTCGGGATCGTCGCTGCCGCCATGGCCCGGCTCCTCCTCGATGTTCGCCGACGACCAGATGGCGTGGAAGGTCCGGTAGAGGCCGAGGCGCGGATCGACGTCGCGCGGAAAGGCGTCGGGCGCGGCGACGATCGCCTCGAGCGTCGCCCGCACGAAATTGTCGCCGTGGCTCTGGCTGCCGGTCAGAGCCCGCGCGTAGCGGCGAAGAAATGGAAGATGCGGCTTCAGTTCGTCACCGAGCGACATTGGGTTGCGACTCCTTTGCAGACACTGGCGGCCTATGGGGTGGTTTTCAGCCCTATTGCAACCCCGCAGCCCTGGCGGACGGGCGCTCGGAAAAGGCGCAAAAAGAGTCCCGGCCCCGTCCTCGCACGCGGGTGGAACAATCGTCGGAGTTTTTTGTTTCCATGCCCGCGCGGCACCATTATGCGGGTCCGCCGACACTGGCGTCTGTTCGGGTGGGACGGCTGGGCTGAAGCTGGTCCGGCAGGCGAGAAAACAAGGTTGCGGGCACGGCGCTTCGGGCCGTGAGGGGTGAAAGAAGTTGAGCCTTCAGGACGACAGGGAAAGCCAGCGCCGGCGCAAGCCCGACACCGAAAGCGAATTTATCCGCGACCCTTCCCAGCCCGCCCGCAAGAAACGCCCCCAGGGCGAGGTCGGCAACGCCTTGCGCTCGGCCTATCAGCGCATGGTCGACGAGGACATTCCCCCGGAAATGCTCGATTTGCTTGGAAAGCTCGGATAAGCGCCACGTCCGCATGAGTCCGAGACTTTCGTGAGCGACGTCGGGAGAGGCTGGTTCGCCTCCCGCTGGAGCCGGCTGTCGACCGGTCCCAAGATGCTGCTCATCCTCAGCCTGGCGCTGCTCCCGCTCGGCATCGTCGCGATCCTCGCTTCCCTCTACAGCGCCAAGGAGAATAGCGAGCAGCGCGCCGAGGAGACGCTGGCCCGGCTCGAGGTCAAGGCGCAGCGGCTCAACGAGCTGCTCGGCCGCACCGTCGGCACGATGCGGGCGGCGAGCGCCGCCGTCGCCGCCGCGCCCCCCGAAGCCCGGGTCTGCGAGACCCTGCTGCGGCGAATGGCCAGCCTGCAATCGACGCCCGGCCGCTACGCCCTCTACGGCCCCGGCAGCCAGCTGCGCTGCGCCTCCGCCGGCTTCGCGCCGACCCCGCCGCCGCGGCGCCCCGCTTCCGGCGAGAGGCTGGAGATCAGCCCCGACGGGGAGACGCTGCGCCTGACCCTGCTCGACGGCGCCGGCGACGGGTCGGTCGAGGCGGTCGTCGAGTTCGGCCGCGACGCGCTGCGCGACCTCACCTTCATCCCGGGCACCCGAGCCAATTTCAACCTCGAGCTGGTCGGCGACGGACGGCGAATGCTGCTGCGCAACGACTATCAGCCGGTGCCCTTCGTCCAGACGGTCAGCGACAACGCCCCGATCGCGGACCGGCTGCAGCTTCGGATCACCCTGGGAGCGGTCCCGATCCGGCCGATCGACGTCCTCCTCATCCTCCTGCCGGTGGTGATGTGGCTGGCCGCCGGCCTCACCGGCTGGTGGATCGTCAACCGCCAGCTGCTTCGGCCGCTGGGGGCGATCCAGCGGGTGGTCTCCTCCTATCGCCCCGGCGACCGACCGCTCGAGCTTCCGAACCTGCGGTCGCCGGCCCGCGAGATCGGCGAGCTCGGCCTGGCCTTCGACAACGTCACCCGGACGGTCGCTCGCCACGAGGCGGAGCTCGAGGCCGCGGTCGAGCGCCAGACCAAGCTCGTCCGCGAGGTCCACCACCGGGTCAAGAACAACCTCCAGGTCGTCGCCTCGCTGCTCAACCTCCATTCGCGCGGCAGCCGGAGCGAGGACGCGGCCGCCGCTTATGCTTCGATCCAGCGCCGGGTCGACGCGCTCGCCGTCGTCCACCGCAACCATTATGCCGAGCTCGAGGAGAATCGCGGCGTCGCCCTCCGGCCTCTGGTCTCGGAGCTCGCGGCCAACCTGCGCGCCACCGCTCCGGCGGCGGCCGCCTCGATGCAGATGCGGCTCGACGTCGAGCCGGTCCACGTCACCCAGGACGTCGCGGTGTCGGTCGCCTTCCTCGTCACCGAGATCGCCGAGTTCGGAATGCTGTGCGGCGCTGGCCAGGCGTCGATCGTGCTCGAGTCGGCCGAGCCCGGAACGGCGCGCCTGTCGATCGAGGTCGACAGCCTCGCCGGCGAGGCCGCCCGCGACGAAGCGCTCGCCGACCGCTTCGACCGGGTCATCACCGGCCTCGCCCGGCAGCTTCGCTCGACCCTCGAGCGCGATCCGGAGCGCGGCCGCTATTCGGTCCGGATCGCGGTCATGGACCGGAGCGCCGCCTAGGCCGGCGGCGCCCCGCTCGTCCCCTGCCGCGCCTCAGCAGCGCGTCGACTGGGCCTGCGACCCGTCGGCGCTGGTCAGGGTCATCGTGTTCGGGTCGTTGAAGAAGACCGACCAGCTGACCGAGCCGCCCGGGCCCGACAGGGTGAATTGCGAGCCTTCGACGTTCCAGTTGCCGCGAGCGCCGTTGGGGGCGATGAAGATCCCGTCCTCGCCGAGCAGGGTGACGACGCTGCAGTCGCCATTGTCGGTCCAGCGGCCGACGAAGGCGGCCCGGCCGGCTCCGG
>DATMVG010000036.1:0-18171 GCA_035563315.1 Allosphingosinicella sp. | reverse complement strand
GTCGAAGCGGTCGGCGTTCATCACCTTCGCCCAGGCGGCCACGAAGTCGTGCACGAACGTCTCGCGCGAATCGTCGGACGCGTAGAATTCGGCCAGCGCGCGCAGCTGGGAATTCGCTCCGAACACCAGATCGACGCGAGTCGCCGTCCATTTCCGCTCCTCGGTCCGGCGGCAGGTGCCGATGAAGACGTCGCGCTCCTCCTCATCCTCCTTCCACGCGGTGCCCATGTCGAGCAGGTTGACGAAGAAGTCGCTGGTCAGCCGCCCGGGCCGGTCGGTGAACACGCCGTGCGGCGACCCGCCGTGATTGGCCCCGAGCACGCGCAGACCGCCGACCAGAACCGTCATCTCGGGCGCGCTCAGCCTGAGCAGCCGGGCGCGGTCGATCAGAAGCTCCTCGGTCGGGACGCTGTAATGGACCTGAAGATAGTTGCGGAAGCCGTCCGCCTTGGGCTCGAGCACGGCGAAGCTGTCGGCGTCGGTCTGCTCGGCCGAGGCGTCGGTCCGCCCCGGCGTGAAGGGCACCTCGACGTCGTGGCCGGCCTCGCGCGCCGCCTGCTCGACCGCCGCCGAGCCGCCGAGCACGATGAGGTCGGCGAGGCTGACCTTGCGGCCGCCTTGGGCCGATCCGTCATAATCGGCCTTGATCCCTTCCAGCACGCCGAGCACGCGGGCGAGCTGCTCGGGCTGGTTGACCTCCCAGTCCTTCTGCGGCGCAAGGCGGATCCGGGCGCCGTTGGCGCCGCCCCTGCGGTCCGAGCCGCGGAACGTCGCCGCGGAAGCCCAGGCGGTCTGCACCAGCTCGGCGACGGTGAGGCCGGATTCGAGGATCTTGCGCTTAAGGCCGGCAATGTCCGCGGCCTCGACGAGCGGATGATCGGCCGGCGGGATCGGATCCTGCCAGATCAGGTCCTCGGCCGGGACTTCCGGGCCGAGATAGCGCGCCTTGGGGCCCATGTCGCGGTGGCACAGCTTGAACCAGGCGCGGGCGAAGGCGTCTCCGAACCGCTCGGGATCGTCGCGGAAGCGCTCGGAAATCTTCCGATATTCCGGATCGACCTTCATCGCCATGTCGGCCGTCGTCATCATCGTCGGAACGCGGCGGTCGGGGCTGTGGGCGCCCGGCGCGAGATCCTGCGGGGCCTGGCCGACCGGCTGCCACTGCTGGGCGCCCGCCGGGCTCCTCACCAGCTCATACTCATAGTCGAGGAGCATGTGGAAATAGCTCATGTCCCACTTGACCGGAGTCGGAGTCCAGGGGCCTTCGAGGCCGCTGGTGATGGTATGGTCGGCAAGCCCGCTTTCGTGGCTGGAGTGCCAGCCGAGGCCCTGCTGGGCGATGTCCGATCCTTCCGGCTCGGCGCCGACCTTGGAGGCGTCGCCGGCGCCGTGGCACTTGCCGAAAGTATGGCCGCCGGCGACCAGGGCGACCGTCTCCTCGTCGTTCATGCCCATCCGGGCGAAGGTCTCGCGGATGTCGCGGCCCGATCCGGCCGGGTCCGGACAGCCGCTCGGGCCTTCGGGATTGACGTAGATGAGGCCCATCTGGACCGCCGCCAGCGGGTCCTGGAGCACCCGCTCCTGGGCGCTCTCCGCGCTGTCGTAGCGCGAGTCGCCGAGCCATTCCTCCTCGGTGCCCCAGTAAATGTCCTTCTCCGGCTCCCAGACGTCGGCGCGGCCGCCGCCGAAGCCGAAGACCGGTCCGCCCATCGATTCGATGGCGACGTTGCCGGCCATGATCATGAGGTCGGCCCAGGACAGCTTGCGGCCGTATTTCTTCTTGACCGGCCAGAGCAGTCGCCGAGCCTTGTCGAGATTGGCGTTGTCCGGCCAGGAGTTGAGCGGAGCGAAGCGCTGGCCGCCGGACGACGCGCCGCCGCGGCCGTCGCCGGTGCGGTAGGTGCCGGCGCTGTGCCAGGCCATGCGGATGAAGAAGGGCCCGTAATGGCCGTAATCGGCCGGCCACCAGGGCTGGCTGTCGGTCATCAGCGCGTGGAGGTCGCGCTTGACCGCCTGGTAATCGAGCGACTCGAACTCCCTGGCGTAATCGAATTCGGCGCCGGTCGGGCTGAGCGGCAGGCCGTCCTGCTGGAGGATCTCCAGCGAGAGCTGGTTGGGCCACCAGTCGCGGTTGGTCCGTCCCAGCAGTGACCGCAAGGCCGCCGGCTGCTTGGCCGGGTCGCTCAGGGGGCTGCCGCTCGTCTTTGCGTCCATTCTTCCTCTCCGATCCCGTTGTGCACCGGCTCCGTTACCAGAAGTCCGGCGGGAGAGGCTACGCCCGCCGCGCGCCATGCGAAAACGATTAAAAGCGGTGACTGTGATCGACTCGAGCGATTGACCGCCGCGGCGCATGGCCGCGGCGATCGGCGGCGGTCAGCCGTAGACGGCGAAGTCGGCGTTGGTCAGCGGAGTGCCCGCCGCCACGGTGGCGAACAGGATTTGGGCCGCGCCGCCGTTGCCGTCGGGATCGTAGAAGATCTCGCCCGTCTCCGGATTGTAGACGACCCGATCGGACGAGTCGGCGGCGGCCGTGCCCTCGCGGAAGGCGGACTCGGCGAGCGTCCCGTTCGGCCCGGCCTGGGTGTAGACGTAGCTGGCCAGGTTGATGACGTCGTCCGCGACCGAGAAGTCGACGAGCCTGTCGACATTGCCCGTTCCGGGAGCGGTGTTGAACAGGAAGCGGTCGAGGCCGGCGCCGCCGTTCAACACGTCGTTGCCGAGGCTTCCGTAGATGAGGTCGTTGCCGCCGCCGCCGGCGATCGAATCGTCGCCGCTGCCGCCGTTGAGCAAATTCCCGCCCGAATTGCCGGCGATGTTGTTGTCGCCCGAATTGCCGCGCCCGTCGCGTCCGGCCGTGCCGGTCAGGACGAGCCGCTCGACATGGGTCGGAAGCGAATAGTCGATCGAGCTCTCAACCGTGTCGTTGCCGCTGCTGCCGCCCTCGATCACCTGGTCGCCCGCATTGTCGACGACATAGACGTCGTGGCCGGTGCCGCCCTGGAGGACGTCCGCCCCGGCGCCGCCGTCGAGCCGGTCGTGGCCGGCGCCGCCGCTCAGCGTGTTGGCCGCCGAATTGCCGGTCATCACATTGTTGAGCGCATTGCCGGTGCCGTCGATGCCCGAAGCGCCGGTCAGGACCAGATTCTCGACATAGCTGCCGAGCGTGAAGCTCACCGAGCTTCGCACCGTGTCGGTGCCGCCGAGCCCGCCGCTGATCTCGCGGACGGAATCGCCCACATTGTCGACGACATAGGTGTCGCCGTTCCGGCCGCCGCGCATGATGTCGGCACCGGCGCCGCCGTCGATGAAGTCCGCGCCGGCCTCGCCGTCGATCTCATTGGCGAGACCATTGCCGAGGATCCGGTTGGCGAGGTCGTTGCCCCGTCCGTCCGATCCGTTGACCAGGGTGAGGTTCTCGACATTGTCCGGCAAGGTGAACCGGCCGTCGCCGAGCAGGCGCACCGTATCCTCGCCCTCGCCGGCATTCTCGAAGACCTCGTCGTTGCTCGACTGCACCGCGTAGCTGTCGTCGCCGTCCCCGCCATAAAGGTGATCGACGCCGCCGCGGCCGTTCAGGATGTCGTCGCCGTCGAGCCCGTAGAGCGTGTCGCCGCCGCTGGCCCCGGAAAGGATCACGCGCTCGATCGAAGTGAAGGTCATTCCGCCGAGATTGCCCGTCCTGGCGTCGAGAACCACCGCCGGGGTCTCCTCGGGGTCGCCGTCGATGCTGAATTGGAGCGTATCCAGGCCGAGGCCGCCGTCGACGTCGAAGATATCGGGCTGGAGAGGCTCGGGATCCTCCGGGTCGGCCTGAGCGAAGAAGGCCCAGCTGAAGATGATCAGATCGTCGCCCGCGAGGGCGTTGACCTCGCCGTCCTCCGGATTGCCCGCATATTCCTCGTTGATGTCGATGATGTCGTCGCCGTTGGTTCCCTGGATTGGCATCGGGGTCTCTCTCTTTCGCTGCTAAGCCCTTCGAACATGCGATGATCCCGGCGACGTCTTCGTCAGACCCGAGCGCTTCGCCGCCTTCCAGCGGCGTCGCCCGCGACCGGGAAAATCCGGGCGAGGCTAACGAAAAATACCGAACGTGGCTAGTGGGTTAGGTGGTGGAGCCGAGGGGGCCCTATCCAGCGTAGCCTACCGTCGACGAGATGCCGGATGACGTTACACCCGTACACGGGTGCGGGCTCGGGCCCTCGGCGGGCGCTCGATTTCGGCTGCTATTTCTCAATGAGTTCCGAGATGTTTCGTTCTCCCAAGCATTGCGCTTTGGTCAGCAGCTTGCCAACAGATTGACTCCTAACCGAAACGAATAAACCTTTCTTAGAGAGCATTGGGACCTCTGGGGAGGCCGGTGGACATCGTTGGTACCTCTGACTGACCGCTCTGAGGCCGGTATCTTCGGGGCTATGGGTTATGAAATCGTCCGCAATTTAGGAATCTCGTATGATCGACGGGTGTAGGCAAGAATCGAGGGATAGACTTGACCTGAAGACATCAGACCAATCTGATAATCTATAGGCGCAAATAAAAAGCGGTGAATGATAGAAGTTCGTATCGGTTGCGTTTCGATCATGACCCGTCGCGCGCTATATTGCAGCCGGGGAACTGCACCTGTAAGGCCTTCGGATCGGACGCGGGCATAACTTGCCCAGTCTGAATGGGGTACAGCGCGTTTCAGACATTTCCGCCACAGCGGCATAGTGGAGCTGTCAGAGAAGCTTTCGCTGCGAATCCCTGACTGGGGGCATCGTGCAGACAATCGGTGAGCTATTCGAGGCAATTTTTCCGCTAGGCACCACTTGGCCAGAAATCGCTGCCCTTAGGTTGAAGGATCGCGAAGATCGTCCGCCGAGTTGGGATACCGCTCCGATTTGGCCACCGGATGTCTTTGCTTTGACGGCGAAACTGCTCGAGGTGAGTGGCGCCTATCACCACGTCGCACCCGAAACCCTTGCAGCCCGAGCTGAGCCAAAGCAGGTTTTTCGCACTTCCCTTCGTGTATCGGACGCGCAGCGTCAGGAAGCCTGCTCGTTGGCCGACGAGTGGAGGCGAATTCTTAAAAAGCGACCGGACCGGAGTCGACTTCATTATCCTCCTGAGAAGGTGCAAGAGCGCTGGCAGCGGCTTCGGACTGCCGCAGGAGAGCCAATTCTGGTCCATTATGACGAAGCTGCCATCCCGACCTGGTGGGGCGATGCGCTGTTTCTGTTCATGGTCGCGGACGAGGCGAGTCGAGATATCGGATTCGATCCGGAGTTGAAGCCCGGTTCGACGGATTTCAAGCGGGTAGTCGATTTCTTCATGAGCCTTTTTCGGTTTCTCCCGAGGCTTGCGGGGGCTCATGAACGAGACAACTTTTTCTCGTGCTCTTTCGCGGACCACAACGTGATCTGTGTCCTGCCCAAGTCACGGACCCCGGCGGTGGGCTGCACCCTCCGGTCGCTCAGTCACAATCTAGCGGCGGTTTCGCCGGGTGGCGAGGTGCGAGTCCGTTGGAATAGTCCTTTCGAGGTGGAACGGACCCGGGAGAGTGGCAATCTTCAGGTCTTGATTGTCCCTTATCCCTATACGATCGAGCCGGAATGCTTCCATGTGGTTGATGAGGCGGAGGTACAGGCAGGCGTGCAGCCTTGGGGGTGGTTCCGTATCGAGCCGCGTTGGCTTTATCCCGGCGGCGATCCCCCGAGCCATGAACAGGTGCTGGCCAGGGCGAACGAATTCGCAGAGTTTATCGTTTCTCTAGTGAAAGACGCCGAAAGCCGAGATTCGAAGCGACCAGTGAATATGGTCATCCTGCCTGAAGCAGCGCTCAACCACATGTTTCACTATAAGGTGACGCGTGCCCTGATGAAGGAATGCCCAGCGGTCGAGGCCTTCATTTCTGGTGTGACCCAGAAGCGGGTTGGGGACGAATTGGTCGAGGGTAATTTCGTATCACACACACAATTCCTCTCCGCCGGCGGCAGCCGTCAGATCGTCCAGACGATCAGAGAAAAGCATCATAGGTGGCGCCTCGATGAACCGCAGATCGAAGTGTACGGCCTTGGTCGCCAGCTTACACCACGAGTCCTCTGGTGGGAGGCGATAGAGATCACCAGCCGCGCGCTTGATGTTGTGGCTCTGCGAACGGGAGCTACTATGTCGGTCCTGATTTGTGAGGATCTTGCCCGAGTCGATCCTTGTCAGGGGGCGGTTCGCGCTATCGGCCCTTCTCTGGTGGTCTCAATCTTGATGGATGGCTCCCAGCTGGCCACTCGCTGGCCAGCCCGTTACGCAACCGTCCTCGCAGAAGATCCAGGGTCGGCGGTTCTTACCGTCTCCTCACTTGGACTCATCAACCGAACGAGGCTCTCGAACGGGTCACGACCAGCTTGGAGCATCGCTCTATGGCGAGATGATCGGAGTGGCCCCAGCGAGATTCTGTTGCCGATCGGAGCCCACGCTGTTTCGTTGACGTTACGTGCCGCGCGTCGGACCGAGGCAACGTTGGATGGACGCCAAGATCGGCAGCGCGCGGTCGCTTGGACGCTTGAGAATGATCCGAAAGATCCGAGCCGGGCGCCTCGAGCCGTCACCGCCCCGAATGCCCCGGAGTGGATAGTGTCTGGAACTAGGTGAACGTCTAGTCGCCCTCGGCGAGGCACTCTTCTTCAGCGGCGACAGGCGAAGGCAAGTTCGCCGGCGACGGCGTCGGCTTGATCGACTCAATTCGCGGGGGAATGGGCAGGCGCTCGACGCCGAGATGCGTCTCCATCCAATCGATGGTCTGGCGCGCGCGCTCGTGCCGCATCCTCGAGTATTTGGGCGTCATAACCAGCATTGCATCATCACCTTAAAAGGGATCCGTCTAACATCCGGTAAAGAACCAACCGGCCCGGGGGCCGGTTCCGCGCACGCGGGCACATGACCCCGGCGGCGGTAATTGGCAATAGGGAAGTCGAAACGCATTTGGAGCTCCGGCGAGGCTTTTCCGCGCCGCCTTGGGGCTCTCAAGCTGAACTGAAAATGTCTGCCACCGCGACGGCCGTCACGCTTGACCTCGGAGACCGCGCGACTCACAAGCAGACGGCCTCCGAGGCGCGCCGAAGGGTCCTACAGGATCTCGCTGCTGTGATTGGCACCCTGTCACCCCCCCTTGGCCAGGAGGATGAGAGCACAAATGCGGCTACCTGTCACCTATCTAGATCCGCTTTGGACAAAAAAATGGGACGGGCTTCGACCCCAGGCGCAAGCCGCGGCGAAAAGCATCACGGGGGAGACTACCCTTCTTGAGGTTCGGTGACGCCGTTGCGGACAGCAGCGGAAATACGCCTGTGGCTGATGTGTTAGCCAGCGGAGTGGCCCAAGCCGCTGGAACAGCGCGATTGCCGTGAGGGACAGAGATATGGAGGCCGATCGATCCATCGACCAAATATGTGCGAATCTGCCAAAATCTCTTCGGGAATGGTGGAGCCGAGGGGGATCGAACCCCTGACCTCTGCAATGCCATTGCAGCGCTCTCCCAGCTGAGCTACGGCCCCGAACCTTTTCCGCCGGACGCGAAGGCGCGCCCGGCGGGCTGGTGATGGCGCCGCATGTAAGGGAGGCGGCGAGCCTTCGCAAGTGAGCGCGGCGGGCCGCGGCGGCCCACAGCTTCCTCTCCCGGCGGGAGAGGGTTGGGGTGAGGGGCTGCAGCCTCTGCGCATCACCCCTGCCGCCGTAGCCCCCCACCCTGCCCTCCCCCTCCGGGGGAGGAGATTGGGAGAGCGCGGGCCTAGCTCCCTCTCCCAGCGGGTGAGGGGTGGCGGCTTTCGCGGATCACCACCGCCGCCGTAGCCCCCCACCCTGCCCTCCCCCTCCGGGGGAGGAGATTGGGGCGCGGTGCCTAGCTCCCTCTCCCAGGCGGAGAGGGTCGGGGTGAGGGGTTGCAGCCTCCGTGGATCACCCCCGGCTTCGGAGCCCCCCACCCTGCCCTCCCCCTGTGGGGGAGGGGATTTCCGGGGGCGCTCGACGGGGGTCAGACCTCCTCGTCGTCGTCGCCGGCGCCGGGGACTCCGATATCGTCGTCGCCGCCCAGATCGACCTCGTCGTCGGGATTCTGCTCGGCTTCCTCGTCGACGTCGATGTCGAGGTCGGGCGCGGCGAGATCGGCATCCTCCTTCTCCGGCTCGACCTCGGGCTTGGCCGCCTCGAACGGCAGCGGCTGCTTGGATTTGAGGACCGGCTCGGGGTTCCAGTTGACGCCGCACTCGATGCAGGTCACCGGACTGTCCTTGCCGAGATCGTAGAAGCGTGCGGCGCATTTGGGACAGGTCCGCTTGGTGCCCCATTCAGGCTTCACCATGGGTGAGAATCTCCGTAGTCGAAGAGCTGGGACGGGCGCCGCCGTCGGGGCGGGAACCCGGGTCGGCGGGCGCCTTGCCACATGGGCAGGGCAGTGTCAAAAGCCAAGGCGATGAGCGCCCCGGCCCCCTTGCGGAGGGCGTTCGCGCCGCTCGGGCCGCTCGTCGGCACCGCCCCCCTGCCCGGCGACAAGAGCATCTCCCACCGCGCCTTGATCCTCGCCGCGCTGGCGGTCGGGCGGAGCCGGATCGAAGGCCTGTGCGACGGCAGCGACCTCGCCGCGACGGCCGTCGCGCTGAGCGCGATGGGCGCCCGGATCGAGCTCGGCGCCGACGGCGCCTGGGCCGTCGACGGAGTCGGCGTCGGCGGGCTGCTCCAGCCCGATCGGCCGCTCGACATGGGCAATTCGGGAACCTCGGCGCGGCTGCTCGCCGGCCTCGTCGCCGGCCATCCTATCCGGGCCGTGCTGACCGGCGATTCTTCGCTGCAGCGCCGCCCGATGGACCGGGTCGCCGAGCCTCTGCGCCGCCTCGGCGCCCGCATCGACGGCGCTCCGGGCGGCCGGCTGCCGCTCGTCGTGACGGGCGCGTCCCCTCTCCTCCCCGGCCGCCACCGGCTCGAGCTGCCGTCGGCCCAGGTCAAGTCGGCGCTGCTCCTCGCCGGCCTCAACGCGCCCGGAATCACCGAGTTGACCGAGACGGTGCCGACCCGCGACCATCTCGAGCGGATGCTGGCCCTGTTCGGCGCCGACATCGAGACGGGCGGCGGAGCGGTCCGGCTGCGCGGCGAGGCCGAGCTGAGGCCGCAGCGGCTCGCCGTCCCCGGCGACTCCTCGGCCGCGGCCTTCCTCGCCGTCGCCGCCCTGGTCGTGCCGGGCTCCGAGCTCAGGATCGAGGGGATGGTCGCGAACCCGCGGCGGACGGGGCTGTTCCGGCTGCTCGCCGAGATGGGCGCCGACATCCGGATCGAGGGGCGGCGGATGCTTGGTGCCGAGGAGGTGGCCGACCTCACGGTGCGGCATTCGGCCCTGAGCGGGATCGACGTCCCGCCCGCCATCGTGGCCGACGCGATCGACGAATTCCCGATCCTGTTCGTCGCCGCCGCCTTCGCCCGGGGCGCCACCCGCACCCGCGGCCTCGCCGAGCTCAGGGTCAAGGAATCGGACCGGCTGCGGGCGATGGCCGCCGGGCTGGCCGCGATCGGCGTGAGGGTCGAGGAAGCCGAGGACGGCCTCGTCGTCCACGGCGGCGGCGGAGCGCCGGTCGCCGGGGGAGCGACGGTCGCCGCTTGCCTCGACCACCGGGTCGCGATGAGCTTCGCGGTGGCTGGCCTCCACGCCGGCCAGCCGATAGGGATTGACGACATGAGCAGCGTCCTCACCAGCTTCCCCGGCTTCGTCGCCGCGCTCGACTCGCTGGCGGGCCGATGATCATCGCCGTCGACGGGCCCGCGGCGAGCGGCAAGGGGACCATCGCCAAGGGCCTGGCGCGCCATTTCGGGCTGCCGCACATGGACACCGGCCTGCTCTACCGGGCGGCGGCGCTGAACCTGCTCGCCATGGGCGGCGATCCGGAAAGCGAGTTCGCGGCGGCGCGCGCCTGCGACCTTTCCCAGATCGACTTCGACGACCCCGAGCTCAAGAGCGAGGCGGTGGGCGGGATCGCCTCGCGAATCTCGACCTACAGGCTGGTCCGCGAGGCCCTGCTCGAGCGCCAGCGCCGATTCGCCGAGCTGCCCGGCGGGGCCGTCCTCGACGGCCGCGACATCGGCACGGTGATCGCCCCCGGCGCCGACGCCAAGCTGTTCGTCAGCGCCACTCCCGAAGTGCGCGCCCAGCGCCGCTTCGCCGAGCTCCGGCGGCTCGGGCTCGACGTCCATTATCCCGACGTGCTCGCCGACATCCGCGCCCGCGACGCTCGCGACCGCGGCCGCGACGAGGCGCCTCTGCAGGCGGCCGAGGACGCGATCACCCTCGACACCAGCGCGATGACGATCGAGGCGGCGACCGAGGCCGCCATCGCCGCCGTCGAGCGGAGGACCGGAGTCAGGGGCTAGAGGGGACAGTCACAGTGACTGTCCCCCACGTCGGAGTGACTGTCCCCACGTCAGGCGGGCTCCTTGAGCGAGGCCATGTCGATCACGAAGCGGTATTTGACGTCGCTTCTCAGCATCCGCTCGTAGGCCGAGTCGATGTCCTGGATCCGGATCATCTCGATGTCGGCGACGAGCCCGTGCTCGTTGCAGAAATCGAGCATCTCCTGGGTCTCGGCGATGCCTCCGATCAGCGAGCCGGCGAGGGTCCGGCGGCGCATGACGAGGTTGCCGACCGACGGCGCCGGATGCGGCGAGGCCGGGACCCCGACCAGAGCCATCGTTCCGTCGCGCTTGAGCAGGACGAGGAAGGAGTCGAGATCGTGCGGCGCGGCGACCGTGTTGAGGATGAAGTCGAAGCTTCCGAGATGCGCCGCCATCTGGCCCTCGTCGCGCGAGACGACGACCTCGTCAGCGCCGAGGCGATGCGCGTCCTCGCTCTTGCCCGGCGAGGTGGTGAAGACGACGACATGGGCGCCCATCGCCGCGGCGATCTTGACCCCCATGTGGCCGAGCCCGCCCAGGCCGACGATCCCGACCTTCTGCCCGGGCCCGACCTTCCAGTGGCGAAGCGGCGAATAGGTGGTGATCCCGGCGCACAGCAAAGGCGCCACGGCGGCGAGGTCCGCCTCGGGATGGGCGACCTTGAGGACGAAGCCCTCGTCGACGACGATATGGTCGGAATAGCCGCCGAACGTGTGGCCGCCGAGCACCTTGTCGGGGCCGTTATAGGTGCCGACCAGGCCGTTGTCGCAATATTGCTCCTCGCCCTCGGCGCAGGACGGGCAATGGCCGCAGCTTCCGACCATGCAGCCGACCGCGGCCAGATCGCCGACCACGAAGCCGGCCACCTCCGCCCCGACCGCGGTCACCCGGCCGACGATCTCGTGGCCCGGGACGCACGGGTACATGGTCCCGCCCCACTCGCCGCGCGCGGTGTGAAGGTCCGAATGGCAGACGCCGCAGAAGGCTATGTCGATGGCGACGTCGCGCGGGCCGGGATCGCGGCGCTGGAAGCTGAACGGAGCGAACGGAGTCTCGGCGGACCGGACGGCATAGGCTTGGGCTGGGCTGGGCATGGGCACCTCTTCTGGCTGGCGGCGGATCGGCCTGGGGAGCGATATGGGGGGCCGGCGGCCGATCGCCACCCGCGCCGTGAAGACGATCAGCGCTTTCCGGCGCGAAGCCAGCCGGTGACGGCGTAGCGGGGCGCTCCGGCGAGCGGAGTCACCCAGCTGACGCTGTGCGGCTGAGGCACGAGGAAGACGTTGAGCACGTTGAAGGCCGGAGTGAAGCCGCGCTCGACATTGCCGCGCGAGTCGTAGAATTGGAGGATTCCGCCCCAGTCCGGACGCCATTGCGGGGTCAGGTTGAGGACGTAGGCGGCGCGGCGGCCCATATCGACCTGGCTGTCGTCATGGGCGGTGAGGAAATGGCCCGAGCGGTAGCGCGAGGCGTGGCCGTCGGCGAAGGCGATTTCGACCGAGCCGGTGACGGTGCGCATGAAGTCGACCAGCTCGGGCGAGCTCAGGAAGTCGACGAAGCGGCTCAGCAGCGGCGGCGCCACCTGGCCGGAGCCGGTGCCGTATTCGGGCAGCCTGATGGTGTCGTAGCGGAACTGGAAGGCGTGGCGGCCGGCCTCCTCGACCGCCCGGTCGAAGGCGGCCCGGCGCTCGGCCGGCCAGGCGGCGAGCTCGGCCTCGCCATGGTCCTCGACCGCCTCGCCCCGGTTGACGGCGAGGCGCCACTCCTTGCTCGCGACCAGCTCCCTGAACAGAGCGAGGGCGCCGTCGTGGCGGAGGAAATCGACGATCTGGAGCCGGCCGTCGCGGGCGAAGGCCTCGGCCAGCGCCTCCGGGTCAAGGCCGGCCTTGAGGACGAAGCTCGACATGGGCCGGCCGCTTAGCTTCGGGCCGGCCAAACGACAAGCGCCGCGACGGCCGCGGCCGCGCGGAGCCGCCGCCCCGGCTCTAGGCCGCCGCCTTGAGCGCGTCGCCGAGCAGCCGGAACTCCTTCTCGCGCGGCGAGCCCTTGCGCCAGACGAGGGCGATGCGGCGGGCCGGATGCTCGGCGTCGAGGGCGCGGGCGACGACCCCGGTGCCCTCGAGGATGCCCGCCTCGACCGCCATTTGCGGGACCAGGGTCATTCCAAGCCCGTTGTCGACCATCTGGACCAGGGTATGGAGCGAGGTTCCGAGGATCGAGGCCTCGGCGCGCAATTCGGGGCGGTTGCAGGCGGAAAGGGCGTGGTCCTTGAGGCAGTGGCCGTCCTCGAGCAGAAGCAACTTGTCCTCGTCGATCGCCGATGCCGGCACGGTCTCGGGGAGGGCGTCGGCGGCGCCGGGCGGGAAGGCCACCATCAGCCGGTCCTCGAACAGCTCCGCCGCCTCGACCTCGCCGCAGCCATAAGGCAAGGCGAGCAGCACGCAATCGAGCTGGCCGCGGTGAAGCGCGTCGCAGGCGGCGTGGCTGGTCTCCTCGCGAAGGTAGAGCTTGAGGTCGGGCCACTGCCGGCGAAGCCTCGGCAGCATGGTCGGAAGCAGGAACGGAGCGATGGTCGGGATGACTCCCATGCGCAGGTCGCCCGCCAGCGGCCGGCCGGAGGCCCGGACCATGTCGGCGAGATCCTCGGTCTCGCGAAGGATTCGCTGCGCCTTCTCGGCGACCCGAAGGCCGAGCGGAGTGAAGCGGACGACCCGGCGGGTGCGCTCGACCAGGGTAACCCCGATCAGCGATTCCAGCTCCTTGATCCCGGCCGACAGGGTCGACTGGGTGACGAAGCAGGCATCGGCGGCTCGGCCGAAATGGCCGTGGTCCCGGAGAGCGACCAGATATTGGAGCTGCTTGAGCGTCGGCAGGTAGGTACTCATCGCTGCAATCGATCATAGCGAGAAAGCTAATCAATTTGAACGATGAAAAGCCCCGCCTATATTGCGCACTGCAACATTTTTACGCCGCAGTGCGCAAAAAGGAGAAAATGCCCATGCTTACCGTTGGCGACAAGCTTCCCGCCCTGACCCTCCCGGTCCAGCAGGGCGCGTCCAACCTCCCCGCCGGCGAGACGATCGACCTCGCCGAGACCGGCGGCAAGTGGAAGATTCTCTTCTACTGGCCGAAGGACTTCACCTTCGTCTGCCCGACCGAGATCGTCGGCTATGCCGAGCTGAAGCGCGACTTCGAGGATCGCGACGCCGTCCTGATCGGCGCCTCGACCGACACGTCCCACGTCCACTTCGCCTGGCGCCGCTCCGACGAGCAGCTCGCCAAGGCCGATTTCCCCTGGATCGCGGACAACAAGAAGGCGCTGGCCGAGGCGCTCGGAATCCTCGACCGCGAGGAGGGAGTCGCCTTCCGCGCCACCTTCATCGTCGATCCCGACAACGTCATCCAGCACGTCACCGTGAACGGCCTCAATGTCGGCCGCAATCCGCAGGAGACGCTGCGCGTCCTCGACGCTCTGCAGACCGACGAATTGTGCCCGTGCAACTGGACCGCCGGCGAAGAGGTCCTGCGCCCCGCGGCGTAACCCCCCCGCGCCCCGAACCGGGCCGGACCTCGGAGGGCGCGGCGACCCCGGTTGCCGCGCCCTCTTTCATGAACGAGTCATCTCTCGGCTCGTGCGGAATGACCAGACAGCGGAGACGCTCTCAATGTCCCTCAAGGAATTCGCCGACAGCCTTCCCGACTACGCGAAGGACCTCCGGCTCAACATCGGCTCGCTGCTCAACGACCAGACCCTCGGCGACCAGCGCAAATACGGCCTGATCCTCGCCTGCGCGCACGGCAGCGGCTACCGGCCGATGGTCGCTGCCGCCGAAGCCGAGGCGGAAGGCAGGCTGACCCCGGAAGCGGCCGATGCCGCGCGCTCGGCGGCGGCGGTGATGGCGATGAACAACGTCTATTACCGCTTCGTCCACCTCGCCTCGAACCCGGTCTACGGGACCCTTCCGGCCAAGCTGCGCATGAACGTTATCGGCAATCCCGGAATCGACAAGGCCGATTTCGAGCTGTTCAGCCTCGCCGTCAGCGCGATGAACGGCTGCGGCATGTGCATCGACAGCCACGAGCGCGTGCTGACCCAGCACGGAGTCAAGGCCGAGACGATCCAGGCCGCCGCGCGCGTCGGCGCGGTGATCAAGGCGGTGGCGACGGTCCACTCGACCCTGTAGCCGGGCCGCGGCGGCCCCGGGGAGGCTGGGCGGCGTTACCGCCTTGCCCCTCCCGGCCCCTTCCCCTATATCCGCGCCGTCCAGCGGGCGCTCGCGCTCGTGGAAAGCCGCACAGGCATAGCGCGTGGGGGAACGGCCGGAAGCCGCTCCTCCGACGCGCCTTTTTGCTTCCGGCTCTCCGCGCGCCGCCGCCGGCGGGGCGCCGCACCGGCATGGGGCCGGCGCGGCAACTCTCTCTGGCCCGGCCCGCGCGCCTTCAAAACCCGCGGTGCGGACCGGTATTGAAAGACATTCCCCTTATGGCCACCACGGCGCACCCCACCCGCGACGACTTCGCCGCGATGCTCAACCAATCCCTCGGCGGCGAGGATCAGGGCTTCGAGGGCCGGGTCGTCACCGGCACCGTCACCGCGATCGAGAACGACATGGCGGTGATCGACGTCGGCCTCAAATCGGAAGGGCGGGTGCCGCTGCGCGAATTCGCCATGCCCGGGCAGAAGCCCGAAATCGCCGTCGGCGACAAGGTCGAGGTGTTCGTCGACCGCATCGAGAACCTCCACGGCGAGGCGATGCTGTCGCGCGACCGCGCCCGCCGCGAGGCGGCCTGGGACAAGCTCGAGACCGAATATGCGGCCGGCAACCGGGTCGACGGAGTCATTTTCGGCCGGGTCAAGGGCGGCTTCACCGTCGATCTGGGCGGCGCCGTCGCCTTCCTTCCCGGAAGCCAGGTCGACATCCGGCCGGTCCGCGACGTCGGCCCGCTGATGGACCTCCCCCAGCCCTTCCAGATCCTCAAGATGGACCGCCGCCGCGGCAACATCGTCGTCTCGCGCCGGGCCATCCTCGAGGAGACCAGGGCCGAGCAGCGCTCCGGCCTGATCATGAGCCTCGCCGAGGGCCAGGTCGTCGACGGCGTGGTCAAGAACATCACCGATTACGGCGCCTTCGTCGACCTCGGCGGGATCGACGGCCTGCTCCACGTCACCGACATCTCCTACAAGCGGGTCGGCCACCCCTCCGAGGTCCTCAACATCGGCGACACGGTCAAGGTCCAGATCATCCGCATCAACCGCGAGACCCAGCGCATCTCGCTGGGCATGAAGCAGCTCGAGAGCGACCCCTGGGAGGGCGCCGGCGCCAAATATCCGGTCGGCGGAGTGTTCCGAGGCCGGGTCACCAACATCACCGAATATGGCGCCTTCGTCGAGCTCGAGGCCGGCATCGAGGGCCTGGTCCACGTCTCCGAGATGAGCTGGACCAAGAAGAACGTCCATCCCGGCAAGATCGTCTCGACCTCGCAGGAGGTCGACGTGGCGGTGCTCGAGGTCGACGAGGAGAAGCGCCGGATCAGCCTCGGCCTCAAGCAGGCCCAGGCCAATCCCTGGGCCGCCTTCGCCGACAAGCATCCGGTCGGAACCGAGGTCGAGGGCGAGGTCAAGAACGCCACCGAGTTCGGCCTGTTCGTCGGCCTGGACGGCGACGTCGACGGCATGGTCCACATGTCCGACATCGCCTGGGGCGTGACCGGCGAGGAGGCCCTGAACCTCCACCGCAAGGGCGAGACGGTGAAGGCCGTCGTCCTCGACGTCGACGTCGAGAAGGAGCGCATCTCGCTCGGCATGAAGCAATTGGAGCGCGGCGGGGTCGCCAAGGGCGGCGCCGGCGCCGCCGGCGGAGTCGCCAAGAACGAGGTGGTCACGGTGACCGTGCTCGAGGTCCGCGACGGCGGGCTCGAGGTGCAGGTCGGCGACGACGGCGCCACCGGCTTCATCAAGCGCACCGACTTGGGGCGCGACCGCGACGAGCAGCGCCCCGAGCGCTTCCAGGTCGGCCAGAAGTTCGACGCCATGGTGATCGGCTTCGACCGCTCGAAGAAGCCCAATTTCTCGGTCAAGGCGATGCAGATCGCCGAGGAGAAGCAGGCGGTCGCCCAATATGGCAGCTCCGATTCGGGCGCCTCGCTCGGCGACATCCTCGGCGAGGCCCTCAAGCAGAAGCAGTCCTAGCCGGGCCGGGATGCGGGGGCCCTCCCCCCGCTTCCCCTTAGCCTGTTGGATTGGCCGGATTTTTCAACCGCGGCGATATTGCTTTTTGAAAGCATCGGTGCGACTGTCGCCGCGCCGGCCGCGTCGCGGTGGGGGCTGCGACGGCCCAGCGCGCCGAATCGAAGAGGGGGGAGCCGTGATCCGATCTGAACTCGTCCAGAAGCTGTGCGACGACCATCCCGACCTGACGCTCAAGGAGGTCGAGCGGGTGGTGGCCGCCTTCTACGACTCGATCATCGAGCAGCTGCAAAATGGCGGCCGGGTCGAGCTTCGCGGCTTCGGCGCCTTCTCGACCCGAGGCCGCGACGCCCGCAAGGGGCGCAACCCGCGCACCGGCGAGCCGGTCGACGTCGACGCCAAGCGGGTGCCCTATTTCAAGCCGGGCAAGGAAATGCGCGAGCGCCTCAACGTCTGAGCCGCCGCTCGAGGCACCGGCGGCGTTGACGCGCCGCCCCCGCCCCGTCACCGTCCGAGACGTGCGGACGTGGCGAAACCGGTAGACGCTGGAGACTTAAAATCTCCTTCCCTCAAGGGAGTGCGGGTTCGAGTCCCGCCGTCCGCACCATCGCGCCGGCGCCTTCCGGAGACGTGGAAGGGGACAGTCACTGTGACTGTCCCCGGTGACTGTCCCCTCCTTCACCTCCTGTGCGCGGCGGGGACACGTACTTTTTCGCTAAAAAGTACGTGTCCCCCACTTCTGGCAGGGAGGGGACAGTCACTGTGACTGTCCCCAGTGACTGTCCCCTCCTCGGAGGAGGGCCTGGACGACCGCTTCGAGATAGGCCGGCGGCAAGGGCGGCTCGGCCGGCTTGCCGTAGGCGCAGCCCTCCGGAAAGGTCCAGCGCGCGTTGGCGCAGAAGCGGCAGGGCCCCTCGGCGCGGACGAGGCGCCCGGTCGTCGGGTCGAGGGCGAGATTGCCGAGCACGGCCTCCTGGACGAGCAGCCCGCCGAGCATCTGCAGCGGATCGTAGAAATTGCGCAGCAGCGGCGCCATCGCTTCGGGAAAGTCCGACTGGAAGGCGCCCAGGTCCCGCATCGCCACCGGCACATAGCCGTCGCGGCTCGGTTCGAGCACCTTGCCGAGGCCGCGAAGCGCCGCGACCGCCGCTCCATGGGCCTGCTCGAACGCCGCCCAGCCGGCCGGGCTGAACCGGCTGTGAGGAACGAAATTGTCGTCATAGGAGAAATGGGGCGCGACCACGACCCGGGCTCGAAGCCGGAACGGCGCTCCGCCGACCTCGGCGCGAAGGTCGAGATAATAAGGCCAGCGCGCGGTCGCCGCGAGCAGGTCGTAGACCTCGCGCTCGCCGGGCTCGAGCGCCGGCTCGATCGCCGCCGCGAAGCGGGCGTGGAACATCTCGTAGGCCGAGCGGCCCGAGAAGACGATCACCGCCGGCCGGCTCTGGACGAGCTGCTTGAGCGCCCAGGCGTGGCCGGCGACGCAATTGGCGGTGACCTCCGCCTTGTCGATCCGATAGGCGTCGCCCCAGCCCGGCGAGGAGCAGGCGACCATGTCGAGCTGGCTGACATCCTCGCCG
>DATMVG010000035.1:0-6050 GCA_035563315.1 Allosphingosinicella sp. | reverse complement strand
CCGGATCGAGCGATGCTTCAACAAGCTTAAGCACTTCCGCCGCCTCGCCACGCGCTACGACCGGAGAGCCCTTCACTTCCTCAGCTTCATCCAGCTCGCCGCATCCATGATCTGGATGCGCTGAATGTCGATTCAGCCTAGGCCGCGCCGTCGTCGATTGTCTCGCCCCGGGGCGATGGGCATAAGCCTCGCCCGATGAGCAGCGCCGCTTCCCTCGCCAAGGCCGCGATCGCCCGCGGCGACCTGATCGCGGCCTATGACATCACCGTTTCCGCCATCGCCGGGGGCGACGAATCGAGCGGCGTCCGCCACCAGCAGGTCCTCGCCCTCGCGCGCATGGGCGATACCGACCGCGCGATGGAGATGTTCAACGCTTACCGTCTCGACGGCTCTCCGCACGCGCACGAGCGGGCGGCGGGCGCCCGGCTGCTCAAGGATCGCGCTTTGGCCTTGCCGCCCGGCGAGGCCCGGCGGGCGGCGTTGAAGGCGGCGTTCGAGGCCTATCACGCCATCCACCGCGAGAGCGGCGACTCCTTTCCAGGAATCAACGCCGCGGCGCTGGCGCTGCTCGCGGGCGACCGGGCGAGAGCAGCGGCTCTGGCCGAGGCGCTGCTCGCCGACCCGGCGGTCGCCGAGGCGGGCGACTATTATCGGACGGCGACCCGGGCCGAGGCGCTGCTCATCCTCGGGCGGAGCGAGGAAGCGAAGCAGGCGCTGCGCAGCCCCGCCATCGCCTCCGCGGCCGATCATGGCGCCCGCTCGACGACCTCGCGCCAGCTGGCGATGATCGCCCGTCACCTCGGCCTGGACGAGGCCCGGCGGAGCGACCTTCTGGCTTCTCTGGCGCCGCCCCGGGTGGCGCATTTCTGCGGTCACATGTTCGGTGCCGATGCGGCGGCCGAGGAGCGCCTGACCGCGGCGATCGATCGCCTTCTGGACGAGGAGAGGATTGGCTTCGCTTACGGCGCGCTCGCCTGCGGCGCCGATCTTCTGTTCGCCGAGGCGGCGCTGGCGCGCGGAGTCGAGCTCCACGCCGTGCTGCCGTTCGAGGAATCGGATTTCGTCGCCCAGTCGGTCCTTCCCGGCGGCGGCGGGTGGGAAGAGCGCTACCGGGCCTGCCGCGACTCGGCCGCGAGCGTCACCCTGGCCAGCGGAATGGAATATTTCGGCGACCCTTCCCAATATGGCTATGCGAGCCGGATCGCGATGGGGCTGGCTCGGCTGCGCGCCCAGCATCTCGGCGCCGAGCCGGTCCAGGCGGCGATCTGGGACGGAGCTCCGGCGGGCGGCCCGGCCGGCACCGGCGCCGACGTCGCGGCCTGGACCGCGCAGGGCGGCCGAACCTGCACCATCGCCCCGGGCGCGGTCGACCGCAACCTGGTCCGTCCCGCCCCGCGGGTCGCCGGCGGCTACGAGCGGACCCACGCCGCCATCCTGTTCACCGACTTCGCCGGCTTCTCGACGCTCAGGGAGACGGCGCTCCCGGCCTTCTGGGACGGCGTCATGCGCCGGGTCGCCGAGGTGCTCGACGCCCATGACGGCGAGGTCGCCTGCCGCAACAGCTGGGGCGACGCCCTCTACGCCGTGGCCGCGACCGCGCGCGGCGCCGCCGAGATCGCGCTCGAGCTCCAGGACGCGCTCGCCGCCTTCGATTATGCGACGCTCGGCCTCGACGGGACCGGCGGGATGCGCATCGGAATCCATTACGGCCCCGCCTATCGCACCGTCGACCATATCACGGGCCGCACCACCTTCTACGGAACCGAGGTCTCCAAGGCGGCGCGGATCGAGCCGGTCACGCCGCCCGGAGCGGTGTTCGTGACCGAACCGATGGCGGCGATTCTCGCGCTCGAGGCCGGCGACCGCTTCGCCTGCCGCTATGTCGGCCGCATCGCCCTGGCCAAGAAATATGGCGATTATCCCATGTACCGGCTGAACCGCGCCGGCTAGCCGAGCGCGGCGCTCCGCGGCTCCGCAAAAAATTGCAAGCACGGGCCCGGCCGGCCCCTTGCGCTCGCGAAGCTACCGAGGCCTCCGACGCCTTCCTCTCGGCATGCCGACGGGGCGGGGCTGTCGGGGGCGTGCCGGAACGTGACACTCGGTCTTAAATGTCATTGATATTTTTTAATATGTATTCCGAGATGCTTGTGCCCATCTCTTCGCACTGACATCAATGGCGGCAGGTCGAATCGAGAGGCGAGGGGGGAGAGCGTTCGCGGCGGGCCTGGGGAGCCGGAATCGGCGCTGCTCCGCCGCTGCCCGGTGCCTGCAACAATTGACAAAAAACTGACACTCAATGGAAACCAAGATTTGCGTGCATCCGCTCGTGGCACGCCATAATAGCCGCGCCCCGAGGGATCGTGGCGAGCGCGCTCGGCACCTCGAGCCGATGCAGATCGCGCTTTTCCAATTCAGGGACACGCAGGAGGTAGTGAAATGGGTACGTTTAAGGGGAACGACGTCGCGAACACGCTGAACGGGACGTACGATTACGATTACATCTTCGGGCTTCAAGGCAACGACATCATCAATGGCGGCTACGGCGCCGACTATCTCTACGGCGATCGGACCGATTCCTACGAGCCCAGCCCGGCCCAGGGCGGCAGCGACACCATCCGCGGCGGCTTCAACGACGATTATATCTACGGCGACGCCGGCGACGACTTTCTCTACGGTGACAGCGGCAACGACTATATCGAAGGCAATGTCGGCAAGGACCGGCTCGAAGGCGGCTCGGGCGACGACCGTCTGGTCGTCGGCAAGACCAACGAGATGACCGGCGACATCGTCGTCGGCGGAACCGGCATCGACCAGCTTATCGCCGACTTCACCGGACGCACCGCGGCCATCACCTTCGTCGCGCTGGACGCGGTCAGCACCTATTCGGTCGCCGGCTTCACCGTCACCGGGGTCGAGCGCTATTCGCTCGTCGGAAGCAACTTCAACGACAGCCTCACCGGCTGGCTGCACGACGACATTCTCAAGGGCGGCGCCGGCCTCGACACTCTCAAGGGCAATTCGGGCCAGGACGAGCTTTATGGCCAGAACGGCGCCGACACGCTCTATGGCGGCAGCGGCAACGACTACATGTACGGCGACGATTACGGCCAGGCCAATGCCGACACCCTGTACGGGGAAAACGGCCGCGACTCGCTCTACGGCGGCGGCGGCAACGACAAGCTCGACGGCGGCAGCGGCAACGATTCGGTCAACGGCGACGAAGGCAATGATTCGGTCATCGGCGGCAACGGCCATGACCAGCTGTCGGGCGGCATCGGCGCCGACACCCTGAACGGCGGCGCCGGCGACGACGACATCACCTCGCAATTCTATTATTATTCGGTGAAGTCCGGCGACACGGGCGTCGAGAAGGACGTGGTCGACGCCGGCGACGGCAATGACGAGGTGCTGATCGGGGTAGGCGACACCGCCAAGGGCGGCGCCGGGACCGACATCATCCGGCTGTCCTTCGACAGCAGCGCGATCGCGGTCAACTACACCCTGACGACATTGCTCAAGACGCTTGCCAACGGGACCACGATCGACGGCTTCGAGCAGCTCGAATTCGCCGGCGGCAGGGGCGCCGACATCGTCACCGGCGGCGCCCTCAACGACACCCTCTATGGCGGCGTCGGCAACGACACCCTGACCGGCGGCTCGGGCAACGACCTGCTCGACGGCGACGACGGCACCGACACCCTGAACGGCGGCATCGGCAACGACACGCTCCACGATACCGGCACCGGCAACGACACTTTGAACGGCGGCGCCGACAACGACACGATTTTCGACGGCGAGGGCGCTGACAAGCTCAACGGCGAGGCCGGCCTCGATTATTTCTACATGGAGGGCGACCTGTTCGCCGCCGACACCGTCAATGGCGGGACTGAGACCGACACCGTCGATTTCTTCGAGAGCTGGGACTCGGTCTATCTCGACCTCACCACCCAGACCAACAATGACGGCGTCGCCAAGAACGATCGTTTCACCTCGATCGAGAACGTCGTCGGGACCATCTATGACGACGTCATCGTCGGCAACGCCTCGGCCAATGTGCTCGACGGCAGCGCCAGCGACGACGTTCTCAAGGGGATGGACGGCAACGACCGGCTGATCGGCGGCAGCGGCTCCGACGTGATGACCGGCGGCGCCGGCGCCGACAAGTTCCTGCTCCAGGCCGGCGACAATGACGGAATCAGCTTCTGGCCGGCGGACGTCATCACCGACTTCGTCCGCGGCACCGACAAGCTCGAGATCGACGACGACTTCTTCGGCACCAACGTGACCCTGACCGTCGGCACCGGCATCCAGTCCGGGACGACGGCGGCGCCGAATCTGCACTTCGACACCGCGACCTCGCGGCTCTGGTATGACGGCGACGGCAACGGCCTCGCCGAGACCCCGGTGCTGATCGCCACCCTGCAGGGCGTCACGACGCTGACGGTCAACGACTTCTCGGTGATCTGACCGCGGCGGATCTCTCGGGGCCGATCCTTGGGATCTGTCCCGGGGACCGCTGGTGAGCCCAGCAGGATTCGAACCTGCGACCTACTGATTAAAAGTCAGTTGCTCTACCGACTGAGCTATGGGCCCTAACGGCGGTCCCACCTAGGATCGGCGGCCGGCGGGGTCAACCGGAGCGCTTGCCCAGCCGATAGAGCAGCTGGCGGGCCGTCGCCCCGCTGACCGGGTCGCGCCAGTCCGGGGCGATCTCGGCGAGCGGTTCGAGCACGAAGCGGCGCTTGCGGAACTCCGGGTGAGGGAGCAGCGGCCCCGGCCCGCCCCACGGTCCCTGCGACCACAGGATGATGTCGAGATCGAGCACGCGCGGGCCCCAGCGCCGGCCGCGGCGGCGGCCGAACTCCCGCTCGATCGCCTTCAGCGAGTCGAGCAGCGAATCCGGGGCCAGCGCCGAGCGAAGCAGGACCAGGGCATTGGCGAAGCCGCGCCCGGCCGGCCCGAGCGCCGGCGTCGTCCGGATCCTCGAGACCCGCTCCACCTCGCCCAGCCGGGCGAGCGCCCCGATCGCGGCCCGAACCACCCCGGCCGGGGCGCCGTGGCGGCCGTGGCGGCGGTTCGATCCGAGCGCGACCGCGTAGCTCGTCCGAGCCTGTCGCGAACTTCGTTGAAGGGCCATCGCCGCCCGCCTAGACGCTTCCCATGCTGCCCGTAAGCCCGGTTCCGCAGGTCGAAGCGCCGCGCGACTGCCCGCTCTGCCCGCGACTCGTCGGCTTCCGCGAGGCGTTGCGCGAGGAGCATCCCGGCTGGTGGAACGCGCCGGTTCCGCATTTCGGCGATCCCGAGGCGTGGCTGGTGCTGTGCGGCCTCGCGCCCGGCAAGCAGGGGGCGAACCGGACCGGCCGTCCGTTCACCGGCGACCATGCCGGAATCCTGCTCTACGAGACCCTGCTCGCCTTCGGACTCGCCGAGGGCGACTATCGCGAGCGGCCGGACGACGGGCTTCGGCTGAAGGGCGTCGCCATCGTCAATTCGGTCAAGTGCGTGCCGCCGCAGAACAAGCCCTTGCCGGAGGAGATCGCCACCTGCAGCCGAGCCTTCTTCCGGCCCGCGCTGGCGGCGCTTCCCGGGGCCCGGATATTGATCGCGCTCGGCCAGATCGCCCATGGCGCGGCGGTGCGCGCCGCCGGCGGCCGGCTCGCCGCCTGCCGCTTCGGCCACCTCGCCGAGCACCGGCTGCCCGACGGGCGGATCCTGATCGATAGCTACCATTGCTCGCGCTACAACCAGAATACGGGGCGCCTCACTCGGGAGATGTTCGAGGCGGTGTTCGCTCGCGCCCTCGCCGTGCGCGGCCCCTCGCCGGCCGCCTGAGGAGAGCCGCGCCCTCCTCAGACGTCCTGGGTCAGCCGGCCGTAAAGGTCGGGGCGGCGGTCGCGGAAGAAGCCGAAGGCGGCGCGGTGGCGCTTCACCCGGTCGAGGTCGAGCGTGGCGGTGATCACGCCGGGGTCGTCGCGGCCGAGCTCGGCGAGGATGTCGCCGCGCTCGTCGCAGATGAAGCTGGTGCCGTAGAAGGTCTGCCCGCATTCGTT
>DATMVG010000034.1:0-5381 GCA_035563315.1 Allosphingosinicella sp. | reverse complement strand
AGGGGGGCGCTTGCCGGAAGGCACGAGGACATTCGCGGCCCTGCAATGGAGGGATGTGAATGCGGCTTCTCGACAAGTTACTGCCCGAGCTGATCAAGCGCGGCGAGCTCACGGTGATCGACCACGCCGGGCGGACCCACCGCTTCGGCGCGCCCGACCCGGAGCTCAAGCCGGTCACCGTGCGGCTGATGGACCGTACGGTGCCGCTGCAGATCGCCCGCGACCCGGCGCTCGGCACTGCGGAGGCATGGATGGACGACCGCCTGCGCTTCGAGCAGGGCGAGATCATCGACCTGATCCTCATCATCCGCCGCAACCGGCGGTGGGAGGAGCGCACCCGCCCGGGCTTCCAGAAGAAGACCGGCAAGCTGCGCCACAAGCTCGACATGATGAACTACAAGGCGCGGGCGCTGAAGAACGTCCAGCACCACTACGACATCGGCAACGACCTCTACCGCCTGTTCCTCGATCCGGACATGCAATACAGCTGCGGCTACTTCACCGATCCCGGCAACAGCATCGAGCAGGCGCAGCTCGACAAGAAGGCGCACATCGCCGCCAAGCTGTACCTCAAGCCCGGAATGAAGGTGCTCGACATCGGCTGCGGCTGGGGCGGCCTCGCTCTGTATCTGAACCGCCATTACGACGTCGACGTGCTCGGGGTGGCGCTGGCGCCCGACCAGATCGCCTTCTCGAACGAGCGCGCCGCGGCGGAAGGCGTCGCCGACCGGGTGAAATTCGAGCTGAAGGATTATCGCGACGTCGAAGGCCAGTTCGACCGAATCACCAATATCGGCCTCATCGAGCATCTCGGAACGCCGCACTATCCCGCCTTCTACAAGCACATGCACCGGCTGCTGAAGGACGACGGAGTGATGGTTTCGCACTGTTGCGGCCGGATGGGCGCGCCGATGGGGACCACCGACGCCTGGACCCGCAAATATATCTTTCCGGGCGGCTATATCCCGTCGCTATCCGAGCTCGTCTCCGAAGCCGAGCGCAACCGCCTGATCGTCGCCGACGTCGAAGGGCTGCGCTACCATTATGCCCACACGCTCCACGAATGGTCGAACCGCACCAACGCCGCCCGCGAGGAGATCATCGAGCTTTACGACGAGCGCTTCTTCCGCATGTGGCAATTCTACCTGGCCGGCGCCGAAGCGGCGTTCCGCTATGGCGGGATGCTCAACTGGCAGCTGCAATATATCAAGCGCCGCGACGCCATCCCGATGACCCGGGAGTTCATGTTCGAGGAGGAAGCGCGGCTGCGCGAACTCGAGCAGCCGCCGCAATGGCATCTCAGCCGGGCGGCGGAATAGCGCCCGTCCGGGCCGCCGCCCGTCCCACCCGCAGGAGCCCGAGCATCGCGAGCAGCTGAAAGGCGATCAGCAGCGGGCCGAGCGGAAGCGAAGCGGCGTTCAGATAGATGACGGCCATCGGCGTGAAGGCGGCGGTTCCCGCGGCCAGCGCGAACAGGCGCGGACCGTCAGCCAGCGCAGCCCGGAACAGGATCAGGCCGGCGAGGCCCGCGACGGTCATGTCGTAGGCGAAAGCGTAAGGCAGGACGAGGAAGGTCGCGGTCGCGGTCGCCAGCCCCGCCTGGCCGCTGTCGCTCGGCAAGTACCTCAGCAGAGTGACGATCGCGGCGAGGGCGACCACGGCCTGGAGGGTCGCCGCCGCCCAGGTCGGCAGGCCGAGGAGGACGAGCGCTGGCGTCGGGGTCGGCATCATGGTCAGGAAGAAGGCGCCGACGTCATCGACCATCGCCGCCTGGAGCAGGGCCGTCTCGGTCAGATAGGTCGCCCACAAATGGGGGCCGAACAGGGCCGCCGAGACCGCCGCCAGGGCGACCGACGTCGCCGCGGCGGCGGCGAAGGCCCGCCATTCGCGCCGCCACAGCAGGACGATCGGGGCGAGCACGGCGAGGTGGGGCTTGACCACCATCAGTCCGATCAGAATGCCGGCCGTCCCCGGCCGCCTCGGCAGCAGCCGCCAGGCGGACAGCCAAAGAGCGCCGATCAGGAAGCCGTAATGGCCCGCCCACAGGTTGATCAGCGAGGCCGGGGCGAGGAGCGCCGCCCAGGCCGGCAGCCCGGCCGAGCGCAGATAGGGGCGCGCCGCCAGCGCGAACAGGGCCCCGGTCCCCGCCAGCCAGGCGATCCACGCCGCCGGATAAGGCAGCAGCGCGAACAGCCAGGTGTAGAGCAGGGTGACCGGCGGATAGGAATAATTGTGATTTTGAAGCCGCCCGTCGAGAAGCTCGAGCTGGAAGGCGCGGTAGGCCTCCACGTCGTACAGGAGCTCGAGCCGGCCCTGGAGGACCAGGGCCCCGGACGAGTAGACGTTGACGAAGTCGCGGCCCCACAAGGCCTCGCCGGCGATCGACAGGCCGGCGCCGGTGCCGAGCAGGTCGCGAAGGAAGATGGCCGCGGCGACGATCGCGGCCAGAATCCAGAACGCCTCCCAGCCGCCGACGGCGCGCCGCGGCCCGACGCCGAGCGGTTCGGCGGGGCCGCGCAAGGGGCTGGTCATCTCGGCGGACATGGTTTCCCTCGTTGGAGCGCCGGCTCGAGACCTAGGCCGGCAATGGTTGACGAACATTTACCATGACGCCCCCCGGCGCCTGGCCGGTGCCGCTCTCGCCGGCGGGCGGCTCGCCGCCGCGTCAACAAAGAATTAACCACAGCCTGCCATCCCTGTCGCTCGACGGCGGGCTCGGAGCAAGCCGTCCAACGGTCTGACGGAGGGGCGAAATGCTGCGAACCGAAGGGGTGCGAGGAAAAGCCGGGCCGAAAGGCTTCGCGCCCCAGGGCAGGGCCGACGAGCTCGAGCTGACCATCGTCATTCCCTGCCTCAACGAGGCCGAGACGCTGGCCCAGGTGATCGACCGCGCCCAGCGCTTCCTCCATGCCTATGGCGTCGCCGGCGAGGTCGTCGTCGCCGACAACGGCTCCACCGACGGCTCGACCGCGATCGCCATCGGCGGCGGAGCGCGGGTCGTTCCGATCGCCGAGCGCGGCTACGGGGCCGCCCTGCGCGGCGGAATCGAGGCCGCGCGCGGCAAATATGTCGCGATGGGCGACGCCGATTGCAGCTACGATTTCATGGGCCTGATGCCGTTCCTCGAACGCCTTCGCGAGGGGATCGACCTGGTCGTCGGCAACCGCTTCCTCGGCGGCATCGGCAAGGGCGCCATGCCGCCGCTCCACCGCTATCTCGGCAACCCGGTGCTGTCGCTCGCCGGACGCGTCTTCTTCGCCGCCCCGATCGGCGATTTCCACTGCGGCCTCAGGGCCTTCCGCCGCGATTCCATCCGCTCTCTCGGGCTTTCGTCGAGCGGCATGGAATATGCCTCGGAGATGATCGTCAAGGCCCAGCTCGCCGCTCTGACCATGGCCGAGGTGCCGGCGACCCTGAGCAAGGACGGGCGTTCGCGTCCGCCGCATCTGCGCAGCTGGCGCGACGGCTGGCGCCACCTCAAATTCCTGCTGCTCTTCTCGCCGCGCTGGCTGTTCCTCTATCCGGGCCTGGCCTTGCTCGCCGCCGGCCTGGTCGGCTTCCTCGGGCTGCTCCCCGGCGACCGGACGATCGGAAGCGTCCGTTTCGGCGTCCACTCGCTGCTTTTCAGCGGCGCGGCCATCCTCATCGCGGTGCAGCTGATGAGCTTCGGCCTGCTCGCCAGCCTGTTCGGCGCCCGCGAGAGATATTGGGCGGAAAGCGGCTGGCTGCGCCGGGTCCGCGGCCTGCTCAGCATCGACAAGGGCTGCCTCGCCGGCGGCGGCATGATGCTGCTCGGAGCCGCCGGCTCGGCGGTCGCTTTCTCCTCCTGGGCCGGGGCCGGCTTCAGCGACATGGATCCCGACGCCCTGATGCGGATCTCGATCCCGTCGGTGCTGCTCGCCGGGATCGGCCTTCAGACGCTGCTCACCGCTTTCCTGCTCGAGCTGCTTTCCCACCCCGCTCGCAATTCCGAAAGGTAGATCGGCCATGGGCTTCTTCAGCCAGATCCACAGCAAGGCGCACGACAAGGCCGTGTTCGGCCGCCGCATCGAAGTGCTGGCGCGGAGTCTCGCCGACTTCATCCCGAAGGACGCCCGGGTCCTCGACATCGGCTGCGGCAGCGGGACTCTGGCCAAGGCGATCATGAAGATCCGGCCCGATATCAGCATCGAAGGAATCGACGTGCTGGTCCGCCCCTCGACCGACATCGCGGTGACCCAGTTCGACGGCGACACCATCCCCTGGCCCGACGATCATTTCGACGTCGCGCTGTTCGTCGACGTCCTTCATCATACCGAGGCGCCGGCGCGGCTGATGGCCGAGGCCAAGCGCGTCAGCAAGGCGGGCATCGTGATCAAGGACCATTTCCGCGAAGGCGCATTCGCCGAGGCGACGCTGCGCTTCATGGACTGGTTCGGCAACGCTTCGCACGGCGTCGCCTTGCCCTATAATTACCTGTCCGATCCCGAATGGCGCGGCATCTGGTCCGATCTCAGCCTGCGCGTCGAGCGGATGGTCGACCGAGTCGGCCTCTATCCGGCGCCGTTCAGCTGGCTGTTCGACCGCCGGCTCCATTTCATCGCCCGGCTCTCCTAGGCGTCCATGCACGGCCTCGGCGAAAGCATTCGCGCCGTGGATATGGCGGCGGACCTGGCCGACTTCAGCCCGGCGCGGACGGGGGCTCGGGATCCGGCACCGGCCGACGGCGCCTCGGCGTCGCGGCTGCGCCCAGGCCTCTATTTCTGGATCGCCGGCCTGATCGTCTACGGCCTGGCGGCGCTGAACTTCGCCGGCGGGCACTTCCTCGACCAGACGTCGCGCGACCTGTGGCAGCACCTCGCCGCCTTGCGGGCGCTGATCGCCGATCCCTTCGACCCGTCCAATCCCTTCGTCCCCACCGGCGAAGGGTCGCGGCACTTCCATCCTTATTGGGTGGCCGTCGCCTTCGTGGCGCGGGCGTTCGGCTGGAACGAATGGCAGGCCATCGCCTTCGCCGGCTTCGCCAGCGGCGGAGTCCTCCTCGCCGGAATCTGGGCGTTCGCGCGATCCTTCTACCGGAACGCCTGGGGCCCGCTGGCGCTTCTCGCCGCGATGGTGCTCGGCTGGTCCCTGCCGATCAGCCATACCGGCTACCATTCGGTCCAGACCTACATCGAGGGCATCGCCTATCCGGCATCGCTGCTCATCGGCCTGTCGCTGCTGCTCTGGGCGCTGATCATCCGGACCCTCGAGCGCCCGGTTCGCGCCCTTCTTGTCGTGCCGCTCGCGGCCTTCATGTTCGCAACCCACCAGCTCGGCGCCGGCATCGGCTTCATGGCCGCGGGCTGCTTCATCCTCCTCTGGCCGAAGGGAAGCCTGAAGGCACGAGCCGCCGCCGCCGG
>DATMVG010000033.1:0-2160 GCA_035563315.1 Allosphingosinicella sp. | reverse complement strand
TGACGCGCCAGGCGCCGTCGTCGCCGCGCTCGGCGACGCGGACGCTCCCGGCATCGAGGAGATCGAGGGCGGCGTCCACCGCCTCGCGCACCTCGCCGGACGTCGCCGGCCCGATCGTCTCGCGCTTGTCGAACGCGCCCTCGACAATCGTCTGAAGCTGGGCGATGTCGCTCATCTGCTCTCCGGTCGGGATGCGGCGCGGACCTTAGCCGCAGCCACCGGACAGTCAACCGCGCCGAGGAGCCTTCTGGTGCCGGACTTCTTGCTCGATCCGCGGCTGGCGGAGGACAGCTTAGTGGTCGCCGCGTTGCCGCTTTCGGCCGTGCGGCTGATGCGCGACGCCAATTATCCGTGGCTGCTCTTAGTCCCGCGCCGCCCAGGCCTCGCCGAGATCGTCGACCTCTCCGCCGCCGAGCGGACCCAGCTGATGGCGGAGATCGCGCTTGCGAGCGAGGCGCTGCGGGAAACGGCACCCTGCGATAAGCTCAACGTGGCCGCACTCGGCAACATGGTGCGGCAACTGCATGTGCACGTCATCGCCCGCCGGACGGGCGATCCGGCCTAGCCGCGGCCGGTCTGGGGAGTGGTGCCGCCGAAGGCCTACGCGCCGGGCGAGGCGGAGGCGCTGGCCGCCGCGCTGGCGGGGCGGCTGAGCTGACGGCGAGCCACCGGTCAGGCCCGCAGCGAGGCGGAGCAATCAGCCCAGGTCGAACGGGTCGGTCCAGACGTGGAACACGGGCGCGTCCGGCCGATCGTCGGCTTCAACATAGTGCTTGCCGGCCGCATCCGAGGCGGGCGAGGCGGCATCGGAGCCCGAGCCGTCCGCATCGCCTTCATCGTCTTCGTCGTCGCGATCGCCGTCTTCGCCCTCGTCGTCGTCACCGGGCTTCCCGCCCCCGCCCCCCGGGTCCTCGCCCGCCTTGAACCAGACAAGCTCCTCCCGCTCGCCGGTCGGCTCATCGACTGTGAGGATATGGCCGACGCCGCTTGCGTAGTATTTCGTCTCCAGCGAGCTCGGGTCGAGCGGCGTGAATTCGTGCGTCTCCAGAACGCCATCGAAACTGCCGAACGGGACCTCCTCGACGGCGCGCACGCTGCGGATCGTTGCCGCATCTTCAGCGATGCCGGGCGCATTCTCCTGCGCGTAGGTGTCGCCGACTCGGGGACTCGCCTGCATGACGATGCCGGGTTCGGCGCCGTCCACGCCGGCCTGCCAGGACCCTTCGATGCTGACGACCCTTCCGTTTTCGAGCTCCTTCGTATCCTCGCCGAAATACCAGACGTTGCCGTCTTCGTCCTGGGCGAACCAGTCGAACGTGACCTCGACGATTTCGCCTTCGCTGTAAGCGACGTCGAATACGACCGTCGTGCCCACGCCGAGGATCTGCTTGGTGTCGTCGGTGACCCTGACGATGTCGAAGGTGTCCTCGCCCTGGTAGACCCAGACGGATCCGGGCAGGAGCGGCAGGAATGGATTGTCGATGAGGCCTACGAAATCGTCAGCTTCGACTTCCGGGCGTGAAGTGGTCGGCTCAACCATCGCAGCCTCCCTTCCCCGAGGTCAGGTACGTTCTGCTTTCAGGCGCCGTTTAAGCGTGCAAAATAGCACGGCGCCGATCGGCTGTAACGAGCAATCGAAGCGTCCCTCCGGATAGCGCCACAAACGCCGCCGAGCCGCGACTTTCCGCACCTTGCAAAAGCCGCCGCGATCGGGTCCGGTCCCCTGCCCCGCCGCTTCGAAGCCTTACCAGGTCCGATGCCTTCCTTCTTCGACGATCGCCCGTTCCGCGAGGCGAGCCATGAGAACGGGTTTTCCGGCAACCGCATCGAGCGCTGGAGCGAGGCACGCAACGAGGCGAGCCTGGCTAGCGCGCTGGCGGCCAAGGACGCCGGCATCTACGTATTCGTAGACGAGCACCCGCTGCTGCGCGCAGAAGGCGAGCGGCTGCGCGCGGTGTTCACCCCGGCGGCGGCCGAACTTGCCGGCCTGGAGCCGGAGAGCCTCATCCTGCTCGGCATCACGCCGGAGGGGCCGCGCTTCGCCGGCCTGGCGCGTGCCGACGTCGACCGGCCTGAAGAGACCCGGACGATCGACCTCCGCTCGCTGGCCGTCCAGAGCACGCTCGATGGCGCCGAGCTTGCGGCGCTCGCCCAGGCCCG
>DATMVG010000032.1:0-5013 GCA_035563315.1 Allosphingosinicella sp. | reverse complement strand
CCCCTCGTACCAGACCAGGGGCTCGTCGATTCCGGGCCCGTGGACGAAGCGGCGAAGCAGGGTCCCCGTGCTGCCATATTCGGCGATGAGCGTGGTGCCGTCATAGGCCCAGCGCGTGGCCCCGACCTGATAGAGGCGCATGAGCGGATCGTAGGCGAGCGCGATGCCGCCGCCGCCCACCAGCAGATTCTCGCTGTTGTAGAGGTAGGTGGCGGCGCTCCCAGTCCCCGAGGCGGCGGCGGGGACCAGGGCGATGTTGTGGCGAACGTCGTAGCCGAGGGCGGCGCCGCCGATCGCGGTCAGCCGGTTGAGCCCGTCGCGGCTCTCGGCGACGTTCCGGTTGGCGTGGGCGGTGTAGCTGAACAAATCGTTGGAGCGGGTCTGCGCCGCGATCTGGCCGGCCGGGTTGTAGGTGAAGGCGAGGGTCAGGTCGTGGCCGGTGCCGGGCAGCGCCTGGACCAGGGAGGCGAGCCTCGAGACGGAGTCGTAGCCATAGGCGGTGACCGTTCCGTTGCCCCGGGTGAGGCTGGAGCGGCGGCCGAGCTGGTCGTAGCCGAAGGTCGCGAGGACTCCGATCCCTGAGGTGGCGCCGTTCTCGCGGATCCGGGTCACCTCGCCGGTGGCGAGATAGTCGTAATGGACGGCCAGCCCGACGCCCGGATAATCGAGCCGGGTGCGCCGGCCGGCGAGGTCGTAGAGGAACTCGGTCGCTCCGAGCGGCCCCGACTGGGAGACGTTGCGGCCGAGCGCGTCATAGGCGAAGGCGAGCGCCTGGGCCGAGCTTGAGGCCGAGATCATCCGGCCGAGATTGTCGTAGCCGTAGGTCACGGTCGGCTCGCCGGCGCCGGGCGGGTCCTTGGTGGAAAGCCGGCCGAGCGCGTCGTAGCTGAAGGCGATGCTGGTCCCGTCCCTCAGGGTCCGGGCCAGGACGTTGCCGGCATCGTCGAGGGTCAGGAGCTCGTCGTCGCTCGCCGAGCTCGCGCCGGCGCCCACCGCCGTCACCGGGAAGCGGGTTCGAACCAGCCGGTCGTGGCCGTCATATTCGTAGGTGGTGCGGTTGCCCTGGCCGTCGGTGGCGTGGAGGATGCGGCCGTTGGCGGTATAGGCGGTCTCGACCTCGCTCGCGGCGTCGGCGGTGCCGATTCCGGCCTCGACCCGGACCGGGCGGTGGAGGGCGTCGTAGCCGGTCCTCGTGATCCGGTCGGGGCCGAAGCCGCCGGCCGTGTCGGGCGCGCAGGCGTCGGCGAGCGGAGCGGCGAAGCGGGCCGGGTTCATCCGGACGGCGACGCACCAGAGCCGGCCTTCCATATCGTAGCCGGTGCGGGTCAGCGCCTGGACCGCCCCGTCGGACCCGGCCAGGCTCCGCTGGACCGGCCGGCCGTGGGAATCGTAGGCGATGTCGACCCGCTCGAGCGGCGCGAAGCCCGCCCAGTCGGTCTCCGACTGGCCGGCGACGGTGCCGGTCTCGACCCGGGTGACGAGGCCGGTCGCCGGCGAGCGGGTGATGCGCTGGGCCCTCGGCTCGAGCGCCCCGGCGCCGTCCGGGTCGGGCGAGACGGTTCCGGTCACCTCGCCGGCGAGGTTGTAGCGGGTGCGGACGGTGTCGGCCGTGCCGGCGAGCGGGCCGTCGACGGTGAGGCGGTTGCCGACCGAATCGTAGCCGAAGCGGTCGACGGCGACGAGCGTCCCGGCGCCGTCGCGGCGGGTGACGTCGCTGACCAGCAGGTTGCCGTGATTGTAGGCGATGACCGTCTCGACCTCGTCGGCGCCGCCGTCGCAGCTCGCCAGGGTCGCGCAGGCCGAGATCCGGGTCAGCCGGTGGACGTTGGCCCCGGCCGGGGTGGCGAGGCTGGCATAAGCGTAACGGGTTTGCGGGCGGACCGGTCCGGCCGCCGGCGCCGGAGCGGTGATGGTGACGATTCCGCCATGGGTCGGATCGTAGCTGTAGTCGGTGACGTGGCCGTTGGCGTCGGTGGTGCTCGTCGGCCGGTTGCAGGTGCGCGGATTGGCGCAGGCGGCAGGGTAGGACGCTCTGGCGGTGACCGCGGGAGTGCCCGATCCGGGCCTGGCGACCGCCTCGGCGAGGACGATATTGCCGCGCTGGTCATAGTCATATTCGACCTGATTGCCTTCGGGCGCGGTCGCCCGGATCAGCCGCCCGGCGGGATCGTAGGCGTAGGAAGTGGTCCGGTTCATCGCGTCGGTGACCGAGGTCGGAAGGCCGACGGCGAGGTCGGAGACGATGGTCCGGGAATGGCCGCCGGGATCGGTGACGACCATCGTCGCGGCATTGCCGCTCACGGAATAGGCATAGGTCCAGGTCAGGCCGTCGCGGACCACCGAGGCGATTCGCCCGTCGGCGCCGTAATTGTAGCGGACGTCGTCGCTCGCGCTTCCCGGGCGCCGGATCCGGAACGAGGTCGAGTCCGAGGCATAGCTGCTGGTCCGCCCCTCCGGATCGGTGACGGTGGAGCCGGAATAGGTGGCGGTGGGCCAGGCCTGGGTGACCGTGCACGAGCCGGCGAACGGGTCGCAATGGTCGACGAGCGTGTTGATCGCGGTGATCCGGACCAGCCTTCGCCAGTCGGCGCCGTGGGCGGGGTTGAACGCGCTTCCGCGGGCATAGGTGAAGTGGAGCTGGTAGCGAAGCGAGCTTCGCACCGACTGCAGTCGGACCGCGGTCACCCATTCGCCGCCGGCGCAGTCGGTCTCGCCGGTGCTGCACCATTGAGCGGTCACCCAGGCGAGGAAGGTCTGCTCGCCGGTCGGATAGGTGATGCTGGTCGCCCGGGCGACCCGGTTGACGTCGTCGCTGGCCTCCTGGACGAAGTCGTAGACGACGACCGCGCCGTCGGGCGTGGTCAGGCTGTAGGCGGCGCCGTTCTGGACCAGGGTCGCCCCGCTGCCGTCGCTCGACGCGAACAGGGTCCCCGATTTGGTGAAGGCGTAGGCGGCGAGGCCGACCGAGGCGGTCCAGCGGCCGGCGGCGAGGAACAGGCCCAGGTCGTAGGGATGGCCGCCGCCGGTGCGCCTGAGCTGGCGGACATAAGCGAGGCCGCTCTGGCCGGGCGGGCCGATGCCGAGGTCGGCGACGTTGAGAAGGTGCTCGCCGCGGGCGACGTCGACCCCGTTCTCGTCGACCTGGTGGCGAAGCGGGGGCGGGATGTCGGAGACGTTCTGGGCCGCCGCCGGCCCGGCGAGGACGAGAGCCGCCGGAAGCAGGGCCGCCCAGGCCGCGGCCCGCCGGACGCTCGGTCCCGGGCCGGCCGGGGCCGTCACTTGGGCGCGCCCGTCACCGTCTTGTTCGAGCGGTTGTCCGCCTTGTCATAGGCGTAAGCGGCGGCGACGTTGTGGTTGACGCTGCCGGTTCGGACGACCTTGATCAGCCGGCCGCGCGAGTCGTAGCTGTAGGTGATCGTCTCGGCCGCCACCGCCGCCGCGGCGATGCCGATCATGGCGACGGCGAGCAGGCCCTTCTCCAGCCGCCCCATCTTTCCTCCCCCGAGTCGTTCCCGGGCGAGAGCAGGCGCCTAACGAGCATGAATTGCAAACACTAATTTTATAAATATCGCACGGCACCGAAAAGTATTCGTCCCGGCGCGGAAGAATAAATGCTGCCATTGCGGCCTAGGCTGGAATGAGGAAAAGCGTGCGCCGGACCGACGGGGGCGCGTGCCGGAATGGCGGGCGGCCCCCGCGGGCGCCCGCCGTTGAGGGGGCCTTAACCAGCGCCGCGCTAGGGACGGCCCGTCCCAGCAGCGGAGCCGAGCTTGCCCAGGCAGAACGTCCATCTGGTCGCCGCGGCGCGGCCCAATTTCATGAAGGTGGCGCCGCTCTGGCACGCGCTCGCCGAAGCCGGCGATTTCGCTCCGGTGCTGGTCCATACCGGCCAGCATTACGATTCCAACATGTCGGCCGACATCCTCGCCGACCTGCGCCTGCCCGAGCCCGATTTCCATCTCGGCATCGGCTCGGGCTCCCACGCCGAGCAGACCGGTCGGGTGATGATCGCCTATGGCGAGGTCGCGAGGGCCCACCGCCCCGACTGGCTGGTCGTGGTCGGCGACGTCAACTCGACCCTCGCCTGCGCGCTCACCGGGGTGAAGCTCGGCATACCGACCGTCCACCTCGAGGCCGGGCTTCGCTCGCGCGACCGGACGATGCCCGAGGAGATCAACCGGATCGCCACCGACGCGGTCGCCGACATCCTGTGGACGCCCTCGCCCGACGCCGATTCGAACCTTCTCGCCGAGGGGGTTCCGGCCGAGCGGATCACGCGGGTCGGCAACATCATGCTCGACAGCTTCGAGATGTCGCGGCCGGCTATCGTCGCCGCGGGCGAGCCGGAGCGGCACGGCTTCAACGGCCGCGGCTATTGCGTCGTCACCCTCCACCGCCCGGCCAATGTCGACGAGCCGGCCCGGCTCGCGGCCCTCGCCGACTGCCTCGCCGGCCTCCAGGCCCGGCTCCCCGTCCTCTTCCCGGTCCACCCGCGCACCTCGGCGAGGCTGCGCGAGGCCGGCCTCGATTCGCACCTCGCCGCGGCCGGAGTCCGGCTGGTCGAGCCGATGCCCTATGTGCGCTTCATGAGCCTGGTCGCCGGGGCGCGCGCCGTCGTCACCGATTCGGGCGGGATCCAGGAGGAGACGACCTATCTCGGAATCCCCTGCTTCACCCTGCGCGAGTCGACCGAGCGGCCGATCACGGTCAGCCAGGGCACCAACCGCCTGGCCACCGCCGAGACCGTCGGCGCCCTTCTCGATCAGGCCCTGAACGGCCGCCGCCCGGCGCCGCTCCGCCCCGAATATTGGGACGGCCGGACCGCCGCCCGCTGCCTCGCCGACCTGCGCCGCCGGGCGCTCGGCTGACCGGCGAAGAAGGTGGATGCCGGATCAAGTCCGGCATGACGAGCACGGGTCTGCAACCCCTCCCATCGCCCGCCGCCTTCCCCCCGCCACCCCGGACCAGGCCACGCCCGCCAGCCCCGGACCACCCCCCGTCACCCCGGACCAA
>DATMVG010000031.1:0-10738 GCA_035563315.1 Allosphingosinicella sp. | reverse complement strand
CGGCCGCCGAGGCGCCGCCATTTTTTCCTTGACCTCAACCTAGGTCGAGGTTGCATGACTCGTCCCGACCTCGAAGCGAAAGGAACGGGACGTGAAGGCCTGCCTCGAACATGTGAACATCACCGTCGCGGACGCCGACCGAAGCGCCGCCCTGATCGAAAGGCTGTTCGGCTGGCAGGTGCGCTGGGCCGGGCCGGCGATGAACGGCGGCCGGACCGTGCATGTCGGCACCGACCGCCAGTATCTCGCTCTCTACTCCGCGGCGGATTCTGGCGGTCGTCCGCTCGGCTGGTCGAAGGGGATGCCGCTCAATCACGTCGCGATCGAGGTCGACGATCTCGAGGCGATGGAGCGCAAGGTGGTCGAGGCCGGCCTCGCGCCTTTCGGGCACGGCGATTACGAGCCGGGCCGACGCTTCTATTTCTTCGATCCCGACGGCATCGAGTTCGAAGTGGTGAGCTACGCGGCGGCGGCGCCGGCGGAGTCGGCGGCATGACTCCGGCGGCGCTCCTCATTCTCGCCCAGGACGGCTTCATCGACCGGCAGATCGGCGCCTTGTTCTGCGCGAAGCCGCTTCGCCGCCTGCGCCGGGCCTGTCTGCTAAGCTGGCGGCGGCCGAGCTGCGGCTGCGAGCCCTTTCCCGTGGAGAGCGGCTAGTCGATCAGCTCCACCGCCATCGCGGTCGCCTCGCCGCCGCCGATGCACAAGGTGGCGAGGCCGCGGCGCTGGCCGTGCGTCGCGAGGGCGCTGAGCAGGGTCGCCAGCAGCCTCGCCCCGCTGGCTCCGATCGGGTGGCCGAGAGCGGTCGCGCCGCCATGGACGTTGAGCTGCTCGCGCGAGAGCCCGAGGTCGCGCATCGCGATCATCGCGACGCAGGCGAAGGCCTCGTTGACCTCGAAGAGGTCGACGTCGCCGACCTCCCAGCCGGCGCGCGCGAGCGCCTTGCGCACGGCCGGGACGGGGGCGCTGGTGAACAGGTTCGGCGCCTGGGCGTGGGCGGCGTGGGCGGCGATTCGGGCGACCGGCTTCACCCCCAGCCGCTCGGCGACGCTCATCCGGGTGAGGACGAGCGCGGCGGCGCCGTCGGAGATGGACGAGGCGTTGGCGGCGGTGATCGTGCCGTCCTTGGCGAAAGCCGGCTTGAGGCTGGGGATCTTCTCGGGATTGGCCTTGCCCGGCTGCTCGTCGACGGTGACGACCTCCTCCCCCTTTCGGCCCCTGACGGTGACCGGCGTCGTCTCCCGCTCGAAGGCGCCGCCGCGGATCGCCTCGTTGGCGCGGCGCAGCGACTCGATCGCATATTCGTCCTGGGCCTGGCGGGTGAACTGATATTCGCGCGCCGCATCCTCGGCGAAGGTGCCCATGGCGCGGCCGGCATCGTACGCGTCCTCGAGCCCGTCGAGCATCATATGGTCGTAGACCGTGTCGTGGCCGATGCGGGCGCCGGAGCGGTGCTTCTTCATCAGATAGGGCGCGTTCGACATCGATTCCATGCCGCCGGCGACGATCAGGTCAGCCGAGCCGGCGGCGAGCATGTCGTGGGCGAACATCGCCGCCTGCATGCCCGAGCCGCAGACTTTGTTGACCGTCGTCGCCTCGACCGAGCGGGGCAGGCCGGCGCCCAGGGCCGCCTGGCGCGCCGGGGCCTGGCCGAGGCCGGCGGGGAGGACGCAGCCCATGAAGATCTTGTCGACCTGCTCGCCGGGAATGCCGGCGCGCTCGACCGCCGCGGCGACGGCGGCGGCGCCCAGTTCGGTGGCGGCGGCGCCGGCGAGGCTGCCCTGGAAGCTGCCCATCGGGGTCCGGGCATAGGAAAGGATGACGATCGGGTCGGGGGTGGCGGACATCTGAGCTCCTGTGCGGTCCTTCGGTACGTCCATCGATACGCCGCTTCGACTTCGCTCAGCGGCTACTCAGGATGAGCGGGCTTCGTCCATATAGGCCTTCCGCTCATCCTGAGTAGGGACTGACCCCGGACTTGATCCGGGGGAAGGCCCGTATCGAAGGACGCCGCCTTGTTCAAATCCGCGCCCCTCTGCTAGGGCCGCGCTCGACAGGAGGAAGGGATGGCCGAATTCGGGCTCGATTTCGCGCTCGGCGAGATGGCTGACGCGATCCGCGACACCACCCGCCGCTTCGCCGCCGAGAAGATCGCGCCGCTCGCCGCCGAGATCGACGAAAAGGACTGGTTCCCGCGCGAATTGTGGCCCCAGATGGGCGAGCTCGGGCTGCACGGAATCACCGTCGAGGAGGAATTTGGCGGCCTCGGCCTCGGCTATCTCGAGCATGTCGTGGCCCAGGAGGAGGTGGCGCGCGCATCGGCCTCGATCGGCCTGTCCTACGGCGCCCATTCCAACCTGTGCATCAACCAGATCCGGCGCTGGGCCAGCCCCGAGCAGAAGGCGAAATATCTGCCCGGCCTGATCAGCGGCGAGCATGTCGGCTCGCTCGCCATGTCGGAAGCCGGGGCGGGCTCGGACGTGGTCTCGATGAAGCTCAAGGCCGAGAAGGTGCAGGGCGGCTATGTCCTCAACGGCACCAAATTCTGGATCACCAACGCCCATCATGCGGACACCCTGGTCGTCTACGCCAAGACCGGCGAGGGCAGCCGAGGCATCACCACCTTCCTGATCGAGAAGGACATGCCGGGCTTCAGCGTCGGCCAGAAGCTGGACAAGATGGGGATGCGCGGCTCGCCGACCGGCGAGCTCGTCTTCAACGATTGCGAGGTGCCGGACGAGAATGTGATGGGGCCGGTCAATGGCGGCGTCGGCGTGCTGATGTCCGGCCTCGATTACGAGCGCACCGTCCTCGCGGGCATCCAGCTCGGCATCATGCAGGCCTGCCTCGACACCGTCCTGCCCTATGTCCGCGAGCGCCGGCAGTTCGGCCAGCCGATCGGCACGTTCCAGCTGATGCAGGCCAAGATCGCCGACATGTACGTCGCTCTGAATTCCGCGCGCGCCTATGTCTACCAGGTGGCGAAAGCGTGCGACGCCGGCCGGACGACCCGTTTCGACGCGGCGGGCGCTATCCTCTACGCGAGCGAGAATGCGGTGCGGGTCGCCGGAGAGGCGGTGCAGGCGCTCGGCGGCGCGGGCTACACCAAGGACTGGCCGGTCGAACGCTACATGCGCGATGCCAAGCTGCTCGATATCGGCGCCGGAACCAACGAGATCCGCCGGATGCTGATCGGGCGCGAGCTGATCGGGGCGGGATGAACATCGCCGACATCCTGGAATGGTATGCGACGGGCAGCGGCGTTCTCGCCGCGATTATGCTCGCGGGGGATTTCGGCAGACGGGTCACCGGTTTCGGCTTCATCCTCTTCTGCACGATGAACGTCGCCTGGATCGCTTTCGCGCAGATGGACGATACCGGCGGCCTGATGTGGCAGAACATCATCCTGTTCGGAGTCAACCTGCTTGGCGTCTGGCAATATCTGCTGAGCCCGAAGAACCGCAGGAAGATGGAGGCCGTCGCGGAGGCGGTCGAGAAGTTCGAGGAGAAAGAGAAGGCCGAGGCGTCGGCATGACCGTCCTGACTTCCAGCGTCGATGAAGGCTCGGAGAGCTATCGCCGCTACGCCGCCCACAATCGCGCGCTGGTCGAGACGCTGCGCTCGAAGGTCGCCGAGGCCGCTCTGGGAGGTCCGGAAAAGCATCGCCAGCGCCACGTCGCGCGCGGCAAGCTCCTGCCGCGCGAGCGGGTCGACCGCCTGCTCGATCCGGGCTCGCCCTTCCTCGAGATCGGCCAGCTCGCCGCGGGCGGGATGTACAAGGACGGCCACGGCCATGACGGTGCCCCGGGCGCGGGGATGATCACCGGCATCGGCCGGGTGGCCGGGCTGGAGACGATCATCGTCGCCAACGATCCGACGGTGAAGGGCGGCGCCTATTTCCCGGTCACGGTGAAGAAGCATCTGCGCGCCCAGGAGATCGCGCTCCAGAACCGGCTGCCCTGCGTCTATCTCGTCGACAGCGGCGGCGCGAACCTGCCGCTCCAGGCCGAGGTCTTCCCCGACCGCGAGCATTTCGGCCGGATCTTCTACAACCAGGCTCAGATGAGCAGCCTCGGCATCGCCCAGATCGCCTGCGTGATGGGAAGCTGCACGGCGGGCGGCGCCTATGTGCCGGCCATGTCGGACGAGAGCGTCATCGTCCGCAACCAGGGCACGATCTTCCTCGCCGGGCCGCCGCTGGTCAAGGCGGCGACGGGCGAGGTGATCTCGGCCGAGGATCTGGGCGGCGGCGAGCTTCATGCGCGCCGCTCGGGCGTGGTCGACCACCTGGCCGAGAATGACGAGCATGCGCTGAGCCTGGTCCGCGACATCGTCGCCCGCCTCAACCGGGTCAAGCCCGTCGACGTCGCCCTCGCCGAGCCGATCGGCCCCAGGCTCGATCCCGGCGAGCTCTACGGAATCATCCCCGACGACGTGCGCACGCCCTATCCGGTACGCGAGGTGATCGGCCGGATCGTCGACGCTTCCGAGTTCCACGAGTTCAAGCCGCTCTACGGGACGACCCTCGTGTGCGGCTTCGCACGCATCTGGGGCATGCCGGTGGCGATCCTCGCCAACGAAGGCATCCTGTTCAGCGAGAGCGCGCTCAAGGGCGCCCATTTCATCGAGCTCGCCTGCCAGCGGCGCACGCCCTTGCTCTTCCTTCAGAACATCTCCGGCTTCATGGTCGGTGGCAAATATGAGGCGGGGGGGATCGCCAAGGACGGCGCAAAGCTTGTCACCGCGGTGGCGACGGCGCAGGTGCCCAAGGTCACCGTTCTGATCGGCGGCAGCTTCGGCGCCGGCAATTACGGCATGGCGGGGCGCGCCTACGGGCCGCGATTCCTGTTCACCTGGCCCAACAGCCGAATCAGCGTGATGGGCGGCGAGCAGGCGGCGAGCGTCCTGGCTACCGTCCACAAGGACGCGGACCATTGGTCGCCCGAGGAAGCCGAAGCCTTCAAGGCGCCGATCCGCCAGCGCTACGAGGACGAAGGCAATCCCTATTATGCGACCGCGCGGATGTGGGACGACGGCATCGTCGACCCGGTCCAGACCCGCGACGTTCTTGGCCTTGCCTTCAGCGCCTGCCTCAACGCCCCCATCCCGGAGCGTCCGCGCTTCGGTATCTTCAGGATGTGAGCGCGATGACGGACGCGCAGATCAGCGATCTGACCGCAGCCGCCTTGCTGCTCGGCGCTGGGCTCGCGCTCGGACTGCTCGGGCGCCGCAGCTTCGATTTGCGCTGGCTGCTGGTTGCCGTCGCTCTGGTGGTTTTCAACAATCTGCTGCTGTCGCGAGGTTACGGCCTGATGCCGGACTGGGTGGCCGGCGAGCGGAACTGGACCGGCAAGGCCCTGGCGCTGGCCGGCACACTTGCGATCGCGAGCCTGCCGGTGTTCGGCTGGCGGCGAGTCGGGCTGACTCTGGCGCAGCGGGCGGGCAGCCTGCGCTCGGCGATTCCAGTGGCTTTGCTCTACTGCGGATTCTTTCTGGCTATAGCGCTCGCTTTCCCTTCGGACCCGCCGAGCGGCGAGGAGGTCGCCTTCCAACTGACCATGCCGGGGCTGGAGGAGGAGCCTTTCTATCGAGGCATTTTGCTGTTCGCGTTCGACCAGGCCTTTCGCGGGCGGGTCCGGTTCCTCGGCGTGGACTGGGGCTGGGGCGCGATACTGTCCTGCCTCGCTTTCGGCCTGACCCATTCATTCGGCTATTCGGACGGCGCCTTCGCGTTCGATCCGCTGGTCATGGCCCTTACCGCCATACCCTCCTTCATCGCGGTCTGGCTCCGCTATCGCACCGGAAGCCTGGCGCTGCCGGTGCTCCTCCATAATTTCGGCAATGCGATCGGGCTGCTGGTATGATGAAGTCGTTGCTCATCGCCAACCGCGGCGAGATCGCCTGCCGGGTCATCCGCACCGCGAGGCGGATGGGGGTGCGTAGCATCGCGATCTATTCGGACTCAGACCGCAATGCCCTCCACGTCCGGGAGGCGGACGAGGCGGTGCATATCGGGCCTTCGCCGGCGCGCGAGAGCTATCTCGTCGGCGAGAGGATCATCGCCGCCGCGAAGGCGACCGGGGCGGAAGCGATCCACCCGGGTTACGGCTTCCTGTCCGAGAATGCCGACTTCGCCGAAGCGGTCATCGAGGCCGGCCTGGTCTGGGTAGGGCCGCGGCCCGAATCGATCCGCGCCATGGGGCTGAAGGACGCCGCCAAGGCGCTGATGACGAAGGCCGGGGTGCCGGTGACTCCGGGCTATCTCGGCGAGGACCAGGACCCGGGGCGGCTCGAGGCCGAGGCCGAGGCGATCGGCTGGCCCGTGCTGATCAAGGCGGTGGCGGGCGGCGGCGGCAAGGGGATGCGCCGGGTCGACTCGGCGGCCGAGTTCCAGGAAATGCTGGCTTCCTGCAAGCGCGAGGCGGCCTCCTCGTTCGGCGACGACAAGGTGCTGATCGAGAAATATATCGAACGGCCGCGCCATATCGAGGTGCAGGTCTTCGGCGACAGCCACGGCAATGTCGTCCACTTGTTCGAGCGCGATTGCTCGCTTCAGAGGCGCCACCAGAAGGTGATCGAGGAAGCGCCCGCGCCGGGCATGGACGAGGCGACCCGGGCCGCCGTGTGCGGCGCGGCGGTGAAGGCGGCCAGGGCGGTCGACTATGTCGGGGCCGGGACGATCGAGTTCATCGCCGATTCCTCCGAGGGCCTCCGCGCGGATCGAATCTGGTTCATGGAGATGAACACCCGCCTCCAGGTCGAGCATCCGGTGACCGAGGCGATCACCGGACAGGACCTGGTCGAATGGCAGCTCCTCGTGGCGTCCGGCGAGCCTTTGCCGCGCCGCCAGAAGGAGCTGTTCATCGACGGCTGGGCGATCGAGGCGCGCCTCTACGCGGAGAATCCGGCGACCGGCTTCCTTCCTTCGACCGGGCGGATCGAGGCGGCGACGCTTTATGGCGCCGGCTGGGGGCAGCGTGTCGACGCGGGCGTCGCCGAGGGCGACCTGGTCAGCCCTCATTACGACCCGATGATCGCCAAGCTGATCGCCCATGACGACACGCGCGACAACGCGATCAGAAAGCTCGAGGTGATGCTCGGGGAGAATTACGTCTGGCCGGTCAAGACCAATGCGGCCTTCCTCGCCCGATGCCTCGGCCGGCGCGAATTCCGCTCGGGCAGGGTCGATACGGGCCTGATCGCCCGGCGCGTCGACGAACTGACCGCCATCGATCCGATCGCGCCCGCGGCTTTGGCGCTCGCCGCCGAGCGGATCGTCGGTCAGACGGTCCAGGAGGTCGGCGTCGACCAGCGCTGGCCGGTGCTCGATCTGGGCGGATTTCGGCTCAACGCCGAGCCGTGCCGCCGTCTGACCCTGTTCGTCGACGGCGAGCCGGTCGAAGCGCAATGGTCGTTCGACCGGCCGCCCGAATTCCGGGCCGCCACCGCCCGGCCGCTGGCCAATGGCGATTTGCTGCTCGTCGAGGCGGGCCTGGCGCGGCATGTCTCGACTCGTCCGCCGGCGGCCGGGGCCGGCTCGGCGGCCGTCGACGGTGCCGTCGTCTCGCCCATGCCCGGCAAGATCATCGCTGTCGCCGTGAGACCCGGGGAGACGGTCGCGAAGGGGGACAGGCTGGTGACGCTCGAGGCGATGAAGATGGAGCATAGCCTGGCGGCGCCATTCGATGGCATTGTCGCCGAGGTGAACGCAGCCGAGGGTGGGCAGGTGAGCGAGGGGGCCCTGCTGGTGCGGATCGAGAGGGATTCGAGCGATGGCTGAACTCGGCGGTGAGTCCTGATCATGCCCGGCCGCTATTACGAGCAGTGGACCTTGGGCGACCGGATCCGGCACCAGCCGCACCGCACGGTGACCGAGACCGACAATCTGCTCATCTCGGCGCTCACCCACAATCCGCAGCCGCTCCACCTCGACGAGACCTATGCCGAAGCGACCGAATTCGGCCGCATCGTCGTCAACGGGACCTTCACTTTCGCGCTTCTGGTCGGGCTGTCGGTCGGCGATACGACTCTCGGCACGCTGGTCGCCAATCTCGGCTACGACAAGGTTCGAATGCCCAAGCCGGTGTTCATCGGCGACACGTTGCGGGCGGAGACCGAGGTGGTCGGGCTCAAGGACAGCAAATCGCGGCCCGACGCCGGCATCGTTACCTTCGAGCACCGCATGTTCAACGAGCGCGAGGAGCTGGTCTGCGTGATGGAGCGGACCGCTCTGATGCAAAGGAGAGCGGTGTGAAACGGCGGTCCGCGTCGCGCGGCCGAGGGGATGGAGTTGACGGAGCTCGCCTTTCGGGCCCCAGCGCCGCCGCGACGGCCGACGCCGGCCCGAGTCGCCGGCTCGGGCTGCCCTCGCCATGAAGCTGCGCTCGCTTCTCTTCGTGCCGGGCGACCGTCCCGACCGGATGGAGAAGGCGCTCGGCTCCAGCGCCGACGCCCTGATCCTCGACCTCGAGGATTCGGTGGCGCCGGCGGCCAAGCCCGAGGCTCGCCGGACCGTAGCGCTCTTCCTCAACGCCAACAGCGCCGCCAAGATCTGGGTCAGGGTCAATCCGCTCGACAGCCCGGAATGCGAGAAGGACCTGATCGCGGTGGTGCCCTCTCACCCTGACGGCATCGTCCTTCCCAAGGCGGAGGGCGGCGCATCGGTCGCCGAGCTCGGCCGGCGCCTCGCCGAGCGCGGCAACGCCACCGCCCAGATCCTCGCCATCGCCACCGAAACGCCGGCTGCTATCTTCCAGCTCGGCACCTATGGCGGCGCCAAGCGGCTGGCCGGACTGACCTGGGGCGCCGAGGACCTCCCCGCCGCCATCGGCGCGGCGGCGAGCCGGGAGGAGGACGGCCGCTTCACAGCCCCTTACGAACTGGCGCGCTCGCTCTGTCTGTTCGGCGCCGCGGCCGCCGGAGTGGCGCCGATCGAGACCGTCTATCCCGCCTTTCGCGACCTCGACGGACTGGCGGCCTACGCGGCCCGGGCCCGCCGCGACGGCTTCACCGGAATGATGGCGATCCATCCCGACCAGGTCCCGGTGATCAACGCCGCCTTCACCCCGACCGAGGCCGAGCTCGACCATGCCCGTGCCGTCGTCGCCGCCTTCGAGGCCAATCCCGGCGCCGGCGCCCTGTCGCTCGACGGACGGATGATCGACCGTCCGCATCTTCTCCAGGCGCAACGCCTCCTCGCCGCGCCGAGGTGATGGAGGGCGGCAATCCGGACTTCCTGTTTCAGGCGCTGGGGCTGCTTCTCGGCGCGATCACCGGCAGCTTCGTCGCCACCGTCCTGATTCGCTGGCCGCAGGGGCGGAGCGTGGTCGCCGGGCGCTCGCGTTGCGACCATTGCGACGCCCCCCTGGGGGTGCGGGATCTCGTGCCGGTCCTCTCTTATGCCGCGCTGCACGGCAAGTGCCGGCGCTGCGGAGGCCGGATCGACCAGCGCCATCTCGCCGCCGAGCTGGCGGCGGCGACCTTGGGAGTGGTGGCCCTGATCGCCCATCCGCTGCCGCTTGCGGTGGTCACGATGCTGCTCGGCCTGTGGCTGCTGCTACTGGCGATGCTCGACCTCGAACATCATTGGCTGCCGGACCGGCTGACCCTGCCGCTGATCCCGCTCGGCCTGCTCGCGGCCTGGGCCGGTCTGGGGCCGCCATTGATCGATCGGGCGCTCGGCGCCGCGTTCGGCTGGGCGGCCTTGTTCCTGATCGCGCTCGGCTATCGCCAGTGGCGCGGGCGCGATGGGATGGGCGGGGGCGATCCCAAGCTCTTCGCCGCCGTCGGCGCCTGGGTGGGCGCTCTCCAGCTTCCCTTCATCCTGGTCGGCGCCGGCCTGCTCGGGCTCGCCGCCGTGCTGCTGATGCGGCTGCGCGGCGAGCAAGTGACCGCGACCAGCCGGTTGCCGCTGGGGACACTGATGGCGGTGGCGGCGTGGCCGGTCTGGCTGATCGTCGCCGCCTGAGCATTCAGCCTTTGTCCAGATTCCCCATGCTAGGGAAGCTGCTTGAGGGCGGCGCTTTTCCCTAGAGGCGCCGCCCGACCGATTCCGGGCCCGCCGCCGTCGGTCCGAGGACGGGCAGAGCCGGCCCGTCCGACGATCAGGCTCTTGCGCCCCGCCCGAAAAGCTGTGAACGTCCCGCCCACGCGACTCTTCGGGGAAGGGGAGGCGTTTCAGCCATCCATTTCAAGACGATGAGCCGTCGCGTCCGCCTGCTGTCTCGAGAGAGTCACACAACGGACATAGCTGGGCCGCTTGGCTCGATTGGGGAGGAACCGGTTCCGGCGATGCGCCTGCGCTCACATCCGCGCGCCGAGCGGCTGCTCGGCCGGCTGCCGCGCCCGACCGTCTACAGCGCGCTCGAGCTGCTTCTGCTCGCCCTGGTCGCGGTGCAGGCGGCTCGGCTGTTCTGGACGGTGGTGACTCCGGTCGGGCCGGTGGGCGATTGGAAGGGGACGAGCGCGACCGCGATGCCCGCCGCCGGCGCGGCGCTCGCCGAGTTCGATCCCTTCTTCCGCCTTTCCGCGGCCGGTCCGGCCGTGGTCACCTCGCTCAGCCTCAAGCTCTACGGCGTCCGCGACGACCGGGCGACCGGCCGAGGCTCGGCGATCATCGCGTTGCCCGACGGGACCCAGCAAAGCTACGCCGTCGGCGACGAGATCATGCCCGGAGTCACCCTCTCCCAGGTCGGCTTCGACAGCGTCACCATCAGCCGGGGCGGAACGCCCGAGCAGA
>DATMVG010000030.1:0-10242 GCA_035563315.1 Allosphingosinicella sp. | reverse complement strand
TCGGCATCTGGGTCGATCATTGCGGCAGGGACGCGAAGGTCGGCGCGATCGGCGTGCGCGTGCGGCGCTGGGTGACCATGCACGGCTTCGCCGTCAACGTGGCGCCGGAACTTTCCCACTTCTCAGGGATAGTGCCGTGCGGTATTGCCGACCATCCAGTGACCAGCCTCGACGAGATGGGGATGACCGACGTGCAGACTCGTTTCGACCTGGCGCTGAAGTGCGGGCTCGAGGATTTCCTGTTCTCACTCGAGGGGGAATAGGGGAGGGTTGAGAGCCGCAGCCTTTCCGTATAAGGTGCAACACCGATTTGGACAAAAAAGGGGGCCTACCCGACCAAATCATCAATCTAGGGAGACCTTTTAATGCGTGACATTCTCAAGAAAGTGACCACCGGTTCGATGATTGCCGGCGCGGCCCTGCTCGTCGCGGCTTGCGGCGGCGACAATGCGGCGAACAACACCGCGACCACGGACCTCGGCAACGACACCAGCATGGACATGAACGCCACCGACATGGGCATGGACATGAACGCGACCGACATGAACGCGACGGACATGAACGCGTCGACGGACATGAACGCGTCGATGGACATGAACGCGTCGATGGACAACGCGTCGACCAACGCCCAGTAAGCCGGGCGCGACTGCTGTTCGAGAAGGCCGCCGGCGACCCCGGCGGCCTTCTTTTTGCAAACCGCCCCGCCGGGCCCTTCCCGAGCCGCTCGCGCCGGGATAGGAGCGGCCCGGCCCAACCACGGGAGCCCTCGATGACCGACCCCTTCATCCGCACCGCCCGGGCCGCGGCGATCGCCGGCGCCGCCCTCCTCGCCGCGGCGTGCGGAGGCGCTGGCGACGGCGCCGCCAACGACGCGGTGGCGAACGCGCTCGACAGCGACCTGATGCTCGACGCTCCGGCCAACGACGCCAGCGCGATGGAATCGGCGGCCAATGCCGGCGATCCCGCGCCGGTCGCCGCCGACAATGGCAGCGAGGAGACCAACGCCGCCGACCCGCTCGGCGAGACGAGCGGCGGCGATACCGGCGGCAACACCGTCGACAGCAACGTCAGCGGCATGTAGCCCGGCCCGGGCCGTCCGCCGGTTGCGGCGATCCGCGCCCGCCGCGGGCGCTCGGACGAGTTGCATCGCAGGTGCGACGGGCGCTGCCACGATGGATAGGGGCCGCTCGCCCCACCTGCTACGAACAGGGCAGGAGTGAGTGCGGAGAGGGCGAATGAAACGGTTGCGTCGCTTGAGTTTTGCCGGCCTCGTCGCGGCCGGGCTGGCCGGCCTGGCCGGGGCTTCCCCGGCTTCGGCCCAGCTCTTCCTCTACGAGCCCAATTTCCGGCCCGGGCCGATCGAGGCGAGCGATCCGCTCGTCGGCATCCCGATCCCCGGGGCGACCGCCAACGAATATCGCGCCCATCTTTTGTGGAACCTTCGCGCCGGCCTCAACGTCGCCGCGCTGCAATGCCAGTTCGCGCCCTATCTGCGCACGGTCGACAATTATAACGGCATCCTCGCCCACCATTCGCGCGAGCTGGCCAGCGCCTATCAGGCGCTCGAGGGCTATTTCCGCCGGGTCCACGGCCGCACCGGGCCTCGGCGCTTCGACGAATATTCGACCCAGACCTACAACAATTTCTCGACCCTTCAGGCGCAGCTCGGCTTCTGCCAGACGGCGGGGCGGATCGCCAAGGAGGCGCTCGCCCGCCGCAAGGGCGAGCTCCACCTCGTCGCCTCGGCGCGGATGCGCGAGCTTCGCAACAGCCTGGTGCCGGCGCACGACACCTTCGCCTTCTCGCGCACTCCGATCCGGCTGGCGCCGATCAACCTCACGCCCGACTGCTCGCAGCTGCGCGGCGGCGAGCGAAGGGATTGCGAGCGCTCGCTTCGCGGCCGCTGAGGCTCAGGCGCCGGCCTCGCCGAGCACGGCATAATCGGTGGGGTCGGCGATTCCGGCCTCGGCGAAGCCGCGGATGCGAAGCCGGCACGAATCGCAGCGACCGCAATGCCTGAGCTCGGCGGTCGGGTCGTAGCACGACCAGCTCATCGCCGGATCGAGGCCGAGCCGGACCGCCTCGCCGACGATCCGCGCCTTGCTCATCGCGATCAGCGGCGTCCGGACCGCGAAGCGCCCGCCTTCGACCCCGGCCCTGGTCGCGAGGTTCGCCATCCGCTCGAAGGCGGCGACGAATTCGGGGCGGCAGTCGGGATAGCCCGAATAGTCGACGGCGTTGACGCCGATGAAGATGTCGCGCGCGCCCGCCGCCTCGGCCCAGCCCAGGCAGAGCGAGAGCAGAATGGCGTTGCGCGCCGGCACGTAGGTGACCGGTATGTCAGCGCCGACACCGGACTTGGGGATTGCGGCGTCGGCGTCGGTGAGGGCCGAGCCGCCGAAGCCGGCGAGGTCGAGCGCGAGCACGATATGGCGCTCGGCGCCGAGCCGGGCGGCGACCTTCCTCGCCGCCTCGAGCTCGATCCGGTGGCGCTGGCCGTAGTCGACGGTGAGGGCGAGCAGGCGATGGCCGGCCTCGAGCGCGAGGCCGCCCGCGACCATCGAATCGAGGCCTCCCGAAAGGAGGAGGACGGCGGTAGCGGCGGTCATGGCGGCCGCTATAGAGCCCTCGCGGCGCAAAAAGAACGGGCCGCCCCGTGAGGAGCGGCCCAGTTCAGGCGTCTAAGCCTGCTAGGGAGGAAAGCGTGCCCACTCTGGCACCCGCCCCTTCTACCTAAGCTATGGTAAACATGAAGTTAACGGCGGCACCGCTCAGGCGTCGAGCTCGCCCGGCCGGATCGGGAAGACCCGCGAGCAGAATTCGCAGTCGACGCTGATCAGGCCGTCGGCGTCGACCATCGCCCGGCGTTCCTCGGGGCCGAAGCGGGCGATCACCTCGCGGACATATTCGGGGCTGCAGCGGCAGCCCTTGGTCAGCGGTATTCCCTCGAGGACCCGGACCTCGGCCTCCTCGTGGAACAGCCGCCAGAGCAGGCTGGTGAGCGCCAGCGTCGGATCGACCAGCTCGTTGGCCCGGATCGTCTCGGCGAGGATGCGGACATGCTCCCATTCGGGATGGTCGAGCCGCGTGTGCAGCCGGTCGCGGCCCTCCTCGCCCTCGGGCAGATGCTGGAGCAGGATGCCGCCGGCGACATGGCCGGTGTCGTCGACCGCGAGCCTGACCAGGCTGGGTATCTGCTCGGACTGGCTGAAGAAATGCTGGGCCGCCTCGGCGAGGTTGCCGCCCTCCAGCGGGACGATGCCCTGGTAGCGCTCGCCGGTCACCGCCTGGTCGAAGGTGATGGCGAGATAGCCTTTTCCGAACAGGGCGAAGAGCGACGGCAGGCTCGCTTCGGCGGCGAGCCGCCCGGAATCGAAGCGGACGTAGCCGCGCACCTCGCCGGCCTTGTAGTCGCAGACCAGAAGGTCGATGATCCCGGCCTCGGTCTGGGCCTGGACGGTGAGCTGGCCGCCCGCCTCCTTCAGCATCGCTCCGAGCAGAGCGGTGAGGACCAGCGCCTCGGACAGGATGCGGGCGATCGGCGCGGGATAATTGTGGGCGGAGAGCACCTCGTCGAGCAGCGGCCCGAGCCGCACCAGCCGCCCGCGCGCGCTCCGCTCCGGAAGCGTGAAGCCGACCGCCTCGTCGAGATTGGCGGCGAGGGCCGGGCTGTTCGCGGGTTCGGAAGCCATGGCGCCGATGTGGCGACGCCGGAAGCCCGTTCAATCCCCCTATTCCCCCTCCCCTGCGACCCGCTTCCGCCCGAGGCGGAGCGGAGGCGGTCGACAGAGCTTGCCGAATGTCGATAAGTGGATTATCGTTTATCGACGAGGAGAAGTCTATGTCCCGACATTTTTCCGCGGCGCTGCCGATCGCCCATGTCGTGCTGCGCATCCTAATCGTCCTGAACTGGCTGGGCGGCGCGGCCATCCTGGTCCTGCTCGGGGCCATGGTCGTCGCTGAGGAGTGGACCCTAACCGCGCTCGGAATCGACTCGTCGGATCCGATCAGCCCGCTGCTGATGGGGCTGCGCGCGATCGCCGTGCTCGGCCTGGTCGCCGTCCCGCTCAACGACCTGGTTCTCAGGCGGCTGCGCGCGATCGTCGAAACCGTGCGCGCCGGCGATCCGTTCGTCGCCGCCAATGCGGACCGCCTGCAGGCGAGCGCCTGGGCACTGCTCGCGCTCCAGCTGCTCAGCATGGCGATTGGCGCCATCGGCGAGGCGATCTCGAGGCCGGCCGATCCTCTCCATCTCGACGCCGGCTTTTCTATCAGCGGGTGGCTCGCCGTGCTCCTGACCTTCATCCTCGCCCGCATCTTCGCGGAAGGCGCGCGGATGCGCGACGACCTCGAAGGGACGGTGTGACATGGCGATCGCCGTCAAGCTCGACGACCTGCTCCACGAGCGCCGGATGACCCTGACCCAGCTCGCCGAGCACATCGGCATCACTTTGGCCAATCTGTCGATCCTCAAGACCGGCAAGGCGCGAGCGATCCGCTTCTCGACGCTCGAAGCGATCTGCGCGGCTTTGTCCTGCCAGCCGGGCGATCTGCTCGAATATCTGCCGGACACGGTGGAGGAGGCGCAAGCGGCATGAACATCCTGATGGCCATTCACATTGCGGCAGGGCTACTCGCCATCCCCACGGGGACGGTCGCGGCGGCAGCTGGCAAGGGCGGCCGGCTGCATGCGCGCGCCGGCACCCTTTTCCTCGGCTCGATGCTCGTCCTCGGCATCAGCGGCGCTAGCCTCGAGCCGTTCAGGACCCCTGAGCCAGGATCGCCTCTGGTCGGCGTGTTCGTCTGTTATTTCGTGCTGACCGGGTGGATGGCGGCGCGCCGGCGGGACGGAAGGACCGGCTGGTTCGAGATTGCCGCCTGCGCCGTCGCGCTCGGCCTTGGCGCGCTGACCGCCTGGGGTGGGTTCACGGGAACAGTGCCGGCTCCCGACGGCGTCGGCCCGATGTACGTCGCCGCCGGGCTGTGCATGCTCGGCGGAGTGGGCGACCTCAGGGCAGCGCTGCTGAAGCGGCTGACGCCGCCGCAGCGCATCGCGCGCCATTTGTGGCGGATGAGCTTCGCCTTCTTCATCGCCACCGGCTCCTTCTTCCTGGGCCAGCAGGACGTGCTGCCCGCGGCCGTGCGCGGCTCGCCTTTCCTCTTCGTCCTGGCTCTCGCGCCGCTCGCGCTGATGGCCTTCTGGCTGATCCGAGTGCGGCTCGGAAAGCGGCTGCGCGCCGCCCTCCAGGCACTTCCCGAAAGGAAAATGGCATGACCGAGGTTTCCCCGATCCGGCTTTGGGTGATGCGGGCCATGTATCTGTTCATGGCGCTCGGCGTCGGCCTCATGATCTGGCCGCTGATCCTCAGCCACAGCTCGGAGCTGCCGCGAATGACCGGGGTCGCCTGGGCGCTGCTCGGGACGATCGGGCTGCTGGCCCTGCTCGGGCTGCGCTATCCGCTGCAGATGCTGCCGCTGCTGCTGTTCGAGCTGATCTGGAAGGCGATCTGGCTCGCCGCCTTCGCCATCCCGCGCTGGCTCGAAGGCACGCTGGACGAGGGGATGCGGACCTCGATCTTCGACACCTCGTTCGGCGCCCTGCTGATCCTCGTCATACCGTGGCGCTATGTCTGGGTGAATTACGTGGCAAGGCCGGGCGATCCTTGGACGCTCCGCCGCTCGGCCAGCGAAGCGGAGGCGAACCATGCCGCAGCCTGAGCCAAAGCCTGGAACGGCCACCGCTCCTCCTGACCGCGAAGTCCCGCTGTGGCGGCTCTACCTGATGCGCGCGATCGCGGTCCCGTTCATCATCAGCGGTTTCACCAACTACCTGCCGAAGCTGCTCGACCCGGACCCGAGCGGGCGCGGGATGACGATCAGCATGCTCGGCGGCCTGTGGGTGCTGGCTTTCCTCGTGCTCCGCCACCCGCTGCTGATGCTTCCCATCTATCTGTACGAGTTCGTCTGGAAGACGATTTGGCTTCTCGCCTTCGGCCTTCCGCAGTGGAGGGCCGGGCGGGTCGATCCCCAGTTGAGCCAGGATCTGTGGGAGATCGGCCTGTTCCCCTTCGTGTTCGCGCTGATCATACCGTGGGGCTATGTCTGGCGGCACTACATCAAGGCGCCCGCGGAGCGCTGGCGCTGACTAGGCCGCCTGCGGCACCTCGTAGGCGCGCGCCGCCCCCGACAGCTTGTCGATGAACTCGGCGACGTGCGCCTCCTCGATGATCAGCGGCGGCAGGATCCGGACGACATTCTCGCCGGCGGCGACGGTGAGCAGGCCGTGCTCGCGCAGATGGGCGACGAAGGCCCGGCTGTCGCTCTTCATCTTCAGTCCGAGCAGCAGGCCGAGCCCGCGAACGCCCTCGAACAGATGGTCGTAATTGGGGATGAGCTGCTCGAGCGCCCCGCGCAGCCGCTCGCCCATCCGGCGGACATGCTCGAGGAAGGCCTCGTTGGCGACGACGTCGAGCACCGCCTGGCCGGCCGCGCAGGCGAGCGGATTGCCGCCATAGGTCGAGCCGTGGGTGCCGACGACCATGCCGGCGGCCGCCTTCTCGGTGGCGAGGCAGGCGCCCATCGGGAAGCCGCCGCCAATGCCCTTGGCCGCCGCCATGATGTCGGGCTCGTTCCCGTAATGCTCGTGGGCGAACATCCGGCCGCTCCGGGCGAAGCCGCACTGGACCTCGTCGAGCACGAGCATCAGCCCATTCTCGTCGGCGAGCCGGCGAAGGCCGGTCATGAAGGCCGGGCTCGCCGGGCGGATTCCGCTCTCGCCCTGGATCGGCTCGACGAGGAAGCCGGCGGTCTGCGGTCCGATCGCGGCCTCGGCGGCGCCGAGATCGTCGAAGGGGACCACCTTGAAGCCGGGCAGAAGCGGCGAGAAGCCGTCGCGAAGCTTGTCCTGGTCGGTCGCGCTGATCGTTCCCAGCGTTCGGCCGTGAAAGGCGTTGGTGAAGGTGATCAGCTCGTTCCTGTCGGGCCGGCCGTGATGGTGATGGTAGCGGCGCGCCGTCTTGATCGCGCATTCGACCGCCTCGGCGCCCGAATTGGTCAGGAAGACGGTGTCGGCGAAGGTCAGCTCGACCAGGCGCCGGGCATAGGCCTCCCCCTGCGGCGAGCCGTAGAGGTTGGAAACGTGGATCAGGGTCGCGGCCTGGTCCTGGATCGCCTTGGTCAGCACCGGGTGGCCGTGGCCGAGCAGGTTGACCGCGATCCCGCTGGCGAAGTCGAGATATTTCTCGCCTTTCTCGCCGTAGAGATAGACCCCTTCCCCGCGCACCGGCCGCACCGGCGACCGCGGATAGACGGGCATGAGCGGGGTGATGGCCATGAGCGGGTCCTCGTCGGGAAGCGTTGAGAAAAAGGCGACCTCTCATCGAGGCCGCCTTGCTCTTCCCGTATAGGGATTTGGGGGGCGCCGCGTCAATTAGGGGACAGTCACAGTGACTGTCCCCTCCGCTTCAGCCGCGGCGGCCGTCGCGGTCGCGGCGCTCGAGGCGCACGCGCTGCTCGAGCCGGTTGACCTGGACTCGAAGCTGGGCGAACTCCCGGCCCGAGAGGCCGTCGCGGCCGGCGCGGTGGAGCCGGTTGCGGACGTGATTGGCCTCGCGGCGAAGGCCGAACGCCTCGCGCTGGGAGATGATTCCGCGCCGGGCCGAGCGCTGGATGCGATGCTCGACCTGGTCGAGCTCCCGGATCAGCTGGCCGACGGCCTGGCGGCTCGGACCGTGCCGGTTCCAACCGCCATGGCGGTCGCCGCGCTGGTCCCAATTGCCGTGGTTGCGGCCCTGATGCTGGCCATGATTCTGGGCGGCAGCCGGAACGGCGGCCAGCGTGACGGTCGCGAGGGCGACGGAAAGGAACAACTTACGCATATCGACGACTCCTGCTGCACGATTGCAGGCGCCCCTCCTACGCGCGCTTCGCTGTGGCCGCGCTGAACGGCCTCGACAGCGCCCGTTCAGCTAAATACAGCCTTTCCTGAACAAAACCGATCCGGGGCATCCCTCTTCTTCGCCGCCGCCGACAAGGGAAGTTGGACCCCGGATCGGGTCCGCGGCGACGGCTCGAGCCCCGCGGCGCAAGCCGTCGCGGTGCGCCGGTCAGGCCTTGAGCTTCCAGCCGCTTCGAAGCAGGCCGTAGCAGGCGGCGCCCAGCGCCGCGTTGATCGCGAGCAGGAGCAGCGCTCCGAACAGGACCGGGGAATCGGCATCGCCGATAAAGCCGTAGCGGAAGCCCGAAATGACGTAGAAGAAGGGGTTGGCGTGGCTGATCGCCCGGAAGACCGGGGACAAGGCGTCGATCGAGTAGAAGGTGCCCGACAGCAGCGACAGCGGAGCGACGACGAAATTGCTCACCGCCGCGGCATGGTCGAACTTCTCCGCCCAGACCGAGGTGATCAGGCCGAGCAGGCCGAGCATGACGCTGCCCATCAGGGCGAACCAGAACACCGCCCAGACATGGCTCGGAAAGACGTCGACCCCGGGCCAGGCGAGCATCGCCAGCCAGACCGCGAAGCCGACCAGGAAGGCCCGGGTGACGGCGGCGCCGAGCAGGCCGGCGATGAGCTCGCCGACCGACAGCGGCGGCATCAGATAGTCGACGATCGTCCCCTGGATCTTGCCGACCAGGAGCGAGAAGCTGGAATTGGCGAAGGCGTTCTGGATCATGCCCATGACGATCAGGCCCGGCGCCAGGAAATCGGCGAACGGCACGCCCATCACGGTCCGCCCCTCGCGACCGAGGGCGATGGTGAAGATGACCAGGAACAGCATCGTCGTCACCGCCGGCGCCCAGATCGTCTGCAGCTGCACCTTGAAGAAGCGGCGCACCTCCTTGACGTAGAGCGTGGCGAGGCCGCCCCAATTGACGTTCCGGATGACGGGGACGCCGGGTGGCGTTCTTACCCATGGCGAAGGCCGCTCTTTCACGACCGCCGTCGCTAGTCGCAGACGCCGCCGCCGGCAAGCGCTCCGGCCAGGGGCGTTTCGTCGCCCGCGCCGATCTGCTAGTCTCGCCCGGCGGGAGGACGAGGCGAAGCTGAAGCCGGGCGACCGCCGGCATGGACCCTGATGGCGGCGGCGCTGGTCGCGGCGACCCCGGTCGCGGCGGCGGCGGCGGCCGGCCAGGGCCCGGCCGCGCCGGGCGAGGCTGCCGGGGACGAGATCGTCGTCACCGGATCGCGCGACCGCGAGCGGGCGGTCCGCGACTTTGTCGAGGCGGTCACCGTCGAGAGCGGCGGCCAGGTCGCCAGGTTCGCGACCCCGGTCTGTCCGGCGAGCTTCGGCCTTCCGGCCGGCTACAATTCGGTGATCGCCGGCCGCATCCGGCAGATCGCCGCCCATCTCGGCATCGGCGCTCGCGGGGAAGGCTGCGACCCCAACGTCCTCGTCGTCTTCGCCGAGCGCGGCGGCGAGTTCCTCGGCCGGCTCCGCGAGGAGCGCCCGGCCCTGTTCAGCGCCCTCGAGCTGGCCGAAATCCGCCGGCTGCTCGGCGCCGAGGGTCCGGTCCGCGCCTGGCAGCTGGTCGAGCCGCGCGGCGCCGACGGCCGGCCGATGGAAAGGATCTCCTGGCTCGAAGGCTCGCCGCCCCGCTACATCCCGCGCGGCTACCGACTGACCGGAGTGATGCCGTCGCTGACCCGGACCGCGACCCGGCAGGACCTGGCGCTTGCGCTCGTCGTCTTCGACGTCGAGGCGATCGAGGGGCTGACCCTGCTCCAGCTCGCCGATCATGCCGCGATGCGAGCGCTCGCCATGACCGAGGCCGGGGCGGCGGCCGGCCCGAGCCGGCGCTCGATCCTCGGCCTGTTCGAGGACAGGGCGACCGGTGCCGCTCCGGCCGGCGCTCTGACCGACTGGGATTCGGCCTATCTCGCCGCCCTCTACGGCACGATGAACGACGTCACCGCCGGCCGGCAGCGCTCGATCATGGCCCGGACGATGGCTCGCGAGCTCGATTCGGAGGCTCTGCGCCGGCAGCGGTGAGCGCCGGGCGGTCCCGCCCTTGAAGAACGGCCCGGCCTCCTTCACATAGGGGCCTCGGGTCCGCCCCGGAGCGTCGCTTGGGCGGCGATCGCGGGGGGCGGGACGAACCCATTTCGAAGGCCGGTCGTTCGCGGGCGCCGTCGCTGATCGCGGACTCCGTTACCCCGGGCACATGGAAGCTGTTGAGGATGGTGACTCAAATGTCGTGGACGGACGAGCGGATCGAGCGGCTGAAGGCGCTGTGGAGCCAGGG
>DATMVG010000029.1:0-5766 GCA_035563315.1 Allosphingosinicella sp. | reverse complement strand
GTTGTCGGTGAGGTCCTTCCACGTCCCGCCGACGCCCTCGACCCGAGCCTGGCCGCCGAGCTTGCCTTCGGTGCCGACCTCGCGGGCCACGCGCGTGACCTCCGACGCGAACGAGTTGAGCTGGTCGACCATGACGTTGATCGTGTTCTTGAGCTCGAGGATCTCGCCCTTCACCTCGACGGTGATCTTCTTGGACAGATCGCCCGAGGCCACGGCGGTGGTCACCTCGGCGATGTTGCGGACCTGGCCGGTGAGGTTGGTGGCCATGGCGTTGACGTTGTCGGTCAGGTCCTTCCAGGTGCCGGCGACGCCCTTCACGTTGGCCTGGCCGCCGAGCTTGCCTTCAGTGCCGACCTCGCGGGCGACGCGGGTCACCTCCGAGGCGAACGAGGCAAGCTGCTCGACCATGGTGTTGACGATCTTGCCGATGCGCAGGAACTCGCCGCGCAGCGGACGTCCGTCGATCTCGACCGTCATCGCCTGGGAGAGGTCGCCCTTGGCGACCGCGCCGATGACTCGCGCCACTTCAGCGGTCGGCTGCACCATGTCCTCGATGAGCTCGTTGACCGAGCGGATCTTGGCTTCCCAGCCGCCGGTGGCGCCGCGGACCCGGCCGCGCTGGCTGATCTTGCCCTCCTTGCCGACGACGACGGACAGGCGCTCGAACTCGCCGGTCATCTGCTCCTCGAGGCTGACCACCTCGTTGAACAGCCGCGCGATCTCGCCGTCGGTGCCGGAAAGGTCCTCCGGCAGGCGGACCGTGAAGTCGCCTCGGCGGAAACTGCGGAGAGCGCTGACCAGCTGGCGTCGGTCGAGAAAATCCCGGGGGGAAAGGTCGTTCACGCAGCACTCCTTCGCGCGGCCCCCCGCCCGATCCCGCTGCAAGCCCCCGCCCCCACCGCGTACAATAGCAATTAGAATGCGGATGTCCCCACAAAAATGGCTGATCCCCGATTAACCTCGGTTGCTTCGACGCCGCGGGCGATTAGAAGGCCGGCGGGGGAGGGCGAGCTCAACAGGCCGGGGCGCCGGGGAAGGGACCCACTCGTCGCAATGCCCTCCAATCAGGAAGTCGCCGGCTTCATCCGCGCCACGTTCCGGTCGGTATGGGCACTGGAATTGCTCTGCTTTCTCCGGCAGAACCGCGAGCGCAGCCTGTCCCACGCAGAGATGGTGGCCGGATTGCGGGGGAGCGATGTGGTGGTCACCCAGAGCGTCGAGTCGCTGAGCGCGGCAGGGCTGGTGCTCGCCGAGGCGGACGGTTCGGCCCGCTACAGTCCGGCGTCCGACGCGCTGGACGGGCTCGTCGAGCGGACCGAGGCTCTCTATTCCAGGAGTCCCGATGCGGTGCGGCGCATGATCGTCACCGCCGCCAACCCCAGCATTACCGCCTTCGCCGACGCCTTCCGGCTGCGGAAGGAGTGAGGCGGTGAGCTACTATTTCCCCGCCGCCGTCTACACCTTGTGCTTCCTGACCAGCAGCGCCTGCGCGCTTCTTCTCGCGCGCAATTACCGGCGCACCGGAGCCCGGCTGCTGCTGTGGAGCGCGCTTTGCTTCCTGCTCCTGGCGGGCAACAATCTGGTCGTCATCCTCGACCTGCTGGTGCTTCCCAACATGGATTTCCGGCTGGTTCGGCACCTGCTCTCGCTCGCCGCTCCGGCGGTGCTTCTGTTCGGCTTCATCTGGGACCTGGAGGAGTAAGCGGTGGCGCTGTTCGCCTTCCTCTCGGGCGCCATCACGATGGCCTTCATCGTCGCCGGTCTCTTCTTCCTGCGCTTTTGGAAGCGCACGCGCGAGGGCCTGTTCCTCGCCTTCGCGCTGGCCTTCTGGCTGCTCGGCCTGAGCCAGAGCCTGCTCACCTTCACCAATATTCCCGTGGAAGAGCGCAGCTGGCTGTTCCTGCTCCGCCTCGCCGCCTTCTCGCTGATCCTGGTCTCGATCTGGATAAAGAACCGGCGGACCTGAACCGACCGGCCGCGCGCTTCGGGGCCCAACGAACGCTCTGGCCGCGGGCGGCTCTCCTGCGCTAAGGGGCCGCGCCAGCAGAATATTCGCGCCGGTTCGGCTTCGCGACCGACGCTCGATCATCGAGGGCCGAAAATGGGATGCCTCGCCGCCAACGAAAGTCGGGCATGACCACCGTCCCGGCCAGCATCTGCGCCGTCGGCGCGACCCTGGGCGAAGGCCCGGTCTGGATCGGGCGCGACGACTCGCTCTGGTTCGTCGACATCAAGCAGCTCCTGGTCCACCGCTTCGATCCGGCTACCGGCGCGCTGAGAAGCTGGCCCTCGCCCGAGCAAGTGGGCTGGGTCCTTCCGGCCGACGACGGCGGCCTGCTGGCCGGCCTCCAGAGCGGGATCCACCGCTTCGATCCCGGGACCGGGCAATTCGCCCTGCTCGCCGAAGTGGAACCCGATCGTCCCGCCAATCGGCTGAACGACGCCGCGACCGACCCGAAGGGCCGAATCTGGTTCGGCTCGATGGACGACAGCGAACGCTCGGCGACCGGCCAATATTACCGATTCGAGAAGGGGCGGGTGGCGAATGCCGGCCTCGATCCGGTCAGCATCGCCAACGGGCCCGCGCTGTCGCCGGACGGCGCCATCCTCTACCACGTCGACACGCTCGGAGGCTTGATCCACGCCTGCGACGTCGCCGACGACGGAAGCCTCGGCCGATCGCGGCCATTCGCCCGGATCGAGCCCGGCGAAGGCCATCCCGACGGGCCGACGGTCGACAGCGAAGGCTGCGTCTGGGTCGGCATTTTCGGCGGCTGGGAGGCGCGGCGCTATTCGCCGGCAGGCGAATTGCTCGAGCGAGTGCGCTTTCCGGTGAGCAACATCACCAAGCTCGCCTTCGGAGGCGAGGATCTGAGCACGGTCTACGCCACGACGGCACGGCTCCACCTCAAGCCGGAGGCCCTGGACCTCCAGCCCGAGGCCGGCAATCTGTTCATGTTCCGCGCCGACGTCGCCGGGATCGCGGTCACTCCCGCCGCCCTTTGAGCGGAGGAGCGGCGCGGCCGGCGACGGAAGCGATCCGCCGCCGGCCGCACGAGCCTCATTCCGGGTTGATGATCGGCAGGGTGAAGGTGCCGTCGGCGCCGTTGCCCTCGAGCCGGTTGTTGCCGAAGGTGTTGACGTTGGCGCCCCCGGTGATCGAGACGCCCGTGGCGTTCCCGGTGATAGTCGAGTTGGCGACCCGGATCCGCGCGTTGGTGCCGTTGGCGGCGATGCCGGTGCCCGCGAGCGTGACATAGGCGCCGTTGATCATCACGGCGACGCTGCCGGTGCCGTTCGGAACGTTGAGCGAGACGCCGGTGCCGCTGCCGATGAACTGGCTGTTCTCGATGTTGATCGTCGCTCCGCCGGTGCTGCCGGTGGTGTCGATGCGCAGATTGTTGTTGGCATTGTCGCGCAGGGTCACGTCGACAAGCGTCAGCCGGGCGCTGCCGGCCCCGGTGGGCTGGACGAGAATGCCGCCGCCGGACGCGCCGGTGCCGTTGTCGGCGATCGTGGTCCGGTGGATGACCAGGCGCGAGGCGCCGCTCGGCTGGAACGAGACGCCCTGGCTGTTCGCCGCGTTGAAGCGGCGGATGATCGAATCCTCGATGTGGAGCGCGCCGCCGGCGACGAAGCGTACGCCGTTGGACGGCGGGCTGACGCCGAATATGTCGAGGCCCCGAAGGACGACGACGTCGGTGGCGGCGGCGTTGATGACGATGCCGTTGCCGCCGGCGAGCGCGCCGCCCTCGGTATAGAGGCAGTTGATGGTCATCGACTTGACGATCGTCACCGCGCCGAAGCCGCCGGGATCGAGGCAGTTGATCTCGCCGCCCGCGGCGGTCTTGGAGATGGCTCCGGCGAAGGTCTTGCACGGCGCCGTTCGGCTGCACGGATTGACGTCGTCGCCGACGCCCGAAACCCAGGTCCGGGTCGCCTGCGCCGAAGCGGGCGCGGCCCAGGCCACGTACCCCGCCGCAAGCAGCGCGGCGGTCAAAGCTCTACGCTTGCCGATCTTGATCATGTCGCGATTTCCCCTGTTACCCCGCGGCTGCGCGGAGGCGGGCAGACTAATCGGTCGCCAGCGGCGAAGCTAGCCTCATTGGGGCGCCGAAGCCCGCGCCCGCCTCACCGCCGAGCACCACCTCGGCGACATGGCGGCGACCGCCGGTGCGGGCGAGCTGGACGAAGACGTCGACCGTGCTGGCGACGTAGTGGCGCACGTCGTCGCGGCCGAGCTGGGTGCCGGCCTGGAGGGCGAGCAGGACGATCTGCTCGATCGCCCGCTCGGCGCTGTCGGCATGGACGGTGGTCATCGAGCCGGGATGGCCGGTGTTGATCGCGCGCAGGAAGGCGAAGGCCTCCTCGCCGCGAAGCTCGCCCAGGATGATCCGGTCGGGACGCATGCGCAGCGACGCCCCGAGCAGGTCGTTGGCGCTGACCTGCGCCTCGCCTAGCTCGCTGCGCGCGGCGAGAAGGCCGACGGCATTTTCGTGGCGCACGTACAATTCCGGCGTGTCCTCGATCAGGATCAGCCGTTCCTCGGCCGGTATCTCGCGCAGCAAAGCGTTGAGGAAGGTCGTCTTGCCGGTCGACGTGCCGCCCGACACGAGGATGTTCTTGCGCGCCCGCACCGCCGCGGCGAGCATTCCGGCGACGTCGCCGGCCTTGAGCCGGGCGGCCAGCGCCCGGTCGACCTCCGACCGCTCCGGCGAATCGCGGCCGCGGGTGGCGGCGAAGGCGCCGGCGGCGACATAGTCGTCGAGCGTGAGGTCGGGCGAGACGTGCTTGCGTATCGCCAGCGCCAGCGGACCGCGCGTTGCCGGCGGGGCGACGATCTGGACCCGGGCGCCGTCGGGGAGGGTCGCCGAGAGCAGCGGATGCTCGCGGCTGATCCCCTGGTGCGAGAGCGCCGCGATCTGCCGAGCCAGCCGCTCCAGGGTCGCCTCGTCGAGCCTCGGCGCCTCGTGCCGCTCGATCGCGCCGCCGCTGGTTTCGACCCACAGTTCGCCGGGCCGGTTGACGTAGATGTCGGTCACGTCCGGCCGCGCCAGCATGCCGGTCAGTGGAGCGAGGTAGGAGCGAAGGTAGATGCGCCCGTCGTCGAAGGCGGCGGCGCTCACCGCCGGCTCCCGGCGCCGGTGAAATCGAGGTCGCGGGCGACGAAGATGCTGATGCTCGTTCCCTGGCGGACTCGAAGCGTCGGGGTCACCTGGTTGGGCTGGACGATCTGGGGGACGGCGCCCTGGCCGGTGCCGGGAAGGACGACGACGGTCGAGCCGCCCGCGCGGCCGGCGAGATTGACTCCGATGTCGAGCGCCGACTGCAGGATGGCGCCGGCGAAGCGCTCGAAGAAATGGGTGTTGACCCGGGCCCGGATGCCGCCGCGGCCGAGCGGATCGCCGGCCGGCGAGCCGATCGCCATGGTCACGCCGTCGGGACGGATCAGGCGCACCCAGTTGACCAGGGCGCGGCGCTGGCCGGCCGCGGCCTCCGATCGATATTCGCCGATCAGCCGGCTGCCGCGCGGGATCAGCACGCGGCTGCCGTCGAAGCCGCGTACGTCGCGCGACACGATCGCCCGGGCGAAGCCGGGCCGGGTCGAATCGAGCGCGGTCTCGAGCACCGCCGGGATCAGCGTCCCCTGAACGACGGTCGTGCCGCGATTGGTGAACATTCCGGCGCGCGCCCGTCCGCCCTGGCCCGGAGCCGCCGCCGCCGGATCGGCATCGGGCGCGGCGGCCGCCGCGGGAGCGGCGCCGG